>NZ_JAYKOT010000001.1:0-467824 GCF_035481615.1 Citroniella saccharovorans
TTGTATCTATTGGATACAAGCCATTTTTATTTTGAAAAATACTAAAAGTTGGCTACCTGTTGGCAACCGCAAAATAGTTTATAATATGTATTTATCAAAATTAATAATAAATAACTAAAACAGTGAATGAATATTAATTTTATAAAGAGATTACATAAGTGTGGAGTTTTGCACACTTTTTTTGTGCCTTTTTGCTAGTTTATTATTATTTTTATATATTTTTATATGTTTACGTATTATTTGCAAGAAATAAACTACAAAGTAGGATAAAAAAGACTTAAGATATGCTAATAGCTATCTTAAGTCTTTTAAAGTTAGTTTTTAATTTTACACGATTATCTCTTATTTTTCTTTTAGTAAGGATATTTTACTAGGGATATTATATCTACATCTTTATTTAATTCACGGCCCCCAAGTTCTGTAAGTTCTATGACAAAGGCTAGGGCTCTTACGTCTGCCCCCATGCTTTTTAAAAGGTCTGTTGCAGCTTTTACTGTCCCACCTGTTGCGAGAAGGTCATCCACTATGGCAACTTTTGCACCTTCTTTAAAGGCATTTTTCTTTATCTCAAGTCTATCTTCCCCATATTCCTTTTTGTAGGTGTAGGAGATAACTTCTCCAGGAAGTTTTCCCTCTTTTCTAACTGGTATAAAACCAACTCCCATAGCATAAGCTACTGCAGATCCAAACAAAAATCCCCTTGCTTCTGGCCCGATTATATATTCTATCTCTTCCTTTTCAAGCTCTTTTTTAAGCTCTTCTATTGTATAATCAAAAGCTTCGTTATTTGCAGCAAGTTTTGTTATGTCTTTAAAACTAATTCCCTCTGTTGGAAAATCTTCTATTATATCTATATAATCTTTTAAGTTCATATCTTCCCTCCAAGTTATATATTATCATATACGGGTGCAATAAACACTAGTGTAGATTTGATTTTCTATTTATTTTTACTTAGTTTCCTTCTTTTAATATATATTTAATATATATTTTTGAAAAATTTGGATGAAAGAAAAATACTCGTGGGGGCAAAATCTATTACTTAGAATTTCTATCTTAAATATTTCTAGTTTTTCCTTGGGCATCGTACATTTTTTTGTAAACTCCGCCAAGTTCTATAAGTTCACTGTGGCTTCCTTCTTCTATGATTCTTCCCTTATCTAATACATATATTTTGTCAACATTTTTTATTGTAGAAAGTCTATGGGCGATGATTAGGGTTGTTCTACCTTCTTTAAGTGCATCAATTCCCTTTTGTATATAGCTTTCTGTCTCTGTATCTATAGATGAGGTTGCTTCATCTAGGACTAAGATTTTTGGATTTACTATAAGCGCTCTTGCAAAAGAGATTAACTGTTTTTCTCCTTGAGAGTAGCCAGAGCCTTTTTCTCTAATTTCGGTATAAATTCCTTCTGGCGTTCTTTCTATAAGTCTTTTTGCTCCAACTTTCTCTAAAGCTTCTTTAACTTCTTCGTCTTTATAGGTATTATCAAAAAGGGTAACATTATCTTTTAAGCTTCCTGTAAATATATAGGGGTCTTGAAGGACTATAGACATTTCCCTTCTAAGTTCTTTTACATTTATTGTATAAATATCTTTTCCATCTATCTTAACTCTACCTTGGGAAGGTTTGTAAAAGCCAAAAAGTAGGTTCATAATTGTAGATTTTCCGGATCCTGTATGGCCAACAAAGGCTACGGAAGTGCCTTCTTTCTGTTTGAAATTTATATTTTTTAAAACATCTTCCCCTTCTTTATAGGCAAATGTTACATCCTGAAACTCTACCTGTCCTTCAATCTTTTCAATTTCTTCGTCCTCATATTTTACTTTTTCCATCTCTAAGAGTTCAAAAATATGATCTGCTGCAACGCCCGCTTTTTCAAAATTTCCTACCCTTAAAACTACTTCAAGTATCCAGTCATAAAGTCTTGTGGAGTAATCCATAAATACATAGAGAAGTCCAACTGAACTTTTCCAAGCTCCTGTAACAAATCCATAGCCAAAGTATAAAAGTGCAGCTATTTTAGTTAGGAGTAGGATTGTATCTACGGCATTAAAAGCTGAGTAGGAAAAAAGTTTTGTTATATTTAGTCCTTCATGGTAGATTTTTTTATTGACTTCTTCAAACTCCCCATATATATCTTCTTCTTTGTTAAAGGCGCTTATAACTTCGATTGAAGAAATATCTTCGTTGATGGCTGCATTTAATTCTGAAATGTGCCTTCTAAATCTGTAGTTGTATTTTTTAGATTTCCCTTTAAAATCCTTGTAAACTACTAGAAGTAGTGGAACAAATACCATTTGTAAGAGAAACATCCTATAGTCAATTAAAAGTAGGGTTATTAGTATGCCAAGCGTAAATAAAAAGGCTATACTTAACTGGGACAAAACTACTCTATAGAGGATTCTTACATCTCTAGTATCGGAAGTTATTCTGGAAACTACCTTTCCTGCTGGCAGGCTGTCAAAAAATTTGATCGGAAGATTTTCTACATGGGCAAATACTTCATTTTGCATATACATGCAGATTAAATTTGACGCCTTGTCAAAAAATCTCCTAGTTAGATATCTCATAAGGGAAGTAATGGCAAAGGTTAGGGCTAGTAAGAAAACAAGTTTATTAAACTCTCCTCTATTAATAGCGCCAATTCCTTCTTTTAAGTTGTTATCTAATATTTCTCCTATTATATAAGGGTTTATAAGGTCTAAGGCAACAAGGGATATAGCAGCAGTAAACCCTATTATTAGTGGCCCTTTTGTGCTTTTTAAGTAGGAAAAAAGTTTTTTATTTCTCTCTTTTGTCTTTTGTTTTTTTAGTTTTTTATCTTCTATTCTTTCTGCTTTTATTTCCATTTAAGCCTCCTTTTGTTGTTTTAGGAACTGCTCATAGTACCAGCCCTTATTTTTCATTAGGCTTTCGTGGTTACCAATTTCATCTATCCTACCATCTTTTAAAACTATGATGGTATCGGCGTTTATTACAGCCGAAAGTCTATGGCTTGAAATGAAGGTCATCTTACCTTTTCTCGTTTCTCTTAAATTCTTTAAAATTTTCTCTTCAGTTTTAGCATCTACTGCTGAAAGTGAGTCATCTAAGATAAGTAATTCTGGATCTATAATGAGAGCTCTAGCTATTTGAAGTCTTTGTTTCTGTCCTCCTGAAAGTGAAACTCCCTTTTCTCCTATCATTGTTTCAATACCATTTGGAAGCTGGCTTAAGTCCTTTTCAAGATCGGCAAGACTTAAAGCTTCTTCTAAGCTTAGTCCACCTTTAGAATCCTTCTTTTTGGAAAATAGAACATTGTCTTCCAAACTTTTTGAAAAAACTAAGTGGTTTTGAGGTACATAACCTATTTTATCTCTTATAGTTGATGATTTAATATCTACTATATCGCTAGAACCTATAAAAAGCTCTCCTTCGTTTTGTTTGTAAAATTTTAATATTTGTTTTAAAAATGTTGTCTTTCCAGATCCAACTTTTCCAACTACTCCCAGGGTTTGTCCTGGCTCTATGGTTAGATTTATTTCTTTTAATAAATCGCTTTTTGAAGATGGATATTTAAATGAGAAATTTCTAAATTCTATAGTTTTATCCCAAAGGCTATTAAGTTCTTTTTCTCCATCTGGCAGGTCTATTTTTTCATTTAAAACATTACTTATCCTATCAGATGAAGCTGAAGCTTGGTTGGACATGGTTATAAAGTCTCCAAGAGAAAACATTGGACCTACGATATTTCCAAGATACATAATAAAAGTTATAAGCTGGCCTATAGTTAAGGCTCCTTTGGAAATTTGATGGGCTCCAAAAAGAAAGGCTATTACGTAAGATGCTCCTGAAACTCCCCTTCCTATAGGTCCCCAAAGGGCAGATGTTTTAGATTCATCCATCATTTTATCGTAGAGATTTTTAGATCTTTCTTCAAATCTTTTTATTTCATTTTCTTCTTTTGAGTAGGCTCTAATTACTCTAACTCCAAGTACATTTTCTAGCACAAGTTCATTTATCTTGTCATTTACTTTTTCAACCTTGTCAAAAAAGACTATAAAGTCTTGCGGAAACGTATTTTGTAAATACGGCTATAAGTGGTAGGGGAATAAATGAAACTAGGCAAAGTAGTGGATCTATCATTAGCATTGCAACTAGGTATATGCTAAGGGCTACGAATGATTCAAAAAAAGATAAAACTCCTGATCCAGACATTTCAGCTAGGTTAGATACGTCTGTTGTTATTTTCCCCATAAGTGATCCAGTTGAATTTATTTCAAAAAATCTTGGACTTTCCCAAAGAATTTTCTTTGCTAAGTTTGATCTTACAATTCTTCCTATTTCATCATTTGACCTAAAGATAAAATACTGCCAGATAAGATTTGAAAGGTAAATAACTATTGTGACTACTAGAAGTAAAATAACTTTAGAAAATAAAACTTCTTTAGTTAGGGTTCTTTTACTTATAAGGTCTGAAACCTCTCCGATTATTTTGGGTGGGACTAGAAAAAGACCATAGGATGTTAGCATAAGTAGTATTGCTACTGTGTATTCTTTCTTATAATAAGAAAAAAACCACTTGATCTTTTTAAAAATTTTAAACATTTAATCACTCCGTTTTCTTAAAAATTAAGCAAAAAAAATACGCCTAATAGGCGTAAAAGCTTATTATTAGGTAGTTGTCCCTACTTACTACAAAAATTTAAGGTAGGGTTATTTAATTTTTTATAAAAATTTGTAAAACTCATATAATTTACTAATAATATTTTCATTTTTTAACCCTCCTTTTCTCAAAATTTTGTTTACCTTTTTTATTGTAAAGCATATTATATATAATGTCAATGATTTTTTTAAAAATTTTTTTACAATTTTCTAAAAAAATTCCCCATACCGCAAAATATAGATATGGGGATTAGTGTTTCTATTTACTTCTAAATATGAATTTTTCACCATCTGAGTCTATTGATACTACTTCTCTTGACTCGACTTCCCCTTTAAGAATTTTGTAGCCAAGCTCAGTTTCTATATTCTTTTGAAGGTATCTCTTTACTGGTCTTGCTCCAAATTCTCTTGAGTAAGATCTCTCTAAGATAAGATCTTTTGCAGCATCTGTTAGCTCAATTTTAATCTTTCTAGCTTCTAATTTTTCTGAAAGTTTTCCAACTTCTATATCAATTATCCTCTTAACATCGTCTCTTGAAAGAGGCTTGAACATAATTATATCGTCAACCCTATTTAAAAACTCTGGTCTAAATAATCTTCCCATTTCTTCTCTTACAGCTTCTTTTGCACTTTCAAGATCTTTACCATCTTCTATGGTTTCTTTAATAAGTTTTGAACCGACATTTGATGTCATGATAATAACTGTGTTTTTAAAATCAACAGTTCTACCTTGGTTATCTGTAAGTCTACCATCATCTAATACTTGAAGCAAAATATTAAATACATCTGGATGGGCTTTTTCAATTTCATCGAAAAAGGATAACTGAATAAGGAGCTCTTCTAACTGCTTCAGTTAGTTGTCCCCCTTCTTCGTAGCCAACATATCCTGGAGGAGAACCTACAAGTCTTGATACGGAGAATTTTTCCATATACTCACTCATATCTAGCCTAATCATATTTTTTTCACTGTCAAATAGGCTTTCGGTTAAGGTCTTAGCAAGTTCTGTCTTACCAACTCCAGTTGGGCCAAGGAAAATAAATGAACCAATTGGTCTATTTGGATCTTTAAGTCCAGACCTTGCCCTAATAATTGCTTCTGTTACAGCTTCAAGGGCATCATCTTGACCGATAACTCTCTTTTCTAGGTGGGTCTTTAAATTTAATACCTTATCTCTTTCAGATTCATCAAGTTTTGAAACTGGGATGCCAGTCCATTTTGAAATAACTTCTTTTATCTCTTCTTCTGTTACTTCTTCCTTGATAGTTTTTTTCACCTGTTTAACTTTACTAAGGTCTTCAAGCTCTTTTTCAAGGCTAGCAAGTTTTCCATATTTAAGTTCTGAAAGTTTTTCAAAATCATAAGCCCTACTTGCTTCTTCTATTTTATTTTTTACATCGTCAATCTCTTCTTTTATCTTCTTAACCTTGTCAATGGAGCTTTTTTCTTCTTCCCACTTTAATCTTCTTGAATCATATTCTGATTTTAATTCTGAAATTTCCCTTTCTATGCTTTCAAGTCTTTCCTTTGAGTCAAGGTCGTCTTCTTTCTTTAAAGAAACTCTTTCAATTTCAAGCTGAAGAATTCTCCTATTCATCTCATCAAGGTCTTCCGGCATAGAGTCTATTTCAGTTCTTACCATACTAGAAGCTTCATCCATTAGGTCGATTGCCTTATCTGGAAGAAACCTATCTGTAATATATCTATCTGAAAGACTTGCCGCAGCAATAACTGCCCCATCAGAGATCCTAATTCCGTGATGAATTTCGTATTTTTCTTTGATTCCTCTTAAAATAGAGATTGTATCTTCAACGGTTGGCTGAAGAACCATAACCTTTTGAAATCTTCTTTCTAAGGCCCCATCTTTTTCTATAGAATTTTTGTATTCTTTAAGTGTAGTTGCACCAATTGTATGAATTTCTCCCCTAGCAAGCATTGGCTTTAGCATATTTGAAGCATCAAGAGACCCTTCGCTAGCACCTGCTCCAACTATTGTGTGAAGTTCATCTATAAATAAAATAATTCTTCCTTCAGAATTTTTTATTTCCTTTAATACATCCTTAAGCCTTTCTTCAAACTCTCCCCTATATTTTGCACCAGCGACTAAAAGTCCCATATCCAAAGCAAATATTTTCTTATCCTTTAGTGATTCAGGTACATCTTCATTTATTATTCTTCTAGCAAGGCCTTCAACAATTGCAGTCTTACCAACACCTGGCTCACCAATAAGAACAGGGTTATTTTTTGTCCTTCTGGAAAGAATTCTGATCGTGTGCCTAATCTCCTCATCCCTTCCAATAACAGGATCAATTTTGCCAAGTCTAGCTTCTTCAGTAAGGTCTCTACCATATTTTTCTAGTATTCCCTCACCATCAACATTTGGATTTTCAGAGTCTACGACTCTTCCCTTTCTAAAACTCAATAAAGTTTGCTTAAAAGCTTCATAAGTTAAATTGTATTTTTTTAAAAGATTACTTAAGTCTGAATTTCTTTCCTTTAGCATAGCTAAAAAAATATGCTCTACAGAAATAAATGTATCTTCAAGCTTTTTCATCTCGTCTTCTGCTTTTAATAGAATTCTTGTATATGAAGTTTCTGGGTATAGAGAATCCCCACCTTCTTGCCTAGGGTATGATGAAACTACTTCTTCTACTTCTCTAAAAAGTCCTTTTTCATCTGAACCCATAAGTCTAAGAAGTTTTCTCACATAAGAGTCTTCACCCTCAAGTAATCCATATAATAAATGAAAATCAGTTATTTGAGGGTTTTGGTTTTTTATAGCAGTATTTTGTGAATTTCTAATAGCTTCCTTAGCCATATTTGTAAAATTTTTATCCATAGTATTACCCCCCTATTTAAAATATTTTATCTATCAAGATCTCTAAGTTTTTCGTAGGCTTTCTTTTCTTCTTCGCTTAAATGTTTAGGAACAACAATTCTAAACTCAAGGTAAAAATCTCCTAAATTCCCCTTCATATCCCTGAAACCTTGATTATTTATCTTAACTTTGTTACCAGAAGAAACTCCCTTTGGAATATTAACTTGGATTTTTTTAGACATAGTTTGTACAGTCACGCTAGATCCGAGAGCAGCTTGGTAAGGCTTAATATCAATTTTTTTAGTTACATCTAGTCCATCAAGGCTAAGATCATCATCTTTAATTTTTATCTTTAGAAAAATTTCACTATTTTTTTCGCCAATCTTTTCTCCACGAACCTTAATCTTCTTGCCCTTAGTTATTCCCTTAGGAACCTTAACTTCCAAAACTTCGTTTCTGCCATTTACAGAAACATTCATAATTTTTGTAGTACCTTCGTAGGCTTCTCTTACTGTAAGTTCTAAATCTAAATCGAACCTTGATTTAGGAACATTTCTAGAAGAAAAACCACTAAAGATATCGCTAGTGGATCTAGATGTTTTTTGCCTATTTCCCCCTCCAAAAATTAGGTTGAAAAAGTCTGAAAAATCTGAAGACTCAGAAGAGGAAGAAAAACCTCTAAATCCTTTAAAGCCATATTTATTAGGATCAAAATTTTGTCCGCCCATAAAACTAAATCCCTTGCCAAAGCTGTCATATTCTTTCCTTTTGTTTTCGTCACCTAAAACTTCATAGGCTTCATTAACTTCCTTGAACATTTTTTCAGCTTTTTTATCTCCTGGGTTCATATCTGGATGATATTTTTTAGCAAGTTTTCTAAAAGCACTTTTTATCTCAGCTTGGGTCGCTTTTTTTTCTACCCCAAGAATTTTATAATAATCTTTGTATTCCATATTTCCTCCTGACTTTGACTTTCTCTGACCTATATTTATTATACTACCTTTTATAAAAAAATACAAGTATTTTAAATATATTTTGAATAAATAATTTTTAAAAAATAATCTTTTCAATCACAGTCTTAAATATAATTAATTTTAAAGTAAATAAAATTGCTTTCAATCTAATTATAAATTAATTATATAAATTTGTCTATAAGATAATTTAATTTATAAAATTAATTTTGCGATTGTAGATCATTATAAATTAATATAAATTTTCTCTTAATTAACTGCCCTATCTTAATATATCTATAAGTTACAAGACTTTCGTCTAATATATTTAATAACTATCTTCAAATATTTTGTAGAATTTCTCTTTATCTATTATAGATTTTACCCTAAGCTTATAAGGACCATCTATTAACATTCCCTTTTTTTCGCCCTCTAAGATTATATCTATATTTTTTTCAAATGAAGAAAAATTTAAAGGATTAACAATATAGCTATAAAGAATAAGGTCGTTAAGTGAAGCTTTATGCTTGAAATTTAAGTTTTCAAACTTTTTTAATAATTCCTTTAAAGTCTTATCTTTAGTTTTTTCATAGTCTAGCTTTCTAACGTAAAGATCTCTAGTTGAATTTAGGCAAAAAAGACTTATAGGAAGCTTAGTTTTAATAAGATCCTGAAATGCCTTTGGATTTTTGTAGAGATTATACTCAGCATATTCTGTTATATTGCCCCCATCAAAAGAGCCTCCCATAAGTAGTATGTTAGAGATATTACATTTAAGTTCTAGGCTTATATTATTTATAAAAAATGCAAGCATTTCAATAGGTCCAGCAGATAATATAATATTATTTTGCGGACCTTTATTTGTAATTATTTGCTTAAATTTTTCTAAGAGATCAAATTGCTTTTCTTTATTTTTATCCACTAAGCAAAATTCTGCAGGAAAAATAGTAAGCTTAAATTTATTCTTTTTTAAAAAATGAATAAGCACCTTATCATCCAGAAAAAAATCCGAAAATAAAATATAGTTATTCATCTATTCTCTTTACAGTTTCTCCCTCGTGTAAAATAGGAGGAACTAGGTTTATCTTTTCGCACTTTTCCTCATCTAGTAGGCTAGTTAGAATATTTATTGCCCCCCTAGATATTCTTTTAATTTGAGAATCAACGCTTGTAAGATCGGATGAGTAGAACCTATTTAGATATGCATTGTCGTAGCCAATAATTGAAACATCTTCTGGAACTCTCTTTCCTCTTTTTCTAAGTCCAGATATAAGTCCCAAGGCTATTAGGTCATTGACGCAAAAAACTCCAGTTACATCTTCACTTATAACATACTCTGCAAACATCTCTATCCCGTCAATTTCTAGATTTGATCTTAAAATAGAATTATAATCATCAAACTCTACCCCTATTTCGTGTAGGTAAGATCCAAAACCTTCAAGTCTTTTTTCGTGGTTAGGGACCTTGTCAAGACTTGTACAGCAAATTAACCTTTTGTGTCCCATATCGGATAGGTATTTGGCTGCAAGCCTTCCTCCCTTATAATTATCTGTAGTTACAACGTGGATATCTTCCATAATATCTTGAACTTCTTCAAGGACAACTAGTTTTTCATAAACTTTTGGATTTAACTTATTTTTAAAATTTTCAAAATCAATGGAAACTGCTATCCCGCCCTCAAAAAATCCATTATTTAAAATTTCCAGTCCACTATCTTCAATTCTTACATCATTATTTGTTGAAAGAACCATTACTGTATAACCTAGTTTTGCAAACCCATTTATAATATGGTTGGAAATTTCAGTATAGTATGGATTAATTAGGTCAGGAACTATCATTGCTATAAGATTAGATTTTTTTCTAACTAAATTTCTAGCAAGCTCATTTCTGGTATAATTAAGTTTTTCAGCCGCTTTTATAACTTTTCTTTTTGTTTCTTCACTGATTCTATTTTCCTGTTTGTTTAAAACAAGAGATACTGTAGTAGGTGAGCATCCGGCTTCTCTTGCTACATCTTTAATCGTTGTGGTCATTTTACCCTCCATAAGTCTAATTTAGCTAAAACGTGAACTTTTTTTGCTTATAACTATTCTACTACATAAGCAGCTTAAAGTAAACTTATTTAGTAAAAGTTTTATTAATTTTTTTAATACAAATCTGAGATTTGAAATAAGTTAAAACTTTAAACCACCTATTTTTTCTTAGTAAAAACTCTTTTTTGTGATATAATATTTTATATATAAAGGAGGATGTTATGGCTACACCACATATTAGAGCGGAAAAAGGAGATATTGCAGAAAAAATACTCCTTCCAGGAGATCCTTTGCGTGCAAAATTTATAAGCGAGAATTTTTTACAAAATTCTGTTCAGTTTAACGATATTAGAAATATGCTTGGATTTACTGGAATTTATAAGGGAGAAAAAGTTTCAGTTATGGGAACAGGTATGGGAGTTAGTTCAATTGGAATTTACTCCTACGAACTTATTAAATTTTTTGATGTAAAAAAACTAATTAGGGTTGGAACATGTGGATCTTACAAAAAAGATGTAGGTTTACATGATATCATACTTGCCCAGGGGGCATCTACAAATTCAAACTTTCAAAGTCAGTATGAATTGAATGGAACATACTCTGCCATTTCAAGCTTTAACCTACTTGAAAGAGCAGCAAATATTTTAAGAGAAAAAAATTATAAGTTCCACGTTGGAGGAGTTCTCACATCAGATATATTCTACGAACCTGATGAAAATTCCTATAAAAAGTGGGCAAGTCTAGGAGTTCTTGCTGTTGAGATGGAAACTTATGCTCTTTATTGTAATGCTAGTAGGCTGGGGGCTGAAGCTCTTTCAATCTTAAGTGTATCTGACCAGTTAGTTACAAAAGAAGCTGTTAAAACAGACGATAGAGAAAAAGCTTTTACAAAAATGATGGAGGTGGCCCTTGAAATCTAAATTTTTATTTGTCTTGGCTTTAGTTTTAGCCTTATGTGCTTGCAGTAATGACGGAGCTGGCAAAACTAATTCTGAAAAAGCAGAAAAAAAGATTAGGATAGCTCACTTAGTAAATGGTTATCTTGGAGATAAGTCTTTTCATGATTCTGCAAATTTAGGCCTAAGCGACCTAGCAGATGAGAATAAAAGTATTGAATTTAAATCTGTTGAAATGACTGATGATACTTCTAAGCACGAAAAAACACTTATGGAATACTGCGAAGACGGTACTTGGGATATAATTGTTGTTGGAACATGGCAAATGATTGAACCTTTAAAAAATGCCAGTGAAAAATATCCAGATCAAAAATTTATCCTATATGATGATAAGATGGATTATAGTGATGGAAAATATAAAAATATTTACTCAATTACCTATAAGCAAAATGAAGGAAGTTTTCTTGCCGGTTATATAGCTACGAAATTAGCTGAAAATACTGAGAATCGTAAAATTGGTTTTTTGGGTGGAATGATTACTCCTGTAATAAATGATTTTTTAGTAGGATATAGTGCAGGTAGAGACTATGCTAATCCTGAAGTATCTTTAAATGTTGCTTTTATCAATGATTTTTTTGATGCAGCTTTAGGAAAACAAATGGCAAATAGTCAGTATGATGGTGGTGTTGAAGTCGGTTTTTCTCCAGCAGCCCTAGCTGGAATGGGACAAGTTGAAGCATCACTTGAAAAGGGAAAGTATATGATTGGAATAGATTCAGACCAATATGCTCTTTTTGGTGAAGAAAAGGGAAAATATATTGTAACATCAGTTTTAAAAAACGTAGGAAATTCCTTAAAAAGAGCAATTGACCTTTACTCAAAAGGAGAACTACCTTTTGGAAGTAGTGAAAGTCTTGGACTTAAAGAAGACGCTGTTGGAATTGTAAAAAATGAAAATTATAAAAAGATAGTTCCAGCTGATGTTCAAAATGAAATAGAAGAAGTTGAAAAAAAGATAAAATCAGGCGAGATTAAGGTTCCTTCTGCTTTTGATATGTCAGAAGATGAAGTAAAAGAAATAATTGAAAAGAATTAGTAAGTTATTAAGTCTACTTTTTGGATAAAACTAAAAGTAGACTTTTTTTATAAAAAATTTTAGTCTTTTATTTAAATACGTATTATTTTCTATTTTTTTAGATATATTAAAATTTAAACTAAATTTAACTATAAATAAAATTAAGTGTCCATTTATTAAAATACATATCTATAATTTTTATCTTCTTTATTTATTTTGCTTTCTATTTTTTCATTTATGTGATATAATAAAGTATAGATGTAGATTAATAGTATATAAAGTTACTAGCTTAATTATTATTTTTAAAATGTAGTAATTTTTATGCTTTTTGTTTAGAAAACCTAAATTTACTAGAAAATACCTAAGAGGATATAAAAATCTTGAAAAAAACTTATAATTAAAAGAATAGGAGGAATTTATGAAAAAAAATATATTGATACTGCTTTTAGCTATGATATGTTTATTTACTGCTTGTAATAAGAGCGGTGAAAAAGTAAATAATGAAAATAAAAATGAATCTGAAAGTATAGAAAATAAAAATGAATCTGAAAATATAGAAAGTGAAAATACTCCTGAAAAAGCCGGCGAAGAGGCAGGTAATTCTGCCTATCCGCCAATGGTAAAAGTTGATGGAATTACCTATGTGGACACTTCTTACGAGAATGCTATGGCTACTTGCGGAACGTCTGATGGGAAAATTAAAACAAGTGTTGATGGAACAAAAATGCCTACAAATGATGATGAGTCAAACTTTGGTAAAGGATATGGATATCAGGTTTGGGAGGATGGCTATATAAATGTTGAAATAGACAATAGGTGGGTTTTGTTTAGGGATATCAAGCTAGAAGATAAAAATGACCAAATTCCAGAATGGGTGGCCCATTTTACAGGAAAAGTTATTAATACGGAAGAAGATTCACTTTTGGTTGAAAAAATTGAAATGGACGATAGGTTTATTTTTAAAGACTCATTGACAAAGCCAATTCTCCTATCAATCCAAAATTTAGATAATGAAAAAGATGGTGTGATAAGTACTGATGGTCTTGAAGGAAAGACTGTTGAAGTTTATTTTGGCGGTGAAATTAAAAATACAGATCCACTTTTATCTAGCCCAATTTCTCTTGAAAAAATTTATAGAATAAGTGTAAAATAAATTAAAAAATATTTAATAGGAGTTTTTCTCTAAAATAATTCGGCGTAAAAGATAATAGACTTTTGTACTGCCCCCTTAAATCCGGACACGGAAATAAGGGGGTATTTTAGTGAATAAAAATCTTAGTTAAATAAGTATAAGCCAAGCATCTTAGAAAATATAATATTAATTTTAAGCTCAAGCACTTTTATTAGAATAAAATTTCCTAACATTATGTAATAATTTTAAAATATCCCATAAAGATTTTTATCCTTCTCTAGTTATATTCTAAATCTAACCTGAATTTTTCCCTTTAAGAAATTAAAAAAAGAGCCTTTTCAGACTCTCAGAGTGTAGACAAAATCCAAAAACGCTTATCCGACTGCAGAAATTGAGAAATTCTAAATCTCATAATCCTGTAAATCGCAAACTCGCTAACGCTCAAACAGTGCGATTTACGGGCGGATTATTTCAATTTGAATTTCTTACAATTTTTTTCGTATGGAAAGCTACTTTTTGGATTTTGCTACTTTGTCAACAACCTGAGATCCTTTTCAGGCTCTTTAATTTTATCTTTTTTTATTATTCAATTATCTTAGAAACTACTCCAGCTCCTACTGTTCTTCCGCCTTCTCTTATTGCAAATCTTAGTCCTTCTTCGATTGCGATTGGGTGGATTAATTCGATTATGAATTTTGCGTTATCTCCTGGTACTACCATTTCTACGCCGTCTTCTAGTTCGATATTTCCTGTTACGTCTGTTGTTCTGAAGTAGAATTGTGGTCTATATCCTGAGAAGAATGGTGTGTGTCTTCCTCCTTCGTCTTTTGTTAGTACGTATACTTCTGCTTCAAATTTTGTGTGTGGCTTTATTGTTCCTGGTGCTGCTAGTACTTGACCTCTTTGGATTTCGTTTCTTTGTACTCCTCTTAGTAGTAGTCCTATGTTATCTCCTGCTTCGGCTTGGTCTAGTAGTTTCTTGAACATTTCTACTCCTGTTACTACTAGGTCTCTTGGCTTTTCTTGGATTCCTACTAGTTCTACTGTGTCGCCTACTTTTACTGTTCCTCTTTCTACTCTTCCTGTTGCTACTGTTCCTCTTCCTGTGATTGAGAAGATGTCTTCTACTGGCATTAGGAATGGTTGGTCTGTTGCTCTTTCTGGTTGTGGAATGTATTCGTCTACTGCTTCCATTAGTTTTACGATTTTATCTCCCCATTCTCCGTCTGGATCTTCTAGGGCTTTTAGTGCTGATCCTACGATGATTGGTGTGTCGTCTCCTGGGAAGTCGTATTCGTTTAGTAGGTCTCTTACTTCCATTTCTACTAGTTCGATTAGTTCTGGGTCGTCTACTTGGTCTTCTTTGTTTAGGAATACTACTATCTTTGGTACGCCTACTTGTCTTGCTAGTAGGATGTGTTCTCTTGTTTGTGGCATTGGTCCGTCTGCTGCACTTACGATTAGGATTGCTCCGTCCATTTGTGCTGCTCCTGTGATCATGTTCTTTACGTAGTCAGCATGGCCTGGACAGTCTACGTGTGCGTAGTGTCTCTTTGGTGTTTCGTATTCTACGTGTGATGTTGAGATTGTGATTCCTCTTTCTCTTTCTTCTGGTGCTTTGTCTATGTGTGCGTAGTCTACGTATTCTCCTGAACCGAATCTCTTGTTTAGTACTAGGGTAATTGCTGCTGTTGTTGTTGTCTTACCGTGGTCTACGTGTCCTATTGTTCCTATGTTAACGTGTGGTTTTGTTCTTTCAAATTTTGCTTTAGCCATTATTTTCCTCCTATATATAATAATTAATCTAATTATACCATTATATATCCTTTTATTCAATTATATTAAAGGTACGTTTAAATATTAAAGCTAGGCTAAAAAAGCTACTATTAGCTGAGTCTCTACTCCTTATCCCAAACTCTCCACTTTTTATTTTCAAGCTTAACAAGGTCTCTTTTAGAATATTCTTCCAAATGAGAATCAATCTTATCTAAAAGTTTTTTCTTGTGATTTGGAATAAGTCCAGTTAAGATAAGTGCATTTGTCTTGTGACTTGCATTAAATATAGTTTCTAACTCTAACTTTTCTAATAGATCTCTTTCTTCTAATATAGATTCTCTTACACTTAATCTTTTAAACTCCTTACTTCTAACTTTTTGAGCAAGCCCAGCTCTTTTAAATATAACTGTAGTCACAATTACAATTTCAAAAGGGTGAATTTGATTTAATAAAAAAGCAGTTTTTTCTATATGGTCCTTTGAAAGATCCCTTCCACCTAGACCCAGCATTATATAAGCACTATACTTTATGCCAAGTCTTTCTAGCTTTTTGCAAGCTTTCAAACTATCATCTAAATTTGTCCCCTTATTTTGAAAAGACAAAACTTTATCTGATCCAGACTCAAGTCCAAGGCAAAGTCTATCCATCTTCTCATTTTTTAAAAGGAGAAGCTGATCATCACTTTTAGATAAAACATCACGGGTCCTAGCAAACATACTTATATATTTACAGGAAAAATTTTTGTTTATCTCCTTCATAATCCTAAGTAGAAAATCTGTGTCAAGACAAAGGGGATTACCCTCAAGAAGATTAAACTTAGTTGGCTTTACTCTCTTATCTTGGTAAAATCTTCTCCTAGATTCAATATATGTTTTTATATCTTCAAAATCAAAAACTTTAAACTTTTGCCTATAATTTAAATCACAATAAAGACATTTATTATAGCTACAACCCTGAGTCACCGGAATCATTTCCGAGTGCATCTCCGGCATAGGCGTGTACATATATTCATTGTAAAATTTATCAATCATAATAAACCTTTCTAAAAAACTACATTCAATTTAAATATCTATACTAATTGTAACATAAGATATAAATTACTTAAATTGAAAATTAAAAAAAAAGAATATAAAAGTTTAAATATATTAAAAATAATCTCTCTTTTGATACATTTATTTTTCTAACTATTTTTCCTTATTTTAATTTGTGGCATTTAGCTTCCTATAACTAAGGCCTAAAGGCATTATAAAGTACATAGAGATTTATATGGACTATAAATTAAGATCCTAGAGATTCTAGCATATTTATATAGATAATAAAAAAATAGCCAATAACAAATGGCTATTTTCTAATATTTCTATGGAGCCCACTGACGGAATTGAACCGTCGACCTCATCCTTACCATGGATGCGCTCTACCTACTGAGCTAAGAGGGCAAATTCTCAACCCTTATGATAACTTAAATTATGAATTTAATCAAGAGGGTGGAGATTTTTTATTTTTTACCTTTACCTTTTTCGCCTAAGTTTTCTATTAAATGATCTATTTTCTTAATCACTCCATCGTCTAGGGAAACAAGGTTTTTATTGTAGGAATTTCTCTTCTTCTTTTCTAATCTATATAGGTCTTCTTTATAAGTTAAATATCTATGTTTAAGTTCTGAGGCCGAAATTCTAAGTCCTCCCCTACTTAAAATTGTCTTTTGTATAAGTGAGTCGTTAGTTGCTACTTCTATTAATTTCCTCCTACCCTCACTATCCAAAAATCTTTCAATATATTTATCTGCTGTTTCTTCTTTTTCCGTAAATACTACATCAAGTCCCTTGTACTTATAAGTTGTTCTAGGCTGATCTGTATTGTAGGCATCAAAGATAACTATTATCTTTTCTCCCGACATCTTTGAATACTCTGCCATCATGTCTAGAAGACTATTCCTAGCATTTTCTAAACTAATTTTAAGACATTCCTTGAGCTTTTCCCAGTTGCCTATTATATTATAACCGTCAACTATTAGGAAGGCCTTTTTTTTAGGCATTTTGTCTTACTACCTCGTAGATAATAACTGCAGCTGCTGAAGAAGCATTTAGGGATTCTATCTTCCCAAGCATTGGAATTTTAACAAGGAAGTCACAGTTTTTCTTTATAAGCTCTGACACACCTCTTCCTTCGTTACCTATAACTATACAAACTTTTCCATCATATTTTACTTCTGTATAATATTTTTCCGCTCTTCCATCTGTTCCATATATCCAAAATCCATTTTCTTTTAGATATTCTATAGATCTAGTTAGATTTGTAACTTCTGCAACTTTCATATAGCTTGTGGCACCTGATGAAGCTTTTACTGCAACTGGCGTAACTGATGCAGACCTTCTTTTTTGTATGACTACTCCGTCAAATCCTGCCGCTTCTGCTGTTCTTATTATGGCTCCTAGATTGTGTGGATCTTCAATTCTATCTAATATTACTAGTCTTTTTTGCTCCAGAATCTATTATTTCTTCTAAGCTATAATATTTGTAATTTTCTACTTCAGCTCCAACGCCTTGGTGATTTTGTCCATCTGAAATTTTATCTAAAAATTTCCTGTTTACTTTTTCTATTCTTATATTTTTATCTTTTGCTATAGCTATTATTTTTAGTGCAGAGCCCTCTAATTTTTTATCTTCAAGGAAAATTTTTCTAATCTTTCCTTCTTGTTCGAGTAGTTCAATTACTGGATTTCTTCCAAAAATATACTCTCCCATTCTACTTCTCCTTAAGGCTGTAGCCTTCTCTGGTATCTTTTATCTCAAATCCTAGATTTTCTATTTCTTCCCTTAATTTATCTGCAAGGGCAAAGTCTTTGTTTTTCTTAGCAATTTTCCTATCTTCTGCAAGTTTTTTTACATTTTCAGGAATAATTTCTTTTTCCTTGTATAAAAGTCCAAGAACTTCCGTTAAATCTTTTAATGTCTTTAAGGTGTATTCCAGGCTTTCTTTTGAATTTTCACTGGATAGATCGGTATTTATAAAGCTAACAAGTTCAAAAATTTCACTTAAACCATCTGCTGTATTTAGGTCATCATCCATCTTTTGTTCAAAATTTTTTCTAAAGTTATCGACTTTTTCTACTACTTCATCTTCTAGCTTTAAACTCTTTGAATATTTTATATAGCCTTCTAGTTTTTCCTTGGCATTATAGAGTCTTTCAAGTGAGTTTTTGTTCATATCCAAGATTTCTTTTGTAAAGTTAATAGGGTTTCTGTAGTGGGAAGAAAGTATCCAAAGTCTTAGAACTTCAAGATCATAAACCTTTTTTACATCTCTAACTAAGAAGAAATTTCCTTCCGACTTGGACATTTTCTTGTTGTCTACATTTATCATTCCGTTGTGCATCCAGTAATTTGCAAATCTTTTTTCATTTAGAGTTTCTGACTGGGCAATTTCGTTTTCGTGATGTGGAAATTGAAGATCTTCCCCACCTGCGTGAATATCTATTGTATCTCCCAAAATGGTTTTTGCCATTACTGAGCACTCAATGTGCCAGCCTGGTCTACCTTCGCCAAATGGAGATTCCCAGTAAGGTTCCCCTTCTTTTTTTGCCTTCCATAGTACAAAATCTAGTGGGGATCTTTTATTTAAATTTTTCTCAACTCTTCTTCCTGCAATTAAATCATCTATGTTTTTCTTTGAGAGAATTCCATAATTTTTAGCTTTAGATATATCAAAGTAAACATCCCCTTGAACTATATATGCAGCATCTTTTTTTATAAGTCCACTAATAAAGTCAATCATTTGAGATACATATTCTGTTGCCTTGGGGTGAATGGTTTGGCTATCCATTACATTTAAATCCTTGCAATCTTCCTTGTAGCAAGCTATATATTTTTCAGTAATTTCCTTGAAGTCTACCCCTTCTTCATTTGCCTTATTTATTATTTTATCGTCTATATCTGTAAAGTTGGAAACAAAATCAACCTTGTATCCCTTGTAAAGAAGGTAGCGTCTTAGAACATCAAAAACAACGATTGGCCTAGCATTTCCTATATGAATATAGTTATAAACAGTCGGCCCGCAAACATAAATCTTTGCCCTATTTTTTTCGATTGTAATAAATTCTTCTTTTTTTCTACTTAAGGTGTTGTAAATTTTCATATTATCAGCCTTTAAATATATTTTTCTAATCTTTTAATAATTTCTTCTTTTCCTAGTAATAGTAAAACTTTATCAAATTCGGGACCATGAACCATTCCTGTTAAAGCAGCTCTTGTAGGCATATAAAGATTTTTTCCCTTAATTCCAGTTTTCTTTTGAATTTTTTTCATAACGCCCTTGCTAAATTCTTCATCTACTTCATCTATCTCTTTTAATTCTTCTATAAAAGCATTTGACAGAGAAGCGATATCACTATTTTCTATAAATTCTTTTGCATCTTCTTCTAAGTCGAAATCTCCATTAAATACAAAGCTAGTTTTTTCTGTTATATCCATTAGTCTATCTAGAGATTCTTTGAATGTAGATGCTATTAGTAGAAGTTTTTCATCGCTAAAATCTTCATCAATTACTCCATCTTTTACTAGGTAGGGTTTTATAAGTTCCTTTAATTTTTCATCGTCTAAGGCTCTTATATAGTGCTGATTAACCCAATTAAGCTTGTCCCTGTCAAAAATTCCTCCATTTTTAGAAACTCTATCAAATGAGAATTTTTCAATTAATTTATCCATTGACATAATTTCTTCGTTATCGTCTGGACTCCATCCTACTAGGGCTAAATAATTAACCAGTGCTTCAGGAAGATAGCCTTGCTCTTTAAAATCCATTGCTGAAACATCGTCATGTCTTTTTGAAAGTTTCTTTCTTTGTTTGTTTAATACTGTTGGAAGGTGGACAAATTTTGGTCTTTCCCATCCAAACGCATCATATAGGAAAACATGTTTTGGAGTTGAAGAAATCCACTCATCTCCTCTAACTATATGAGTAATTCCCATTAAGTGATCATCTACAACAACTGCAAAGTGATATGTTGGAAAGCCGTCTTGTTTTATAAGGACTTGGTCATCAAGGTCAGATGTATTTATAGTGATTTTTCCCTTTACTACATCTTCAAATTCTATATCCTCATTTGTAGGAAGTTTTAATCTAACTACATATTCTTCCCCGGCAGCAATTCTCTTTTTAGCTTCTTCGATTGAAAGAGACCTACAAAGTCCATCATATCTAGGTATTAGTCCATCTGCTTTTTGTCTATTTCTAACTTCATCAAGTCTTTCTTTACTACAAAAACAATAATAAGCTAGGCCTTTTTCTATTAAAATATCTATATATTTTTGGTAAATTCCTTCCTTTACCCTATCTGATTGGATATATGGACCATATTCTCCTTCTTCGTAAACTCCATTTTCTCCAACCATAACTCCTTCGTTGTTTTTGACACTCGCCCAGTCTAAAGCGGCAATTAAATTTTCAATAGCCCCTTCTACATATCTTGTCCTATCTGTATCTTCGATTCTTAGTAAAAAATCTCCGCCCATTTTTTTTGCATATAGGTAATTATATAAAGCTGTCCTAAGTCCTCCTATGTGAAGGTATCCAGTTGGACTTGGGGCAAATCTAACTCTAACTTTTTCCATTTTTCTCTCCTTTATTTATAATCTATTACTAAAGGGTATGTCCTGTGTCTTTACAGAATTCCCTTAAATATTTTATTGATTCAACTGCTATTATGTTTGAAATATTTGGTCTAAATCTAGTAAATTCTCTTCTAGAAATTATATTAAACCATAAAAGATCATCATTGTCGTACTTATTTTTTAAAGCCCTAGATCTTCTATTGAAATCAAGTTTTCTATAAAGAGAAGGAAACTTCCTCCTAATACCTTGCATGATTACTGAATCGTCTTTTGGATGGGTATTTTTGAAATTCAATTTATCTAAAAGCTCTTTATTATATTTTTCATCATACATATTTTGTAAGGTATGTTTGTATCTAATATTTGGATCAACCTTTGACCAAAAATCTAAAATTGTTCTTTCATTTTGGATATTTCTCCACATATAGCCAAATATTTCATAGCATCTTCTTGATGATGAAAGGTGCTTTGCAGCTCTTTCCTTCCAATAGGCATATTTAAATTTCCAAAGCTGCGTTTTATCTTTATAATCATTATCTTTTCTAACTTTTTGGAAAATATCATCAATATATTTATCTTTTAACTGAATGTCTTTGGCTGTCCAGCTAATATTGGAACCAATTTCTCTCAAAATCTCATATTTAAGGTTATTTTCAGGAATATCTTCATCTAGAAAATACTTAGATAAAAGATCTCCCCTCATAACTCCTGTAAAACAAACATTTATAAATATAGCATCTTTTGAAATGATTCCCTTTTCATTAAGGTCTTTTACTGCCAAGTATTCTCTGATATTTGGAACAGTTACAAACTGAGCAGCATAAGTTTTATATTTTTTATAATCAGGTCCAGTAAACCACCTATACCAAGTGTTTGGATCGTAGTTAGTAACATGCCAGCTAAATCCATAGTGTTTTGCAATTTCCCTAGATTTTTCTATCTCTATAGAATCCTTTTTGCCATAAGTATAGCATAGGACATTTTTATAGCCCAAATCATAAATATTTCTAACAAGGACCCTCTCCCACCAGCCAGATCCAAGCGGAATAACTATCTGTCTTCCTTCATATGGATCTAAAGTCTTTTTTATAGCAGCCCTGTAAGTTTTAGTCATTTCTTCAAATAGGGACTCAGTAGATTGGTTTGAACGCTCCGCTGAATCAAAATCCATATATTCAATAATTGAAGTTGACCTATTTTTCTTGTCAAAATAAATAAGCTCTCCAGCTCCTAGAGTTTCTATGTCTTCATAGAGGGTTCTATTTCCAAAAGTTGAGCCTGAAATTCTAAGCTCTCTAACAGCGATTTCTGAAACTTTAGGATCTTTTATAATATTTAATAAAGACTCAGGTGTATCTGATATAACTAGCTCTCTATCTTTTTTACAGAAGAATAGGGGAAAACTTCTAGTATAGTCTGTAGCTCCTAGTATAAAATCATTTGTCTCTATACTTACAGCAAATTCTCCATTTAATTCTTTGAAAAAGCTAACAAAGTCATCCAAGTTATTTATTTTGCTTAACTCTTCTAAAAAATTTTCATTATTTGTAAAGCCATCATAGAAATATCCTTTTACATAACGGCCATCATTTTCCTGCCATTTAAAAGCATCATTTTTTGAAAGTAGAATCATATCTTCCTCCTTAATATATATTTTATCACATTAGCTCTTAAATTTTGCCTTGAGCTTCTTATCTTTTTCAAGTTCTTTTTTTAAATATATACCTGTATAAGACTCTTCACATTTTAGTAAATCTTCAAATTCTCCTTGGAAGACCAATTCTCCTCCCTTATCTCCTCCTTCAGGCCCTAGGTCTACTACATAATCAGCACATTTAATAACATCTAAGTTATGCTCAATTACTACGACTGTGTTTCCTCCTTCAACTAACCTATTTAAAATAGCAATAAGTTTTTTAATATCATGGGTGTGAAGGCCTGTTGTGGGTTCATCTAATATATAAATTGTTTTTCCAGTGGCTCTTTTTGAAAGTTCTAATGCAAGCTTTACTCTTTGGGCTTCTCCTCCAGAAAGTTCTGTAGAAGATTGGCCAAGTTTTAAATATCCTATCCCAACATCTACCATAAGGTCTAGTTTAGACTTAAGATTTGGTATATTTTCAAAAAAAACGCTAGCCTCTTCAATTGTCATATCAAGAACATCAGCTATAGTTTTCCCCTTATATTTTACTTGAAGCGTTTCCCTATTATATCTTTTTCCATGACAAACTTCACATGGAACATATACGTCTGGCAAAAAATGCATTTCAACTTTTATAGTTCCATCTCCATGACAATTTTCGCATCTTCCTCCAGAAACATTAAAAGAAAATCTGCCTTTTTTATATCCCCTCATTTTTGCATCTTTAGTCATGGCAAAAATTTCCCTAATTCTATCAAAAATTTTTGTGTAAGTAGCTGGGTTTGATCTTGGAGTTCTTCCGATTGGCGATTGGTCTATTTTAACAACCTTGTCTAATTTTTCATATCCAACAATCTTATCAAAATCTCCAGACTTAGTTCTTGCCCTATTTAATTTTCTGGAAAGCTCTTTCTCCAAAATAGAATTTATTAGAGAACTTTTTCCAGAACCTGAAACTCCTGTAACTAAAGTCAAACTACCTAGGGGAATTTTTACGTCTATATTTTTGAGATTGTGCTCCCTAGCTCCTTTTATCTCTAGAAAATCTGTAAAATTTTTTCTCTTTTCAGGAGGCTCAATTGTTAGCCTTCTTGAGAGATATTTTCCTGTAATTGAATTTTCATCTTTTAAAATCTCATCGTATGTTCCCTGAAAGACAATTTCTCCTCCATGGACTCCTGCTCCTGGTCCAATATCTACAATCATATCCGATGCAATCATAGTATCTTCGTCATGCTCTACAACTATAAGCGTATTTCCAACATCAGTTAAATTTCTAAGTGATTTTATAAGAAGATGGTTATCTCTTTGATGCAAGCCAATACTTGGCTCATCAAGTACATAGGACACTCCAACTAAGGCTGAGCCTATTTGGGTTGCAAGCCTAATTCTTTGGGACTCTCCTCCTGAAAGGGATCCAGCCGCCCTTGATAAAGTTAGATAACCTAAGCCAACATTATCCAAAAATTCAAGCCTTGCAATTATTTCCTTTAAAATAAGTCTTGCTATCTTTTCTTCTGTTTTTGAAAGTTTTAAATCCTTAAACCACTCTAAAGCCTTCGTTACACTCATATCTGTAACTTCAGATATATTAAGACCATTTATCTTCATAGATAGAATTTCTTTTTTTAGCCTTTTCCCATTGCAGGTCTTGCAAGTTTTTTCTACAAAATATTCTTCAACCTTATCTTTAACAGCATCGGAATTTGTCTGGTGATACCTTCTATTTAAAGTGTTTATAACTCCTTCAAATGGGCCTTTATAAATCTTATGACCAGAAAAATGAGAATTAAATTTAAATCTAATATCCCTATTTGTTCCATATAGGATTTCATCTATTGTTTTTTTAGGTAGGTCTTTAAATAAAGTTTCTTCAGTAAAACCAGCATCTTCTATAATAGTTTTAAATATTTCATAATAATAAGTCCCCTTTTGAGATGTGTGAAAAGGATCTATAGCTCCATCCTTTAAAGATAAATTATAATTTGGAATAACTAAATCCTCGTCTACCTCCAAATGAAAACCTAAGCCATTGCAGTCTTCACACATACCAAATGGAGAGTTGAAAGAAAAGCTTCTAGGTTCAACCTCCTCAATTGTAATATGGCCATTTGGACAAGTTAGCTTTTCTGAAAAAGTTTCAATATTTCCCTCTAAGTCCATTACTTTTACTAAGCCATTTCCAAGTTTAAGGGCTGTTTCAGTAGAGTCAGTTAACCTTGTTTCAATTCCATCTTTTACAATAATTCTATCAACTACAACATCTATATCGTGTTTTTTGTTTTTATCTAGGCTAATTTCTTCTTGAATTTCATATTCTTTTCCATCAATATATAGCCTAGTAAAGCCCTCTCTTTTAACACTATCTAAAATTCTTTTATGCTCACCTTTTTTACCCCTAATTATTGGAGCTAAGAGAATAAGTTTTTCTCTTTCCTTGTGACCCATTATCTTATCTACAATTTCATCTACGGATTGAGATACAATTTTTTCTCCACAAACTGGGCAGTATGGAGTAGCTATTTTTGAAAATATAAGTCTAAAATAATCGTAAATTTCTGTGACAGTTCCCACAGTAGACCTTGGATTTTTAGATGTAGTTTTTTGATCAATAGCTATTGATGGAGAAAGTCCTTCAATATATTCAACATCTGGTTTATCCATTTGCCCTAAAAATTGTCTGGCGTATGATGAAAGAGATTCTACATACCTTCTTTGCCCCTCAGCATAAATTGTATTAAAAGCAAGCGAAGACTTACCTGAACCAGAAAGGCCCGTAAAAACAATCATCTTGTCCCTAGGTAATTCCAGATTTATATTTTTTAAATTATTCTCTCTTGCTCCCTTAATAACAATTTTATCTATACTCATTCTTTAACTTTCTAACCTCATCTCTAAGATTTGCAGCCCTCTCAAACTCAAGATTTTCAGCTGCCTTATACATTTCATTTTCTAAGTTTATAATAATTGCTTCAATATCTTCTCTACTAATAGTCTTGTTTTTGCTGGAAGTTTTTATATCCTTTTTCGCTAACTTTCTTTGTAGCTTCAATAACCTCTCTTACTTTCTTAACTATAGTCTTTGGACTAATTCCATGTAATTTATTGTAAGAATCTTGGATAGATCTTCTTCTCTCAGTTTCATCTATTGTCTTTTTCATAGATTTTGTAATAGTATCTGCATACATTACAACTCTTCCATTTGAATTTCTAGCAGCTCTTCCTACAGTTTGAATAAGAGAAGTTTCGCTTCTTAAAAAGCCTTCCTTGTCCGCATCTAAAATTGCAATAAGAGAAACTTCTGGAAGATCAAGTCCTTCTCTAAGTAAATTAATGCCAACGAGAACATCGTATTTACCTAATCTTAAATCCCTAATAATTTCCATTCTTTCAATTGTATCTATATCAGAGTGCATATAAGTTGTCTTAATATCTAGACCTTTAAGATAGTCTGTTAAGTCCTCAGCCATTTTTTTGGTGAGTGTAGTTATAAGGACTCTCTCATTTTTTTGAATATTTTTATTGATTCTAGAAATTAGATCATCAATTTGGTTTTTAGTTGGAACAATTTCTATTAAAGGATCAAGTAGACCTGTCGGTCTTAAAATTTGTTCTGTAACTACTCCCTTTACCTCTTCCAACTCATAAGGACCTGGAGTTGCAGAAACATATAGTATTTGATTAATCATCTTGTCAAATTCTTCAAATTTCATTGGCCTATTATCTAAGGCTGAAGGAAGTCTAAATCCATAGTTCACAAGATTTTCTTTTCTTGCCCTATCTCCATTATACATGGCTCTAATTTGAGGGATAGTAACATGAGATTCATCTATAATAGTTAAATAGTCCTTTGGAAAATAATCAATCAGAGTGTAGGGCTTAGATCCAGGAGCCCTACCAGAAAGGTGTCTTGAATAATTTTCAATTCCTGATGTAAAGCCCATCTCCTCAAGCATCTCAAGATCATATCTTGTCCTCTCTTCAATTCTTTGAGCCTCTAATAATTTTCCCTCCATCTTGAAATATTTTATTCTCTCTTCAAGCTCTTCTTCTATCGTTTGGATGGCTCTTTTAATCTTATCTGGAGTGGTAGCATAGTGAGAAGCTGGAAAAATTCCAATATGATTTCTATATCCAATAATCTCTCCAGTTATAGAATTTATTTCAGTTATTCTTTCAATTTCATCCCCAAAAAACTCAACTCTAACAGAGTTTTCAGACTCATCTGGAGGAAAAATATCCAAAGAATCACCTCTAACCCTAAAAGTTCCTCTAGTGAAATTTATATCATTTCTCTCAAATTGAATATCTATAAGTTCCTTTATTACATCGTCCCTGTCTTTTATCATACCTGGCCTTAAAGAAACCATTAAATTTTCGTAGTCAATTGGGTCTCCCAGTCCATATATGCAGGAAACAGAAGCCACAATTATAACATCCTTTCTTTCAAAAAGAGCAGCCGTTGCAGAGTGACGAAGCTTATCTATTTCATCGTTTATAGATGAGTCTTTTGCTATATATGTGTCACTCATAGGAACATAGGCTTCAGGCTGATAATAATCATAGTAGGATACAAAATATTCTACAGCAGAATCTGGAAAAAATTCCTTAAACTCAGAAGCTAATTGATAGGCAAGAGTTTTATTGTGAGCAATAACAAGGGTTGGCTTTTGAACTCTTTCTATAATATTTGCCATGGTAAAAGTTTTGCCAGAACCAGTAACTCCTTTTAAAACCTGTGACCTTTGTCCTAAAAGTATTTTATTTGAAATTTCTTCTATAGCCTCAGGCTGATCTCCTGTTGGCTTAAATTTAGATTTTAATACAAATTTATTCATAAATCCCTTTCTCAAAATAGGTTTTTATCACACTTATTCATAATAATTATACCATATAAATGCCTTTTAAAAAACTTAAAAGCAAGGCCTCTTTCTAGTGACCTTGCTATTTTTAAAAGAAAATTTATTTAGTTTTATTCTTTAAAACTTCAATTGCTTTTTGAAGCTGATTATCCTCATTTAAATTTTCAATTCCTATTCTTTCCACTCCATCATTTAATTTAACTTCAATGTCAGGATTAACTCCTTTTTTATGAATCTTATTCTTTTTTGGAGTAAAATATTCAGAAACTGTAAGTTTAAAACCCTCATTAGCAACTGGGAATAGTCTTTGAACGATTCCCTTTCCAAAAGTAGTTTCTCCTATTATCTCTCCTCTTTTGTAATCCTTAATGGAGCCGGCTAAAATTTCAGATGCTGAGGCTGATGCACCATTTACAAGCACAACTAAAGGCATATCATTCATGTTTTTGTCGGAATTTTCAACTTCTTCCTTGCCCTTTTTATCCACTGTGTAAACAATTGGCCCTTCTTTAAGTAAATAATCCGCAATATTAACAACAGTATCTAATCTTCCTCCTGGATTATTCCTAAGATCTATGATAACTCCTTTTTTGTCTTTTGCTTCTTCCATAGCCTTTTTAAAATCTTCATCAGTTTCATCTTCAAAAGAAGAAATTAAGATATAAGAATAATCATCAATATCTTTTTTAAGAACTGAATCTATTTTTATAATTTCTCTAGTAATTTTTTTCTCAAAATCTTCCCAAAGATCTCCTTCTCCCTTTCTGGAAAAAGTTACATTAACATCAGTTCCAGCTTCTCCCTTCATAAGTTTTACAGCTGCTTCCATTTCCTTCGCAGTAAACTCTTGTCCCTCTATTTTTACGATTCTATCTCCACTTTTAATCCCCGCCTTATCTGCAGGCGTATCCTTTATAGGTGATACCACAGTTAAATATCCATCATCAGCTGCGGTTACAACAATACCTATTCCTCCAAATTTACCATCGGTCTGTTCAATTAGAGATTTAAACTCTTCTTCAGTAAAATATTGAGAATAAGGATCGTCAAGTGCTTCAAAAATCCCCTTATAAATTCCGCTTTCTAAATCCTCTTTATTGTAATCGAATAGGTAATTATCATCTATAACCCCTTCTAAAAACTTAACCTTGTCGATAATTTCCTTGTTTTTTAAATATTCTTGATATTCTTCTTTAGATAAACTAACTCTTCCAGTAATGCTGGAGCATGATGAGAGAGCTAAGACCAAAGTTAAAGAAATAATAATCTTACAAAACTTTTTCATATTCCACCTCTTTTATATATTTTACCACAAAAGTCAAAAACTATTAAGTGAACTTAATTGCCTTGCAGAAAATATAATGATAAACTAGAGATAAATAAATAAAAATGGAGATGGAGAACATGATCATAGATTTTTAATTATAAGCATTATTTTAAATTTATTTAAAACCATAATAACTATAAAGGAGATTTAATCATGCGACTTATTTTAAAAGATTTCTATGGAAACTATGTTCTTAAAAACAAAATTTTATTTGCCATCTACATTTTATCGACCTTACTGCAAAAAATACTTCTTATAGTAATCCCACTTGCAACAAAATATCTAATAAATACAATTTCTAGTAAAAGTTCTTTTGAAAATTTTAAATTCTGGATTTATATTTCTTTAGGACTTGATTTTATATTTATGCTTATTCTTTCATTAAGATATTTTATACAAAATAAAATTGAGATTAAAGCAAATAGAGAGATTAAACGTGACATTTCAGAAAAGCTTTTATATACTTCATTAAATGAAATTGCTGGAAAAGAAAATGGTTATTTTATTCAAAGATTTAACCAAGACATTAATAATATAAAAGACCTAATAATATTTGAACCAGTTACCTTATTTATAAATACATTTTATATAATTGCAGTTTTTATTATTCTTTTTAAACTCAATATATATTTTGCTCTTGCACTATTAATCTTTTTTCCTATCTTTTTTGTATTGCAAAAATTTTTCAGTCCAAAAATAAGTAAACTTGAAAAGGAAATAAGTATACAAAATGAAGATCTTAATAGTAAATTTGAAGAACTAGTAGACGGAAACTACCATATTAGGCTTAGTCGATCTATAATATATGCTATTAAAAGAATAAAAAATAGTCTTGATAAGATATTTAACTTGGAGGTTAAAAAATCAAAATTAGATATCTTTTATGATTTTCTATTAGTTACTGGACTTATGAACCTGATGCAGTTAATGCCCTACTTAATTGGAGGATTTTTCGTTTTTAAATCTCAATTAAGTATTGGAGATATAACTGCCTTTGCTCTATATTCTTCAGGTCTTTGGGATCCAATTGAACTAATTATGGGATTTCCTAAAAAATATGCTGCGGAAAAAGTTTCACTAAATAGACTTTATGAAATATTAAGCTTAGAAGATGAATGTAAAGATGGTTTGAAAATTGATAGTTTTGAAAGTTTAAATATTGAAGGATTAAGTTTTTCATACGAAAAAAGAGAAATATTTAAAGATTTGAACTTAAAAGTAAAAAAAGGTGATAAGATTGGTATTTTAGGAAGTAATGGAAGTGGAAAAACAAGTCTACTAAATATTTTAAGCTGTATAAATAGAGATTATAAGGGGGATATTTACTTAAATGGAAATAATTTAAGGGACTATTCTTTTCTTACAGCTACTAGCCATATATGCCTTGTTCCTGCGGAAGCGTTTATATTTAATGACTCAATAGCAGGCAATATTAAACTTGGTAGGGATATATGCTTAAATGATTTTTCCTACCTAACTTCAAGTCTAGAAGCTAAAAATAAAGATTTAAATTTTGAAATTAAAAATATAAAATCTACTCTTTCTTCTGGAGAAAAAAAACTGATTCAATTAACTAGGTGTCTTAGCCTAGAATCTGACCTTTATCTACTTGATGAGCCTTTAAATTATGTAGATGAAAATTTTAAAAATATTATAATGAACTATATAAGAGATAATTTTAAAGACAAAACTCTAATAATCATATCTCACGAACCAAAGATTTTAGAGATTACTGAAAAAATCTATCTATTAGAAGATAAAAAATTAATAAGAAAATAAAATATCTGTCTTTTAAAAAAATGCCCCCTTATTTCCTTGTCCGGATTTAAGGGGGCAGTACAAAAATATTTACTTTAAGAGAGCATCTTATTTTTTATCTTACTTTTATTTTTCTAGGTTAAAACCCTTGTCTAAACTTCCAATCTTACCATCTGAAGCTTGTTTTAAAATAGTTTCTACAAAATAAGAATTACTATCTTCGTATCTTATCAAGTAATACTCATTTTCTGTCGATGTATCCATCTTTAATAAAACCGTTTCTTTTTCTTCTAGGACTTTTGAATATACTTCTTTATCAAGACTATACTCTTTTTCATCTGGATCATAAGTGACTTTTTGAACTGTGAATTTTCCTTCTGTTATATTGGGCATGAATAAAAAATAACTTCCATCATTATCTAAAATAATTTCACTTACTTTTTTGAGATTTTTAGTCTTTTCATGAGGGATTTTAGTATCAGAATAAACATCAAAAAAATCTACATTCTCAAATTCTTTTTGAACCCTATATCTTGGTTTTTTAAATGTCTTTGCCTTTATATCCACTTCCTCTTTTTTCACTTTTATTACTTCTCTTTTTGGAACATATGGTTTATCCTTTTCTTCTATTTCTGGCTTTTCTTTTGGCTTGGAATTCATAAAGGGTTTCTTCTTATCTATATTTTCTTTTAATTTTTTATTCTTTCTAACTACTTTCTTTTTATCTCCTTTCAAGCTAAAATCTGGGCTTAATCCTTCAGCTTTTTCAACAAAGGATGGAGAAGTTTTAGTCTTTTTTTCTTCTTCATTTGAAGGAATAGAAACTTTTTTTTCTTTTTCACACGAAGAAAAAATTAAAAGTACTGCTATTAAACTAAGTATAAACTTTTTCATCTAATCCTCCTCCAAAATAATTATATAATATATATACCCTAAATTTATTATAGCTCACTTATTAAATAAAAAGTTAGCTTTAATAAATTAGATTATAGTGAAAATTTATCTTTATAAATATTTTTTATATATTTTTTTAAAAAAGCCTTGACAAGTATTTTCCCACATGTTATTATATGTAAAACCAATTCAAGAGAAGAGTAACTAGTCTAGTGGATTACAGAGAACTTCGTTTTGGTGAGAGAAGTGAAGCAAAGCTAGTGAAGATGGTCTTTATGTGGGGACTTGCTGAATAATTAAGCAGGTACGGGTCCGCCCGTTATAGCGTGCAGATATTGATGGATATCTAGAATGAGGCTATTAGAATATACTAATAGTGAATTAAGGTGGTAACGCGAGTCTTCGCCCTTATGGGAGAAGGCTCTTTTTTTATACAAGAAGGAGGAAATAATTATGAATGAAAGAAAATATGATTTAGAAACAATTTGTGCAAATGGAGGTTACTCTCCAAAAAATGCTGAAGCTAGAATATGTCCTATAGTGCAGTCAACAACTTTTAAATATGACTCAAGCGATGCTGTAGGAGATCTTTTTGACTTAAAGGCTGAGGGTCACATGTACTCTAGGATTTCAAATCCTACTGTTGAAGTCTTGGAAAAAAAGATAGCAGCACTTGAAGGAGGACTTGGTGCTGTTGCAACATCCTCTGGACAAAGTGCCAATCTTATCTCTATTCTAACTATTGCAGAAGCTGGAGATAGTATTATTGCAGCAAGTAACTTATACGGTGGAACCTACACCCTATTTTCATCTACTTTAAAAAAATTTGGAATTAATACTATTTTTATTCCCCTAAATGATGAAAAAGCTTTAGAAGAAGCAATAAAAGCTGGCGGCAAGCTATTTTTTGCTGAAAGCCTATCTAACCCAAGCGTTGAAGTTTTAGATATTGAAAAAGCTGCTAGGATTTGCCACAAGTATAATATTCCGCTTATAGTGGATAATACCTTCCCAAGTCCTGTTCTTCTAAGACCATTTGAATTTGGAGCGGATATTGTAACTCACTCCACTACTAAATATATTGATGGCCATGCAACTTCAGTTGGAGGAATAATTGTAGACTCAGGAAAATTTAACTGGGAAAAAAATGGATACAAGTCCATTTCAGATAAAGACCCTGCCTACCATGGTCTTTCCTATACTGAAACTTTTAAGGAAAAGGCATATATTACAAAAGCTAGGGTTTGCTTTATAAGGGATTTAGGAAATCCTATGAACCCATTTAATGCTTTTTTAACCAATTTAGGTCTTGAAACTCTACACTTAAGAATGAGAAAACATTCTGATAATGCTCTAAAAATTGCAAAATTCCTAGAGTCACATGAAAAAGTAGAGTGGGTAAATTATCCTGGTTTAGAGTCCAGTCCTTATTATGAACTTTCTAAAAAATACCTAAAAAATGGAGCAAGTGGAGTAATAAGTTTTGGAATAAAAGGCGGACTTGAAGCTAGTAAGAAGTGGATAGATAGTCTAAATTTAATTTCACTTGTAGTTCATGTTGGAGACCTTAGGTCATCTGCCCTCCACCCAGCAAGCATGACCCACAGGCAGCTTTCTAGTGAAGCTCTAGAAAAAGCTGGAATTAAAGAAAACTCTATAAGACTTTCTATTGGAATTGAAAATACGGATGATCTAATAAGAGACTTAAAAGAAGCCTTTGAAAAAATAGAATAAAGGAGGAAGTTATGCCACTAATACTAAAAGATGGCCTAATAGAAAAGGAAAATTTATTAAAAGAAAATATATTTACCATAGATAGAGAAAGGGCAAGGGGGCAAGATATAAGGCCTTTAAAAATAGCTATCGTAAATCTTATGCCCAACAAGGAAGAAACGGAAATAAATTTACTGAAACTTCTCTCCAGTCAGGTTCTGCAAATTGAAGTTGATTTAATAAGAACTGCTTCTTATACAAGTAAGCACTCAGATCCAAAAAGACTAGAAGAGTATTATAAGACTTTTGATCAAATTAAAAATGACAAGTACGATGGTCTAATAGTTACTGGTGCTCCTCTAGAGGATATGCCCTATAGTGAAATTACCTATTGGGAGGAGTTAAAGGAGATTTTTGATTTTGCAAGAGTAAATGTCTACTCAAGCTTATTTATTTGCTGGGGGGCTATTGCCTCCTTGGACTACTTTTACGGAGCAAAATCAAATTTGGAAAAGAAGAAAATTTTTGGAGTCTACGAGTATGAAAAAAAAATCTTCCTCCAGACTTCTTGATGGACTTGATGACTATTTCTATATTCCCCAATCCAGATATAGAAAGCTTAATAGAGATGATCTATCTTTAGGTGAGTTAAAAATTCTAGCTGAAAATGAGGAAAGCGGAATAAGTCTTATAGAATCTCTTGACGGAAGATTTGTCTTTAACCTAGGTCATCTAGAATATTCAAAGGAAACTTTACATGATGAGTATTTAAGAGATATTAAAAAAGGACTAGAAATAGAAAAGCCTAAAAATTATTATAAGAGCCATAATTCTAGTCCAGAAAATATACGACTTAGCTGGAAGTCCACAGCCTCAATTTTCTTTAATAATTGGCTCAACTACTATGTTTACCAAAAAACTCCTTATAAACTTGAGGAAATAATGCCAAAAAAAGTAGCTAAGTTTGGAGGTTCTTCCCTAGCATCTAGTAAGCAGTTTGAAAAGGTTAAAAAAATAGCAGCTAGTGGAGATAGAAATATAATTGTAGTTTCAGCTCCAGGAAAAAGATATAAAGATGATATAAAAGTTACCGATAGGCTAATTAATCTATATGATGACAAGGAAAAACTATCTAGCTTAAAGGAAAGACTTGAATCTATAAAAAAGGAAATTAAAAATACAGACTATTTAATTAGAGAAAACTTAGATCAAATTAGTGAAAGATACTTGGATATTTTAGGAGAGCTTAAGGAAGATAGCTTAAAAGATGAAATCAAATATATTATAGATTCTCTTTACTATGAGGACTCTAGGGATTATATTGTTAGCCGAGGAGAATACCTAAATGGAAAAATATTAGCCGCCTATCTTGGATATGAATTCTTGGATGCAAAAGATATTATATTTTTAGATGGTTCTAAGATTAATGAAGAAAAAACTGAAAAAGCTATAAGAGAAAAAATTGAGCCTGGTAAAAAATATGTAATTCCTGGATTTTATGGAAATCAAGGAGGAAAAATAGGTCTATTAAAAAGAGGAGGATCAGACTACACTGGTTCTATCCTTGCATCAAGTCTTAACTGCTTACTTTACGAAAATTGGACAGACGTAAGTGGAATAATGGATAAGGATCCAGCGAAAGACAAAGATGCTAAAGCCTATAAATCTCTTTCATATAATGAGCTTAAAAAAATAATTGAAAATGGAGCCCAGGTATACCAAGAAGATGCGCTTGAGCCCCTTATTGAAAAAAATATAGAACTTAAAATACTAAACACAAATAGGCCCGAGGATGAGGGCACTGTGATTTCAGATTAGGAGGAAGTAAAATGAAAAAAGTAATAGTTGCTGGAGCAACAGGATTAGTTGGATCAACAATAATAAGTATTTTGGAAGAAAGAAACTTTCCAATAAGTGAAATAAAGTTTTTAGCTTCTAAAAATTCTGTAGGAGAAAAGATAAAATTTAAGGGTAAGGAGATAGAAATAAGAGAACTTAAAGCCAGTGAGTTTGACGGCTTTGACCTGGCTTTTTTTGCCTTGGATGGATCTCTTTCAAAAATTTTCGCAGAAGAAGCTAAAAAAAGAGGAGTTAGAGTAGTCGATAACTCTTCATATTTCAGAATGAAAGATGGTACTCCTCTTATAGTTCCAGAAGTCAATGGAAAAATCATAAAAGATGATGACTATATTATTTCAAACCCAAACTGCTCTACCATTCAATGCATAGCTCCCCTATATCAACTAGAGAAAAAATATGGACTAGAAAGGGTAGTTTTCTCAACCTACCAATCAGTTTCAGGTTCAGGAAAAGAAGCACTTTTAGATCTTGAAAATGGTACAAGTGAAGTTTATCCTTATCCTATTAAAGATAATATCCTTCCACATATTGATACTTTTCTAGAAAATGGATATACAAAGGAAGAAATGAAAATGATAGAGGAAACTAGAAAAATTCTAGGCATAAGTGATCTTAAAGTAACTGCAACTACAGTTAGAGTTCCAGTATCTTATGGACACTGTGTTTCTATAAATGTAGAGCTTAAAAAGCCTTTTGACCTAGGAGAAGTAAGAGAGCTTTTCGATGGAAAACTTGGTATGGTTCTTAAAGACTCACCAAAGGATAATATCTATCCTCAGCCTCTTTATGCAAGGGGAAGAGATGAAATCTTTGTAGGTAGGATTAGAAGAGATTTCTCTAGAGAAAATTCTTTAAACCTTTTTGTAGTTTCAGACAATATTAGAAAGGGTGCAGCCTTAAATGCTGTTCAGATTGGAGAGCTACTAGTTGATTAAAATAGGGCTTTTAGGATTTGGAACAGTTGCTGGTTCATTTTACGACCTTGTAGAAGAAAATAGAGAAGGGCTTGAAAAAATCACTGGTCAGAAAATTGAATTTAAAAAAATCTTAGTTAGAAATATAGGAAAATATAATAGATGCAAAAATCTACTTACAATTAATAAAGAGGATATATTTGAGGATAGGGAAATAAATTTAATTGTTGAAGCAACTGGGGAAGTGGATAGGCTAGCCAGTCCTATAGAAGAAGCCTTAAAAAGAGGAGTTAATGTAATTTCTGCCAACAAGGCACTTATCTCAAAATACTTGGAAAGGTTGATTCTTACAAGTAAAAAATCTAAGGCAAGCTTAAAATTTGAAGGAGCAGTTGGGGGTGCTATTCCCATTCTTTCAAATATAGAAAAACTAAAGGCAGCTGGAGGAGTAAAAAAAGTAATTGGAGTATTAAATGGCACATCCAACTTTATCTTAAGTCAAATTGAAAATGGGCTTTCTTTTGAAAAAGCACTTGAATTAGCAAAAGAAAAAGGCTACGCTGAAGCTGATCCATCAGCTGATATAGATGGAATAGATACCATGAGAAAGATAAATATCACCTCTTCTCTCCTATTTGATAAATTCTTTAAGGAAGAAGAAATTGAAACCATTGGTATAAGAAAAATAAATGAAGATAGAATAAAAGACGCTTTAAAAAGTGGTAAGACTATAAAGCTTATTGGTTATGGAGATAAAAATGGAAAAATCTATGTAAGACCAGAAGAGCTTGAGAAAAATTCTATTTTAGGTTCATTAAAGGGTGGTGAAAATGCTATTGTTTTTTTTACAGAAAATGCTGGAGAAATTGTCATAAAGGGCATGGGAGCAGGCGGCAGAGAAACTGCCTACTCTTTAGTTAGCGACTTAATAGATATTTATGGAAAGTAGAATAAAAATAAGAGGAAGCAAAATTCTATCTCCATCTCTTATATGAAAAGTAAAATTAAATAATTTCTCTAATAATATTTTATTTTTAAAAAACTTATTAAAATTCTTCGAGTATTTTCTTAGTTTTATTTTAAAAAAAGAATATATAGAAAGTAAAAAATCCAGCCAAAATTGGCTGGATTTATAATTTTATTACATATATCCTTCAGCTTTTAAAACTTCTTTTGCTTCTTGAATCTTTTCTTTAGAAACCATAATTACTGGACCTGTGCATCCCATTCCACTTTCTGCATAGATTCCATTTTTCCAAAGTTTATGTGTTGCATCTTCAAGTTCAAGAATATCAATACCAGCAATCGCTTCAGATACAATTTCTTTAGCTGGAGCTGTTATTTCTTCATCTTCTTTTTCTTCTTTTTTAGTTTCTTTAAATGAATCTAAAATTTTATCAAGACCAGCCGCTTTAGCATTCTTGAAGACTTCCTTAGAAACTTTTCCTAAGTCTCCCTTAACTAAATCAGCTGCATATATTAAAGCATTAGCAATAACTGGATATCCTGATGCTCTTGATACAATTAAAATTGTTCTATTATAGTCTTCACCAATACCAGGACCATAACCATATCCATGTGCTTCAAATCCTCCACCAGTAGTGAAAGATGAGAACATCTTCATAAGGATATTTCCTGTAAGTGTATCAGTAACTAAAACATCTGGAGTTCCTTGTAGAACATCATTTCCTCTCATTTTAACTCCGCCGTCAGCTCTATGAGATTCAGCAAAATCAAAATCAAATCCATTTTCTTTTAATTGATTAAAAGCTCTTTCTACTTGATTGGCTCCATCAACATTTAGAATTCCAAGGCTTGGTCTTTTAACTCCAGCTGTTTTTGCTGCTATTAGACCATAGATACCATTCTTTACCATTGCTTCAATTCTATGAGCAGAAGAAGTACCAGTAGTTGTAGCCACATACATTTCTCTTGCAAATGCAGGTGTAACTGTTCTACCTACTGTTGATACTCCGATTGGAAAGTTGTAGTGCATAGTAACGCAGGCACCAATTTCTCCAGAGTCTAATAATTCTTCCATCACTTTATATCCTTCTTCATCAGTATTAGCTTCATATTGTTTTAAAGAAGTTTCTACCTTTGGTCCGATTAAACGAACTTCAATTGATGGATCCTTTTTTTGTGCAAGTTCTGCACCTTTAACAACATTTTCTACTCCATGTTCTGAACCTAAAGTAGTTACGGCGACAACAGCCTTCTTTCCAAATGAACCGCTTTCGATACCATCGGCAATTTCTTCAAAGACTTGACCAATCATTTTTTTAACGTCAGTCATTTTATCACCTTACCCTTCAATTAAAGACTTAGCAAAGTCCCTCATAGCTTCAGCAACTTGTTTTTTGATTTCTTCTTTTGGTAGTCCGCCTTGTTCTTCTTCAGCTTCTCCATTATTTCTTTCAAGAATTATAGAAACACCATCAAATAGGTTTGTCATTCTTCCTAGGAACAATGAACCCTTACCTATAATCATAGCTCTATTTAAATCTCCTGTAGTTAAGTCATCTATACAGAATCCAAAATATGGAGCACCTGATGGGATATGTCCTTGAGTTGGAGCCCAACCTTCCATACCAGATTCTGCGATAAATGCTGGCATTTCTTTCTTTTCTAGTTGTTTTTTCATAACTCCAAGAGCACCAATCATCTTCATGTTTGCTGCTGGAACATCTCCTGCTCCTGCTGGCTTAGTTATGTCTGGGTTTTGCATTTCTGAAGAGTATCTGTCAACATCCTTAACAGTAAGTCCAGCTTTTTCAAGTGGATTTGTAACTAAAGATGTTATAACTGCTTGAGGAGATGAACCTGTTCCAACAGTATGTCTACCTACTAAGTCATTTCTTAAAATTGGAGATACTCCGTCATTTTCACTTATAAGTGCAGCAAAAGCTCCAACTACGTCTTCAATAATTGGTAGACCCTTCTTAACGTGGTCTTTACCATTCATACCTAGTTTTGCAGTTGATCCACCAGCAAGAACTACAACATTCTTGAAAGTTCCAGCTGCAACGTGTGAAGTTGCTTGGATTAATGCATGAGTTGGCGCAGCACAGAAACCTCTAGCGTCAGAACCAGAAGCATTTGTAAATCCTGCAAGTTCTGCAACGGACTTTGCAAAGTTTCCTCCACCTCTTTGGTTCATATCACCGCAGGCTTCTTCTGAACATTCGATTACATATTCAACTGAATTAGGATCAATATTATTTTTGTCAATAAGGTTTAGAGCAGCAATAAGTCCTGATGCCTTAGCAACAAGATTTTCAAACATTACATGAGCTGAAAGGTTAACATCAACGTCATGAGCTCTCTTTACACATCCTACTAACTTATCTTGATTATATAGACCTTCAGCATGATCATCAACAAGCTTTTGAATAAATTCAGGATCGTCTCCTTCACCTAATCTAGCTATTAAGTTATCGCCTATTAGTTTGTGGTTTGTAAGCTTTTCTTTTACTACAGCTGTAAATTCTTTTGAAAGATGTACTAGGTCAAATACGTCACATATCTTAATAAGACCAATGAATTCTTCTTGAGGAAGAATTTCACCTTTTTTACCGTCCTTTGAAGCACCAGTTAGATATTTGTCTTCGTCTGTCCAAGGTTGTTTAACTTCTTTTAATTTTCCATAGTATTCATTTCCAATGTAAACTTGGTTTGGAAGATAGTTTACAACTTGTTCGAAAGTTCTAATGTGCTTAGGAGCTTCCTTTAAATATTCTGAATCAGGATTAACTACTTTTTCAGTAGTTTGAGTTGTACCATTATTCATAATCATATCTGGTGTATGAACTAGTACATAACTTGCAGCTTTTAATACCGGTTTAACCATTAAATACCTCCAATTAATTTATTATATATTAAGCTAAAAAAAGGGGTGAGTAAATCACCCCTAAATTTAAATCTTAAAATACTGAATTAAATACAGTTTGTCCATCAACTTCTGTTTGAAGAGCTCTAAGAGCTTCATCAACGATTTTTTCTCTTAAGTGGAATTCTTCCTCATGAGAAAGTTTTGGATCTCCTAATGGGTGAGGAATAGCTACAGCAGGAACAATTCTGTTAGCACCTACTGTTAATGAAATAGGAGTTACTGTACATACGTGAACAACTGGGATTCCAGCTCTTTCAACTTCTTTATACATTGTTGCACCGCAACGTGTACAAGTACCTCACGTAGAAGTTAAAATAACTGCGTCTACTCCATCTGCAACTAATTCTTTTGAGAATTCTTCTGCAAAAGCTTTTGCATTAGCAACTGAAGTTCCGTTACCTACAGTTGAATAGAAATATCTATGAAGTTTTCCAATCTTACCTTCTTTTTCATATTTTCTAAGAACGTCAACTGGAATAACTCTGTCAAGGTCTTGGTTAGCGTAAGATGGGTCATATCCACCGTGAGCTGTAGCCCATTTTCCTTCAGTTAAATCATCAACGCCTTCAATATCATACTTTCCATAGTGAGAAGCTGAAGATGATTCAATATGGTCAGGGTTACCAAATGGAACTGGTCCACCTGAAGATACTATAGCAATAGTTGCCTTAGTAATATCTTTAACTGCTGGATTTGGATCTACCTTGTCGAAGTTAGGCATTGGATATTCTGTAACGAATTCTTCTCCTCTTAACTTCTTAACAAGCATGTCGGCAGCTCTTTCAGCACCAACCTTATCTCTCCAAATGTTCTTTCTAACACCTCTAGCTATATAGCCTTCTTCATCTGGAGAACCAATTTCTTCTCCGTGAACAAGTTTCTTAGCCAAAGGAATAAGACTTTTCATGGCTGCTCTCATACCTGCAGCACTGTTTTTTGTTGATACTATATAAATATCTTTTTTGTACATGTCGGCACCTGGGTTTTCGATGTACATTCCAGTTATAGCTGGAATTCCAAGTTCCTCTTGTACTGCTTGTGTTATAGCACCTGCTGCAACTCCGTATCTACCAGCGTTAAAAGCAGGTCCCGCAATGAATAAATCTGGATCATATTTCTTAACCATTTCAAGGATAGTTTCTTTTGCTTTATCCATGTTTTCGCCGAAATATGAGTCCCCACAAATTACTGTAGCAACAATCTCAGCTTCGTCCTTAAATCCTGCTTGAATCGCAAGACCAGGTCCGATAACTTCTTCTTTTACTAAAGGTTCGATGTCAGCTTTTTCTTCTCCACCGATACCTGCGAAGAATTGGTTAATATAATGAACAATTTTTAATTTACCCATTAATTTCACCCCTCTCGTTATATATATTTTTTTAATTAGTCTTTAAATTGAGTAAGTTCGTCTCTTATTTCTGTGATAGCTTCAGTTATTTCGTCAACATCAAGAACCATTTCCATCATACCAACTTGGTCTTCGTAAACACTTTCGTCTACTTCTTCTTTGAATTGCGGTTCTACTGCGTGATAAACTCTTAGTCCCAACTGGACTCCTGACAATGCACCTGCGAAAGTTGGGTCTCCACCTGTAACAGTTTCAGCAGCTAATGCTGTAGAATCAGCTTCTGATCCTCCTAAAACTACTACGATGTTTTCAGCGCCATACTTTTCAGCAAGCTCTTTAACCCTCTTTTGATTTTCTAGGTCCATTGCCCCTGCAGCGGTTCAGACGAAACACTCTGTAGCTGAAAATATAACTTCAGCAGGAGTTGTCTTAACGCATTCTTCTATAGCAGGTCCTGGAACGCCATCTCTATCACCGATAATGATGACTTTTCTTCCTTCTTGAAAAATTGCCATTTTTCGATCTCCTTTCGTTATCCTTTTAATATTTTGCCAAATTTAAAATTTGAACTTTTAATAATTAGTTAATTTGTTACTTAGATATTAATATAATATTAATATCCTGTTGCAGACATCTTATTAAATCCAAGTTCGTTTGTAGCTCCAGTAATAGCTTGGATTTCAACTTCTATTGATCCATCATCTCTTAGTGATCCCGCAGCACCACCAGCGATAATGTCAACATAATCAAGAGTACCTATAACCTTGTCAAGCTTTGGAAGTACGATTACTTCGTTAGCATTTCCACCAGTAACGCAAGCATCTGCTGCTGGGTCTGAGTCAGCTAATGATTGAGAAGCTCCGTCTCTTCCTGCATATTCATCAGTTATAATAACTTGAGCAATGCCTTTTGCTGCTAGTTTCTTAGAGTTCATAATAAGGTCAGTATCTGGGTTACCAAAACCTTCTTGAGATACTACAGCCCCATCTGCTCCTAAGAATTCAGCTAATTTAGCTGTCATATTAGATGATCTTTCCTTGTCAGCTAAATATACGTTTTCGTTTGTAACGATAACTCCCATGAAGTTGATATCTTTTCCATGTTTTCCATAAAGAGCTCTAACAACTGGATTGTTTTGGTGATGGTAAGTTGTATTCTTATCGCAAGCAGATACACAGTTACCTGAGCAAATAGCTCCGTCCATTGATTCTGTTGGATAAAGGATTGTTGGAATAATTTGTTTTCCATCTACTCCATAAACATAAGTGTCATGAAGAAGTCCTTGTGTTTGAATCATTTGAACATAAACTACCTTTGGTAGATCTGGATATTCTTTAGCTTGTTCGAAGATAGGCTTAGTTTCGAAAGTTTCAACTTCATCTGGTTCAACTTCTCTACCAGCTTCTCCAAGATAAGCTGCAACTTTTAGGCCAGCCATTCTAATAGCCTTTTCATGAGCATGTGATTCTAGTTTTTCATCTCTAGTAATGTTTAAAACAACATTGTTTAGTTTTGAAAATGGAGTAAAATCTGCTCCTGGGCCAGTCATGTCAACGATTCCTTCTTGGAATCCGACAACCTTACCAACTGTCATAACAGCAGCACCCTTTAATACATGAGTTCTGCCTGAACCAACTTGTACAACATTGTTGATCATTCCAGGGAATACTCCGCCTGGTCCATCAACCTTAACACGTGGTTCAATAACGTCCTTTACTGGTGTGATTCTTACACTCTCACCAGGTCTTGCTAGTTCTACGTCTACATTTGTGATGTGTTCATCTTCCATTACAAGATCAATTATCTCTTGTTTGTTTACATAAAGTACATGATCTTCTACTTTAGTTTTTTCTCCGAATTGAACATCATTAATAAGGATATTTCCTAATTCAAGACGCATAAACTCACCTCCTAATTTTTTAGACTAATTTTAACCTATAAGGTTTACTTATAACGAGGGACAGATAATATTTATATCCATCCTCACTATTATTATATACCCACATTTGCAAATATACAACACTTATATCAAAAGTCAATATAATTTTTTTATAATTTGCGTGGATTTTTAAAATCTACTCAGTCTTTGATAGATATATTTAATTTATCCATAAGATTTATTAATAACTTAAGAATAATTAAATCAAAAACCAAGCTTATTTTTATAATATCATAGATTTTTTAAATTGTCAAATATCATTTTTTTAACTTTTTAACTATTATATAAATTTTTGCGATAAAGTTTTCTTATCATTTAAAAATATAATAGAAATTCTAAAATAAAATATAATTACTAAAATTAATGTAAATAAAATTTAAAAAATAAAATTAATATATTTTAATTTAATATTTTTTTACTCATTTATTTATTTTGCTTGATAAGTTTTTATTAGTGATATAAAATTGTCTTGAGGTGATTAAATGGATACTACAAAATTTAAAGATTATAAATATGAAAGAATTGATTTTGATAAAGAAATTAATTTTTTAAATGATTTAAGAGAGAAATTTATAAATGCTAAAAGTGCAGAAGAAGCTAAAGAAATTATTCTTAATTTTGATAAAAAAAATAAGGAGCTTTCTACCACTTGTTCCCTATGCTTTATAAGAAATAGTATAGATACTAAGGATAGTTTCTATAAGGCTGAAAAAGACTTTTTAGATGAACATCTACCAATCTACGATGTTTGCAAAAATAAATTTTATGAAGAAATTCTTTCTTCTAAATTTAGAAAAGAACTTGAAGGCTTTTTTGGAAAACATTACTTTGAACTTTTGGAATGTTTCACTATTTTTAAGGAAGAAGGTATTGAGTATCTTCAAAAAATAAATAAACTAACTACTGAATATGACGAGCTTATAGCTTCAGCTGAAATAGAGTACAAGGGAAAAATATATAATCTTTCTCAGTTAACTCCTTTTTCTCAATCTGAAGATAGGAAGGAAAGAAAGGAAGTATCAGAGCTTACTACTAAGTTCTTTATAGATAATGAAGAAAAATTTGATAATATCTACGATCAGCTTGTTAAACAAAGACATGAAATGGCTAAGGCTCTTGGCTATGATTCATTCATTGACTACCAATATAAAAATCTTATGAGAGTAGACTATAACAAGGAAGATGTAGCAAAGTATAGAGATTTTGTAAGGGAATATGTAACACCTGTTTATTTAAAACTTAGGGAAATGCAAAAAGAAAGAACCTGTCTAGATTCTCTAAAATACTATGATACTTCATTTAAATTTAAAGACGGAAATGCCTTCCCTAAAGGAAGCACAGAAGAAAAATTAGAAAAAGCTAAAAAAATGTACCACGAGCTTTCTAATGAAACTGCAAAATTCATAGATTTTATGACTGAAAAAGAACTTTTTGACCTAGAAAGTAAACCTGGTAAGGCTGGAGGCGGCTACTGTACAACCTTAGATGAATATAATGCTCCTTTCGTTTTCGCAAACTTTAATGGAACTACTCATGATGTGGAAGTTTTAACTCATGAATTAGGACATGCTTTTCAATCATATACTTCAAGTGATGGTAGACTTGAGGAATATATATGGCCAACTTATGAAGCCTGCGAAATCCACTCTATGAGTATGGAGTTTTTAACTTGGCCTTGGATGGAGCTTTTCTTTGGAGAAGATACAAATAAATTTAAATTTTCACACCTTGATGGTGCTATAAGCTTTATACCTTATGGAGTTACTGTAGATGAATTTCAGCACTGGGTTTATGAAAATCCATACGCTAGTCCAGAAGAAAGAAAAAGAAAATATAGTGAAATTGAAAGAAAATATAGACCAGACATCGACTACGATGACAATGAATTTTTAAAGAAGGGAACTTATTGGTATAGACAAGGACATATTTTCTCAACTCCTTTCTATTATATAGACTATACTCTTGCTCAAGTTTTAGCCTTCCAATTCTTACTAAAATCACTTGACGATAGACAAATGGCTTTTAAGGACTACCTTAACATTTGTAAAACTGGAGGTATAAAATCTTTCTTTGGAATAATAGAAGATGGAAATCTTAAAAATCCTATGAAAGATGGCGTAATAGAAGATATACTTCCTAAACTTTTAAAAATCTTGGAAGATTTAAAAGAAAATATTTAACTAGGAGAAAATAGGATTGAAATTATTTAAAAATCTACTAATTATGACTCTTGTCATTTTATCTTTAGCCTCTTGTAGCAAAAAAGATCCAAAAGATTCTTTAGAAAAAGAAACAAAGATAAGTGAAAACGATAAAAAAGATAGTAATGATTCAAAGGAAAAATTTGTAGAAAAAAAGAATAAAGATGAAAAGAAAAATAAAAATGATGAAGAAAAAAAGGATCTAAATAAAGATAAGGATTCTAAAGACAAAAAAGAAAATCCAAAAGATAAAAAAGAAGAAGATGAACCTTCGAACAAAGACTCTAATTCAAGCCAAAATACTTCCATTTCTGAAAAAGATTATAAACTTTTTAAAGATATATATATGGAAATGGAAAATTACGAGGACGAAGATACAGCTTACAATGAAATTTCTAAAAAACATAATATGACTGTTGAAGAGTTAAAAGAATTTATGGCTCAAAATAGTGATGCTGCTAGTGAAAGGCTCATGGAAGAAGTTGAAAATGACTTTAAACTAAAGGATAATTATGCTGAAGAATTTAAAGAAGAAATAAAAAAAGCTGCAATAAATGAAATTCTTGCTCTAGAAAAAAAGGGAGATCTCTCAAGCGAAAATCTAACAGTTCAGCTCTATACAAATGAACTTGTTAAAGATAAAAATGGTGAAACTTATGAGTTTAACTATGGAGTTTTTGGAAGTGTAACTTTAGGCGATAGCCCTATAGATGTAGATTTAGCACTTGGATTTAAATCTTTAGATGATTTAAAAAATTCAAAAGCAGGACTTTTAACTTATTTTAGCTCATCTGGAATTGTAAAAAGCAATATAGATAACGAGTAAAGGCGGGTTTTCCCGCCTCAAGTTGTTGACAAAGTAGCAAAATCCAAAAGGTAGCGTTCCATACGAAAGAAATTGTAAGAAATTTAAATTGAAATAATCCGCCCGTAAATCGCACTGTTTGAGCGTTAGCGAGTTTGCGATTTACAGGATTATGAGAGTTAGAATTTCTCAATTTCTGCAGTCGGAAAAGCGTTTTTGGATTTTGTCTACACTCTGAGGCGGGGTTTCCCGCCTTTTTTTTACTTATAAAAGAATAAATTTCTTAAGTCTTTTCTATTAATTTATTTAACTTTAATTTTACATGTACTTTAACTTTATTTAATCTAAATAGTGTAATATATACTTGTAGAGAATTTAAAAGCTTCTTTTTCTTATTTATTATACGTTTTTTCTTCCTCCCTATTTGAAAATATTGATTATAACAAATTAGAAGCTTTTTCTATATTTTAAAAAAGCTCAATATTTAGCTTTTTTTAAGGCAGAAGACATTCTGCTTTTTTTTGTAGCATTTAAATTAAGAAGTAAAATCTTAGTAGAGTAGAAAAAAATAAAGTCTTACTTTTACTAATTATAAAGCTACTTTTAAGCTAAGTTTCTAATCCTTTCTAAGATTCTAAAATTAAAAAATGTATGTAGTAGTTTTTTTAAGTAATTTTTAATAATAGTTATTAATTTATAGCTAAAATACTAGACTTTAAACTATTTATTTAAATGGATTCAAATATAGCAGTATTATTTTTTCCCTAAATAAAACTAACCCAAGGAATAATAATCCCTGGGTTAGTTTTTATTCTAGAAATATTCTAATTTTCTTTTATAAAGAATTATTGAACTTTTGTCCAAGCTTTTTCCATAACTTCGTCTACGCTGTCTGTGCTAGTTATTAGACCAAGTCTTATATATTTTCCAATAACTTCTTTTAGTGTTCTTTCTGTCATTTCGTCTGATAGACCAAATTGTAGTGAGTTATTTAACATAACATTCATTTCATAATCTCCACTGTTCCATCCTTGGTCGATAAGCATTTTAGTTGCTTCTTCTGGATTTTCACGCATATATGAGTGTGCTTTTTGAACAGCTTGAGTTATTTTCTTAGCTATCATAGGATTTTGTTTAACAAATGTTCCATTCATAAATACTACGCAGCAATTTTGATTTGCAAAGTCACTATCAAGTAATGATCTTATACATTTTAATTTGCCTTCTTTTACTAGGTGGTAAGCAAATGTATCACTTAAAAGAGCAGAAGAAATTTCTCCTCTTTCCATAGCTGCTATACAAGCATCTGCTGCTACAGGAGTAAGAGTTACTTCACTTTGAGGATTAATTCCATCAGCATCTAGTAAAATACTTGTAATATTATAGTCAGATGCACCTATTCCATTTGGAACTGCAATGCTAGTGCCTTTTAAATCTTTTGTGCTATTATATTTGCTATCAGCTAGTACATAAAGTGATTTACAACCAATATGTGCTCCACCAACAAAAGTTAAATCTACACCATTTGTAATAGGAACTAAGTTTTTAGCAATATGTCCTACAGCTATAGTAGCTTGTCCAGTACCTATTGCTTCTAGAGATGAAGTTCCCTTAACTCCTTCGGATTCAAATCCTGCTTCCTTGTAATATCCAAGATGGTCAGCAACTGTAGGGCCAGAAGTACATCCGTCTTCCATATAGAACTTAACAGGTTTTCCATAAGCTGGTTCTTTTTTCATTTCTTCAAGTTCTTCAGCTGTTGGAGTAAGATCTTTATTAGCTAAATCTATTTTTCTATCTGGAACATCTATTGGAACAAACATTGCTTCCCATTTTCCTGAAGTTGAAGCTTCAAATGAATCCATATGTTCCTTTTGTTCATTAACTTCTACATCGTCAACTTGACCAACTGTTGGGTCGATTTTAGCTTCTTCTTCGCTATCCGCCTTTTTCCTATCGCCCATTGTTTCTTCTGTCTTTGGTTTTTCAGCTCCATTATTTGTCTTGTCTTTTGGTCCACAAGCAGTTAATAATAGTGATGAAAGTAGTAGGTAGCATATAATTTTCTTTTTCATAATTCCTCCTATTTTTAAATATATATTTTATAAGCAAAATGCCTATAAGCCAGATTGATTTGAATTACTAAAATGAAGTTCATCTAGAATTCTTTTTCTATATTCAATAAATTTATCTGATGCCCTATCTCTATTAGATGGTAGATCAATTTTTATATCATCGACAACTCTACCAGGATTGGTATCTAAAACTATAACTCTGGTACTCATATAAATAGCTTCATCTATATCATGAGTTACCATAAGAACAAGTTGCTTTCTCTGTTTCCACATTCTTAGAATTTCATCCTGCATATTCATCCTTGTAAAAGCATCAAGTGCCCCTAAAGGTTCATCTAAAAGGAGTATTTCAGGTTCGTTAATTAAAGACCTTACAAGTGCGACTCTTTGTGCCATCCCACCTGAAAGTTGTCTAGGATAGTCATCTTTAAAATTTTCAAGGCCGATAACTTTTAACATCCTATCAAGCCTTTCATCGTTTTTTTTCAAAACTCCCCTAACTTTTAAGCTAAAGGCAATATTATCCTCAACAGTTAGCCAAGGAAATAAGGTTGGATTTTGAAAAACCATTCCTCTATCTGGAGATGGACCCTTAACTTCCTTACCATCAACTAAAACTCTTCCAGATGTTGGATAAATAAGTCCTGCAACTAGCTTTAATATAGTAGATTTTCCGCAGCCAGAAGGGCCAACTAAACTTACAAACTCTCCTTCATTTAGCTTTAAAGAAATATTGTGAAGAGCGTGGGTTACTGTATCATGTTCTATTTTAGCAAATGACTTATTTACATTTTCTAAATATAGGGTAGTAGTATTATTCTCCATTATTTTCCCTCCCCAACTTGCCAGCGTAATAAGTAGCTTTTAATTTTATTTAATCCCTTTGTTACAATAATAAATACTATACAGATTATTATTAAAGCTGCAAACATTTTGTCGTAACTAGCCCATGATTTTTGCCAAGTCATATACCAGCCAAGTCCAGACTTAACACCTAGCATTTCAGCAATAAGAATTGATACGCAAGCTGAACTCATAGCTTGAGTACATCCTTGTAGGATTGAAGGAACAGCTCCTGGTATAGCTATTTTAGAAATAAGCTGTTTAGAAGTAGCACCAAGAGTTCTAGCTGCCTCAAAGTAATCCTTATCTACATTAGAAATTCCAGTTATGGTTGCAACAGTTACTGCAAACCATGAACCTAGTGCAATGATAAAAACAGATCCAGCATAAAGTGATGAAGCTATAACCATCATAATAGGAACCCAAGTTGCAGTTGGTATAGGTCCAAGTATGCTTATGATTGGACTTACCCAGTAGTGAACTCTTTTAGAATATCCGCAAAGAATACCAGTGATTAAGCCTAGTACTACTCCTATAAAATATCCTAAGAAGAGCAAAATAAGTGTATTTTTTGCACAGTCAAGAAGAAGTTTGTAATCTCCTATCCCAGCATTTAATATAAGATTTACACAAGGAACAAAGGGCTGAGTTAGAACCCCTGTTTTAAGTGTAAGATAATCATAAAAAGCTAAAAATAAAAGAATTCCAGTATAAAGTGGAGCATTGTAGCGAACTTTTTCAAATGTGCTAGGATTATTAGCTCTCTTTTTAAAAAGTCCATAAAGCAAATATATTGAGTAAAGACCTAAAAGACAAATAATAAAGTAAATATAGGTCATAGGATTTGGATTAATTGAATTATCTGGAATTAGAGTATATTCGAGAATACAAATAATTCCAGATATATATGGTAATTTTAAAAAAAGAGCATCAATTATTTTATCTTTTTTAGTTTTTTTCTTACTTTCAAGTTTAATAAGTTCATTTCTGCTCAAATTATTATATTCTAATTCATTTTTATTATTTTTATCTAAATTTTCCAAAAATAAACCTCCTTAAAAACTTTTATGTTAAAACCTATTATATTCTTACGTCCAACAATTGTCAAGAATGTTCTAATTGAATAGAATATTTATAATTTCAGTTGTCAATTAAAATAAAAGATGATTTTTTTAATAATTTTAAGATTTTTTTAAGTTTAAAAATTAAATTTAATGTCAATTATTTAAAAGTAATGTTTTAAAATAATTGACATTAATATTCTATTGTGGGATAATTCTCATATAATTTATCGGAGGTAAGATATTGAGAAATTTAACTCTAATCTACAACAATATTAAAAGAAGAAGATCGCAGTCACTACTAACAGTTCTTATTGTTTCAATAACTATTTTTATATTTACTTTAATTTTTGCAAGTCTAATACTAATAAGTGATGGTTTAAAAATTACAAATGAACAACTGGGAGCAGACCTTATGGTAATTCCAAAATATGCCAGCATAGAAAATAGAGAGCTGCTTTTTACAGCTTATCCAGAAAATGTTTATATGCCAAAAGAAATATATGACGATGTAAAAAAACTTGATGGAATAAAAAATATTTCTAGCCAATTTTTTTCTCAAACCCTTGAACTTTCTTGCTGTGAACCTGGAGAGGAAGTTAGGATTGTTGGAATTGATCCAAATACAGACTTTATAGTATCATCTCATTTAGAAAATGATGCGGACTTTTCAGATGCTGATGATTTAGTTCTTGGTAGCAATTTTGATGAAAGTCTTGTTGGAGAAAAATATCTAATTCTAGGACATTCTTTTAATGTTAAAGCCAAGACCAAGGCAACTGGAACTGGCATGGATTATACCATTTTTCTAAATATTGATACACTTAGAAAAATAAGCGGCGAATCACTCTTAGCTGAAAATCTCTGGAAAGACAAAGATCCAAGTAACTTTATTTCAAATATTTTAGTAAAGCTTGAAGATGGTTATAGTGCGGAAGATTTTGAGAAGGAATTAGAAAATAGTGGAATTGATGCAAAGGTCGTTTTAACTGGTGAAACAATAAAGGGTCTTCAAAATCAAATGAAGGCCGTTATAAAGGTACTTATATTTGTATGGCTTGGTTCACTAATTATAACTATCTTATCCCTATTTGGTAGATTTAACTCACTAGTAAACTCTAGGAAGAAAGAAATTGGACTACTTAGAGCACTTGGTTTTAGAAAAAGTCAAATATTTCTTCAAATGTTTGGAGAATGTTCTTTAATGGCTTTTATTGGAGGCCTTATAGGCAGTATATCTGCCAGCCTCTGTATGAATATGATACTAGATATGATTAAAAATTCGTTTAGTTTATCGCCTGGAATTTGGAATTTTAAAACTAATCTTATAAGTATTATAGCTGGAATATTACTCTCTTTAATTATCGGATTTATATCCTCAATATATCCAATTAAAAAAAGCGTATCACTTGATCCAAGAGAAGCTATCACGCAAGGGGAAATATAATGAAAGAAATATGTAGATTAGAAAATATAGTAAAAAAATTTAATATGGGTGAAGAAGTTACTCCCCTATACAATTTAAATCTAACCGTAAATGAGGGTGATTTTATAATTATAGAAGGCCCTTCAGGAAGCGGTAAAAGTACCCTTCTTTACCTTATTGGAACCCTACTTAAAGCTGACCAAGGTAAATACTTCTTTGAAGGAAAAAATATAGATGAGTATAATGATTCAGGGCTTTCAAATATTAGAGCTAGAAAGATTGGCTTTTTATTTCAAGAATCTAACCTAATTCAAGCCCTAACTTTAAGACAAAATATAGAGTTTGTTAGCAAAGAAAAGAAAATAGATTCTAAAGAATTAACAGATTTACTTAAAAAACTAGGTCTAGATGACAGGGAAAATTTCCTACCCTTTCAGCTTTCAGGTGGTCAAAGAAGAAGGGCTGGTCTTGCTAGAAGTATAATTTGTAAGCCAAAACTTATTTTAGCTGATGAACCTACAAATGACCTTGATCAAAAATGGTCGGATGTCGTTATGAATCTACTCGTAGAAAAAACTAAAGAAAATTCAGCTGTAGTTATGGTAACTCACAACAAAGATTTAATTAAATTTGCTAGTAAATCTTACCTACTTAAAGATGGATCTTTGAAAAATATATAAAAGGAGTTGAAAAAATGAAAAAAATTTTAGGAATAATTCAAATTATTGCTTCTTTATTGTTAATTGGTGCATCTAGAATTTGGGCTCCAGTTTGCGATAAAAAACTTGAATTAGTAAGTGGAAAAAATGTAAATATGAAATGTTTTTATGCAGACAAGTTAGGACTTGTTCTAGCATTTTTAATAATAGTAGTTTCTATTCTTTTACTTATGAGTAAAGTTGAATTTAAAAAATTTTATTTTTTAAATCTAGTTTTAGCCTGTCTTTTATTTTTAACTTTTACTAATATTATCGGTGTATGTATGAATCCTAGTATGCCATGTAACAAAACTGCACTTTGGGGTAAAATCGCAGCAGGAGTAGTTGCAATTTGTAGTCTTTTTGGTTTATTTAGTGGAAAAAGTGATCAGCTTCCTAGCTAAAAATAAGCTTTTGTGCTAATATATACCAGATTAAAAAATAAAGGCTCTTTGTCAAATAGTGTTGATGAAGAGAAAAGTAACTATCAAATGGCTCAGACAAAAGTGTCTGGGCCATTTTCAATATACTGAAACTTTTCAAAGACCAAAATTATGGACTAATAGCTTTTTTATTTTCAAATCAATCTATAATAAACTCTGAATAATTTCAATTGAAACTAATATTTAAATATCTTATAATTAAGCCAATGACATCCATTATCATTTACACCTATAAAAATATTTTCATACCTTTACATACAGGAGGACAAATGAATTTTATTAATATAAATAAAGATGAGAAAAAAGTTATATTACTTATTCATCCAATGTTATTTACTAGCGAGGCTATTAAGAGTTTAATTGCAGACAAGATGCCAAAGGATTCTAGGATTATTATTCCCGAAATGGCAGGCCACGGCAGGTCTAAGGAAAGCTTTCTTTCTGTTGAAATTGAAGGAGAAAAAATTTATGCCTACTTAGTTGATGAAGGTATAGGCGAAATTGATTAGGCCTTTGGTGTTTCTTTAGGTGGAGTTGTTTTATTAAGTCTATTAAACAAAAAGGATTTGGAAATTAAAAAATATATTTCTGAAGGTTGCAGCCTATCTCAAGGATCTCTATTCTTAGAAGAATTTTTAAAAACTTTGTTCTTTCAAAGCACAGGCATGCCCTTAGAGACAAATCTTACGCAGTTGACCTTATAAGCAAAATTTATGGTGACGACCTTAGTAAGGTTTTGGTGGATTCTTTTATCGCTATGGATAAGGAAAGTATTAAAAACATTATCCATGCTTGTGCCTATGTTAGGCTTCCACTTCTTTCTAAAGACGACCAAGAGAAGTGTATTTTCTGCTATGGATCTAATGATAAAAGCTTAAATATTGCCAAGAAAGCTATGAGAAGAAATTTCAAAAACAGCCTAATGAAAATTTGGAAGGGATATAGTCATTGTAATAAAATTATCCTAGACAATGAAAGGTATTGTAAGTTTTTAATAAGTCAGCTTTAAATTTTCTGATGCTTAAGTTAGCTTGGGCAAGTGGACTTTACTATTGTTATAAAAAATTTTATATGATATAATTATTCTCAATAGAATATACAAGGAAGTAGGTGGGAGTCCTACACAGTGCCGCTATGGTGTTTGCTTTTGCATCAGTCCAATACTTGTTTTTACGATTTTTACCTCGGTTCAAGGTAAGGCGTTTTTTTATTCTAAATTTTTTTCGAAAGGAGTAATGTTTTTGTTGTTATGCCTTTGGAAGGCTGGAAAATGTAAACGGAGGTTTAGATGAATAAAAGACTTATATTCTTAACACTTATATTCTTGCTTCCAATTATATTTTTCCTTTGTATTTTTTTCGGTAGTGTACACTTGGACTTTGCTGATGTTATAAGTGGAATAGTTAGCTTTATTAAAAACAATTTCTCTATCGACACTTCAAGTCGAATACAGTTAATTATTTTTAAAATAAGAGCACCAAGACTTTTAATGGCCTTTTTGGCTGGTGGAGTTTTGTCCATAGTTGGTCTTTTGATGCAGACTATTACAAAAAATCCTCTGGCCGAGCCTTATGTCCTAGGGGTTTCAGCTGGTGCTTCATTAGGAGCAGTGGCTGCAATTGTCCTTGGATGGTTTAGGTTTTTTGGACCCTTTAATGTTTATTTGGCATCTTTTATTGGAGCTAGTCTTGCAACAGTTTTAGTTATTTTTTTACAAGGCAGGAGCCAGGATACTATTCGTTTGGTTCTAGTAGGCATGGGAGTAAATGCATTTTTTACATCTTTGACTACATTTTTAATTTATTCATCGCGAAACGAAGCCCAAGTTAGGTCAGCAATGTTTTGGACAACAGGAAGTCTGTCTGGCATTCACTTTAAAGATCTGTTTCCAGTAGCCTTTGGTCTGGTTATATTGATTTTATTTTACAGACTAATTATTAAAGAGCTAGACCTTTTGTTACTAGGTCACCAGGCGGCAAAGAATTTAGGCTTAAATTTATTTAGACTTCAAGTCTATTTGATTATAGTAAGTTCCCTTGCCATTGCTTTAGTAGTTTCAAAGGTTGGAGTAATAGGTTTTGTAGGCCTAATTGTTCCTCACATTTCTAGAAAAATAATTGGAGTAAAACACGAAGACCTTTTGTGGACTTCTATTCTTCTTGGAGGAATGGGCCTTATGGTTGTAGATACTTTTGCTCGAACAGTATTTTCACCAAATGAACTTCCAATTGGAGTTATGACAGGTATTATTGGAGCGCCAATATTTATTTCCATTTTAAACTCAAGGGAGAAGAATATATGATTATCCAAATAAAAAACCTGGATTATATTATTAAAGACAAGAAAATTCTAAATAATATTAATCTAAGCCTTGAAGGAAAGAAGATAATTGGCATCTTAGGACCAAATGGGTCAGGAAAGACAAGTCTTTTAAAACATATTTATAGGGAAATAGACACTGAGGGAAAAATTTTTGTTGATGGAGTGGACATAAGCACAATCAATAGTCGAAAATTTTTTCAAAAAGTTAGTGTCCTTACTCAATTTCAAAAGGAAATGGATCTGAACCTCAGGGTTGAAGAGGTTCTTTTAATGGGCAGGTATCCTTATAAAAAATTTTTTTCCAGCTATGATGACCAAGACTATAAATTAGTTGACCAAGCTATAAAAAACCTAAAGCTAAAGGACCTAAGAACCAGGTCAGTTAAAAACCTATCTGGCGGTGAGTTTCAAAGAGTGATGTTGGCCAAGGCATTAGTCAGCCAACCTCAATTAATAATTTTAGACGAACCGACTAATCACTTAGATATAAAATACAAGGTGGAACTTATGGAGACATTAAAAAAATTTAATGCCCTATGTCTAATAAGTTTACATGACTTGGAAATGGCAGTGAAATTTTGTGACGAAATTATAATTTTGAAAGAGGGAAAACTTATCCACCAAGGTCAACCAAAGACTATATTAACTGAAGAACTATTATTAGAAACATTTTCAATAAACTACAAAATATTGAGAAATCCGGAATTTATTATCTATTATTAATACAAGGAGGAAGAAATGAAAAGATTTAGATCGTTATTACTTATGCTACTAGCCTTAGTCTTAGTCCTATCAGGATGTGGCAAGGTCAATGAAACAAAGGAAACTGAAGTTAGTCCAGAAAGTCAAGTAAGCACAGAACAATCTGCAGAAAAACCGGCAGAAGAAAAACCAGCAGAAGAAAGCCAAGCTACTGTATATCCAGTTAGCTGGAAGCAAAATTTTGATGGCAAGGATGTAGAATTCACTCAAAACGAAGCACCAAAGAAAGCTGTATCAATGAGCTTCGCAACTACTGAAATGATGTTAGCCCTTGGCCTTGAAGACCAAATGGCAGGAACTGCTTTTAGAGAAGATGACGTCCTTCCTGAACAAGAAGCAGCCTATAACAAAGTAAAAGTTCTTTCTGACAAGTGGCCTTCATATGAAGTTTTAATGGCAGAAGAACCAGACTTTGTAACAGGCTGGCCAGTTCCATTTACAAAACGTGGAATTCCTGCCCAACAACTTATTGATGCAAATGTAAATATTTGGATTCCACAATCTATGATTGATCCAGATGCAGACTTGGAAATGAACTTTAAAGACCTATTAACCTTAGGCGAAATCTTTGATAAACAAGAAAATGCAGAAAAATTTGTAGCTGACCAAAGTGAAAAACTTGCTAAGGTCCAAGAAAAGTTAAAAGACCTACCAGAAAAAAGAGTATTTATCTTTGACTCAGAAGACGACAAACCATTTACAGTTTTTGAAGGCTATACAACAAATATTTTAAATTTAATTGGTGCTCATAACGTCTTATCAGGAAAAGGCTCAGACCAAACTTGGGGCCAAGCAAGCTGGGAAGACATTGTTAATGAAGATCCAGAATACTTTATTATAGTTGACTATAGTGAAAGTATTAGAAATGATGATGACTTTAGAAGCAAGGTTGAAAAAATTAAAAACAATCCACTTCTACAAGATCTAGATGCAGTTAAAAATGATAGGTTTATAAAGGTAAGACTATCTGAAATAACTCCAGGTGTTAGAACAGTTGAAGCCCTAGAAAGACTAGCAGAACAAATTCACCAATAAATTACTTTAGGCTCTTTGTCAAATAGTGTTGATGAAGAGGAAAATAACTATCAAATGGCTCAGACAAAAGTGTCTGGGCCATTTTCAATATACTGAAACTTTTCAAAGACCAAAATTATTCTTTTCTTGTAATTATAGAAATTTCTATGACCAAAAGCATTTCTCTTAATAAGTTTAATCTTGTTGATCTTTCCCTCTAAAGGACCATTAGAAAGCTTGTATCTACAAGCATTTAAAATAAGCTCCTCATTCTTCCTGCAAGTTTCAATCGCCACATTAACATAAGGAGAAACCCTAGATTTAAGCTTCATATCAAACAAAGAAGAAAGCATATCAGTATTAGAAAGCCTAATAGCAGCCATGATATTCTGAACACACCTGTAAGACTCATCTAAAACAGGATCAATATCTCTCATAAAAGAAACAATAGAAACCTGACTCATAAGATTATTGAAATGAGTATACTTTATAAAATAACTAGTATTTAAATCAAACTCATACATTAAAAACATCTTCCAATACCTTTTTAAAACCTTGTACTCTTGAGAGTCACGAGCAAAACCGTTCATAACAGCAATCCTAGTCTTATCCAAAGCACGAGTAAGATTTTGAACAATATGAAACCTATCGAAAATAATAACAGTATTAGGAAAAACAGACTGAATAAGAGAAATATAAGGCTCATACATATCAATAACAACCCCCTTAACCCTTCTTCTAACCTCAATAGGATACCTTTGAAAATAAGAAATAAGCCTACGAATCCTCCTATCAGGTAAAATATCAATAACCTTTCTAGAAATAACATCCATAAAAATAAAACTCATATTAAAATCAACACTCTAAACCGACTTAAACTCATCCATACAAATAAACTCAGGAAGAGAAGAAAAATTATTCTTAAGAGGCGGAACAGAATCCAAAACCCTTAAAACAGTAGAAGGAGACACATGCCACCTTTTAGCAATAGACTTAAGAGAATAAACCTCCATTAAATCCAATAAAATAGAATTCTTAAGATCATTAGACAAATTACAATAAGGATCCACAAAAGACGACTCATCCATAAAAGAAGACCCACAACAAGGACAAGCACTAGGCACATAAGACAAAGAAGCATAGAAAAAATGAGAATCAACATACCTAAACTTCTTTTTAAGATAAAAATTATTAGAAAAAGAAATATTATCATCTTTAACATTTAAGATATCTCTGATAGAATTAAGATTAATAGACATAACAAACCACTCCTTATTAGATTGATGATGACTATATTTTATGAGAAAGTGTAAGTTATGTCTATTTTTTTACACTAAAAACTAAAAAATAGTGTCAATGGATATTTCCATCAACACTATTTAGTATAGAACCAAAATAAATACTAAAATCTATAGCTAAAGCTCTAAGACTGTTTCTAATTGGCTTAATTTTTTATAAAAATGTCTTACATTTAAAGCTAGTAGATCTATAAATAGGATAAATAATTTTTTAATTATTGCAAATATTTTTAAGCTAATTGGCTTTTCAAAATTTCTTTTTAGAGATAGTAAATAATTTAAGATAATAAAAAAAAAAGCCAGTTAAGCTTATAAACTTAATTGGCTTTTAAATATTTAATCCTATCTTTTTTTCTTCTATTTCCTTTAACAATTCATTCATAAATTCAAGATAATTCTTTTGACCTTTTTCTCCTTCATCTCTTTTTCTTATGGAAACTTCTTCATTAGCTTCTTCTTTTTCTCCAACAATTAAAGAGTAAGGTATTTTATTTAATTGAGCTTGTCTTATCTTTAGGCCAATTTTTTCTGCTCTATCGTCAACTTCTACCCTTATGCCTTTTTCTTCATAGGCTTTTTTAATCTTTTCCGCATAATCATTAAATTTATCGGAAATAGGTAGGATTTTTACCTGAACTGGATTTAACCAAGTTGGAAATTTACCTGCAAAGTGCTCAATTAAAATACCTAGAAATCTTTCAACTGATCCTAAAAGAGCTCTGTGAAGCATAACAGGTCTATTTTTTTCTCCATCCTTATCTATATAAGTTAAATCAAAATTGATTGGCATTTGAAAATCTAGCTGAATTGTTCCACACTGCCAGTCTCTTCCTATGGCATCCATTAAGTGAAAATCTATCTTAGGGCCATAAAAAGCTCCATCTCCTTCATTTATCCTATATTCAATTCCTTTTTTTTCAAGGGCTTTCTTTAGAGATTCTTCAGCTTTTTCCCAAGTTTCTAAATCTCCCATATAATCTTCTGGTCTAGTTGAAAGTTCAACTGTATATTTAAAGCCAAAAGTGCTATATAGATAATCAGCTAGGTCAATCATTCTAAAAACTTCATCCTCAACTTGGTCTTCTAAGCAATAAACGTGAGCATCATCTTGAGTAAATGTTCTAACTCTAAATAAACCGTGTAAAGTTCCAGAAAGCTCGTGTCTATGAACCTTACCAAATTCTGAAAGTCTAATTGGTAGGTCCCTATAAGAGTGAGGAGAAGATGAATAAACAAGAGTAGATCCAGGACAGTTCATAGGTTTAATTGCATAGTCCTTGTCATCTATTTTTGTAAAATACATATTTTCCTTGTAGTGATCCCAGTGACCAGACCTATGCCATAAATCTTCGTTTAAAATTAGAGGAGTTTCAATCTCACCATATCCATTTTTAACTAAAACATCTCTCCACCACTTTAAAAGCTCATTTTTAAGAACCATTCCATTTGGATGGAAAAATGGGAATCCAGGACCTTCTTCGTGGAAAGAAAATAAGTCAAGTTCTCTGCCAAGTTTTCTATGGTCTCTCTTTTCAGCTTCTTCAAGTCTTTCAAGATATTCATCAAGATCTTTTTTCTTTGGAAAACTTGTACCGTAGATCCTTTGAAGCATCTTGTTATTTTCGTCCCCTCTCCAGTAAGCGCCTGCAATAGAAAGAAGTTTAAAGGCCTTAATTTTCTTTAAATCTTCAAGGTGAGGGCCTCTACAAAGGTCGATAAATTCACCAAGCTTATAAAATGAAATAGTTTCTCCCTCTGGAAGATGTTCAATTAAGTCTATCTTAAACTCTTCACCTAGCTTTTCAAAGTATTCCAACGCTTCATCTTTTTTCATCTCATATCTTTCAAGCTCAGGATTTTCCCCTACAATCTTTTTTTCATTTCTCCTTCAATCTTTTCAAGATCTTCAGGAGTAAGCTTTTCTTCTAGGTCAAAATCATAGTAAAATCCATCTTTTATAGCTGGGCCGATGGCAAACTTCACGCCTGGAAAAATCCTCTTAACAGCTAATGCCATAAGATGAGAAGATGTATGTCTAAAAATGTCTCTACCTTCTTCATCTTCAAAATCTACAAATCTTACCTCAGCATCTTCTTCAACTCTTTCCCTAAAGCCCATAGTTCTGCCATTTACAACAGCTCCAAGCTTATTTCTATAAAGTCCTTCAGAAATGCTCTTAGCAATGTCACTTAAAAGTACACCCTTTTCAAATTCTTTGATATTTCCATCTGGAAAAGTAATTTTTATCATATATCCTCCTTTTTTATTTTAAAAATATAAAAGACCCATCTCCCAAAAGGGACGATGAGTCGTCGTGGTTCCACCCTAATTTATTCTCTTTAAAGATTGCTAAAAAGTAGTTTCAAAAAAATTAGTTTTCTTAGGTAAATCTCAGCCAGCATACCCTCTCTGTAAGGCTTAATCTTTTCTACTTGTCTTTTATCATGGCAATTATTAAATTTTGTTTTATTATATCAAATTCTATTTATATTATCAAGTAATATCTACTAATCTTTAAGTCTTTTGCCCTTTATGTTATAATGAGTATGAATAATTTTAAACTAGGAGATATTATGAGATCAATATTAAACCTCGTTTTAGACCATGGGCAGAACTTCTTTTTATTTTCTCTAGCTGGTCTAATCGCTATATTAGTTACTTACTTAATTTATTGGATATCCAATAGAAATGCCTACATTAAATATATACCCCCATTTCTCTTAATTATCATAAGCATCTACGAACTTTATTTGGGGCTTCCAAAAATCACTGAAAGTTATGGTTTAGAAAAAATTATGACTTTTGGAGTTTTGTTTGTTGCTGGCTTTGTTTCACTTATGTTTGCTTTTATTTTGCAGCTCTATAGGAAGCCAAAGAATAAAAAAAATAAAGCTAAAAAAGAAAAGAAAGTAAAGGATAAAAAAGAAATAAAAAAAGAAAATAAGGACAAAAAAATAAAAGATGAGGATGATGACAAGATAGACTACTTTAACGATGTGTATGGAGGTTAATATGGAGATAGGCGCTTTTTTTGATATAGATGGCACTCTTACAAGAACCAGCCTAATGTTAAAGCACTTTGAAAAACTTGTCCAAACTGAAACAATAGACATATTTACCTTTGTTAACGAAGTAAAACCGATAAGCGATTCCTACAACAAAAGGCACACATTTTATGATGATTATTTGGAAAATATAGCCTCCCTCTATACAAAGGCACTAAAGGGAGTTAAGTTTGACTTTATAGATCATCTTGCAAGACAAGTTGTAGAAGCAGGGTTTGAAGAAGTCTATAAATACACCAGGAGTAGACTTGAATTTCATAAAAAAATGGGACATAAAATTTTCTTTATATCTGGTTCTCCTCATTTTTTAGTATCCCATATAGCAAAAAAGTATGAAGTTACTGACTTTTTAGGAACCATATATGAGATAGATAAGAATAATTTTTTTACTGGCAATTATTTTAAAATGTGGGACTCATCTAATAAGTTAAAAACTATGAGGCAATTTGTAGAAAAATACAGTATAGACTTATCTAAATCTTTTTCTTATGGTGATACAACGGGAGACCTTTCTATGTTTAGATTATCTGGAAACCCTATCACAATAAATCCATCCAATAACCTACTTAAAAAGATTAGAAATGATGAATTAGTAAGAAAAAAGATTAAAATAATAGTTGAAAGAAAAGATGTTATCTACTCTTTAGGACCAGATACAAAAACTCTTGACTTATATTAAAATATATCCTCCCCACTTTAAAGTAGAGAGGATTTTTTAGTCTGTAAATTAAGTGATCTTAAAAGATTTAAAAATATCTAGTAAAAATTTAGACTAACTTTCAAGAATTATTCATTATAAATAGAGTTAAAGAGTTCCTCTATCAAGCCTAGATTAAAATGCTTTATAGAGTTTCATGATGCACTTCACTTTATATAATAATTTTCAAAAATTCGTAGTTTTTACCTAATACCAAATTTTCTAATTTATATATAGGACTATATTTTACAAAAAGTAGATTTAAGTTTTTTTAAAATAATTAAATTAGCCTAAATTTAAACTTAATAGAATATTTTAAAACTTTGAAAAATTCAAATTTAAAAGCACTTAGTAAACAATCTTAAAAATAAAAAGAATGAAGCCTTATTATTTATCCTTCATTCTTTTTTTGTAATTTAAATATTTATTATATTAACTTCCTTTAAAGATATTTAAAATAAACTATTTTAAAGTATCTAAAATTTCTGCAAAAGTGAATTTTTCAATTCCCTTACCCATATCATGAGAAAAACTTGTTTTTTCCTTATCTATCATTTCCTTATCCTTTTTGTAGTCTTTAAGGAATTTATAAGCATCTTGTCTATTACCAACTATTTCAAAACTTCCAAGTCCATCTCCAATAACAGTATTATTTTCATCTAAAAATAAAATATATGCTTGTTCTTTTTTAGGTTGAATATAGAATTTTGGACCAACTTGATAATTATATTTAGATAGGTCTTCTTCACTCTTGTCAGCTATTCCCTTTGGCAATCCATCTTTATAGTTCATGTTTTTTACATCTTCGTATGAAATAATAGCTCCTGGCATAAAAACACTTGTTTCGCCGACCTTTAAATCCCCATATAAACTGTCAACTATTTCAATTTTTAGTTTAGTTTTAGGGTAGTCATCACCATCTTCCTTAGAAGAATCTTCCCTGTCGATAAGTTTTGCAAGTACAACATTTTTAGCTTTTTCTTTGTAGGAATCTAAACCATCAAAATCATACTCTTTCTGAGCATTTGTTTCAACTTTAAAAATTTGTCCTTTTAAATCTTCATACACACTTTCAAATAGGATAGATGGAAGCTCTTCGGCATCTTCGTTTGCTTTAGCATCTTCATCTGCTTTTTTTCCTTCTGGAGTTTCCTTATTTTCTTTTTCTCCTTCAGTTTTACTTTCACTTTGGCTAGGCTTTGTTTCATTTGTAGGCTTTTGGCTGTCATTTGAACAAGCAGTAAAAGCGAGTAGTGCAAGTAACAACAATAATTTTTTCATCATAATTCCTCCTTATAATTTATTAACAAGGGTAATTATACCATAGAGGAATTTTTTTGTAAATAAATAGTATTCTACGTTAAATTTCGCTTATAATTTCTAAGCAAAATTATTTAAATTATAATTATTTTATACCTAAAATCATTAATAAATAATTAGCTTCTAGATATTAGAATTATTAAGCAAAAAAAGAGAACTTTTTACATCAAATCAAAAAATATAAAGATAATACTTTATAAGACTTAATCTGAATATAAAAAATTCTCTTACACTTACTTTTATTTCACATCTATTTTTTTAACTAAAAAACTACCAGCAAAAAATAAAATAATTGATGAAATTAAAAGTACACATAATCCAATATATACATTATTTGTTTTTAATCCGCTATTAATTATATAACTTCCATTTGCTAGAGTGCTTGCTCTCATATAGGTAAATGGACTAAAAGCTTTTATCGGACTATTAATAGTAGACTGAATATAGGTAAATAAAGCTGTTAAGCCCAAAGATAGTCCAAGAGCTTTCATCTTTTCTTTTACAAATATTGACACAAAGCTTACCAAACTTGCCAAAAATCCAATTTGGAAAACATAGATTACAAAAAGTTTGATATCATATCTCCATATTGGAATAAGTTTAAAGTAGCTTTCGGTGTTAGACTGAATTGTTTCGAGATCAATATCTTTTATATATTCTAACACTGGAAATCTATAATCTCCTAAGCCGCCTGATATTAAGCCAAATAAAAATATAAAAGCAAATATTATAGCAAGAGTTAAAAGCCCAACCAAAAATGAAGAGGCAACTTTATTTATATGATACTTACGTCTAGTTACAGGCTGAGTATATAAAAGCTCGATTTGGTTTCCATGCTCCTTATCAAAAGTATAGGCGCCAAAGGCAACCATACTTATAATACCTATAATTAATAAATCAATAGGATAAGTTCTCTCGAGTCTTCTTGGCAAATATAGGGCTGAATGAGAATATATATTATCTTCTTTAAATAAAAAAGCTTCTGGAATTAGTTTTTCGTATGCCGATATAAATATCGTATAGGAAATTGTCTCTGGCTTTATATTATTTTCAGATAAATACTCATATAATTTTTTTGATTCGAAGTAAGTAGCAATACCTGCATTTCTTCCCTCTATTGAATCATGATTTTCATTTTCATCGTAATTTAATTCAGTTAACATTATATTATAATAATCCTTACCATTTCCCTCTTTGTAATAAGAATATGCTTTTAATGCTTCATTATATAAATTCTCATATTTTTCAATTTTACTTTTTACGTCTCCACTTACATCATCTCCATACAAATCAGCAACAAGTTCAGCATTATATTTTAAATTGTTTAACATTAGTTCAAAATTACCTGCTAATCTTGTATGCTGATTAGCCTTATCCATTTTTATATCTTTTACAATTAGAGAAATAAATATAACTAAAAAGATTGATAGGGTGGCTAGTATTAGTGTTTTAAAGGAATTATTGTATAAAATCTTAACTTTTTCAAAATTAAATAAAGATTCTACTTTTTTAAAGCTAGCTTTCTCCTCATTTTTAATATTCCACCAATTTTTTTGACTCAAATGTAAAAAAATAAATGAAATGAAAAAATATATAATATATTGTAACTGTCCTTTGCTATAAATATAATTTTGTCCGTCTAAACTAGAAGTATTTGTATATATAATATATCCCAATATATTTTCTTTTATATTTAAACTATAGATAGGATTAAAAATAGTTCTAAAAGAATCAAAAGATTTTGTAAGTATAGTTAATATAATAACTATAGTTGATATAATAAAAATTTTCGAAACAAAATTTCCATTTTTACTAGAGATATATATGCCTACAGAAGTAAAAAAAGTTGTCATAAATAAAAATATAAGAATTATCCTAAGTAAAAGCTCATAGGCAAGATAATATTTAAAGCTTCCGTCCTCAGTGAATATCCTATAGATCTCATACTGACCATTTAACCAGCTATAGCCATACATTTTAGAAATGATTAAACTAAAGAAAACTGCAAAAATAGAATATAATAAAGCAAGTAGTATTGATGTAAGTAGCTTGGAGAAAATGAGTTTATTTGTCTTAACTGGAGAAAATTTAGAAAATAAAGCGCTGCCATCCGACTTTTCTTTTCCAGTAATAGCTAGTGATAAAACTATAATTAATAATATTGGGACTATCCCAAAAATCGAGTTTGTCGATTCAATTAAAATCCTAAAGGGATTTAAAGCTAAAACAGTGGATGGCCCTGTATATAAAGAAGTATTATATTTTTTTATAATTTCTTCTTCAAAATTATTCCACTCTATTGCCTTTTGCATACTAGTAGGTATTTTTAAATTATATTTTTTTATAATATCTAACTGTTTTTCTGCATATTTAAATGCGGCGTCTCTAAGTATAAAGGCTCTTTCTTCATTAAGACCTTCGGATTCTTTGTATGCCTCATCAAGAAAAGCAAATTCTTCGCTTATCGCTTCTCTTTTTAATTCTTTCTGCTCCTGTTCATCTAAATCAGTTTTCTCTATATTTTCTACAAAGTAATTTAGATAGCTCTCTCTTGAATAAGGTATCTTTTCATTTGCAACAATAACGAAGTGTCTCATGTCAATAGATCTAAAGCTACTAAATGCCATAAATAAGGCTAGTAAAATAATAATAATAGGCTGCTTTGATTTTAAAATCTTTTTTAATTCAAAATTAAGCATAATGCCCTCCTTGATTATAAAAGGATAGGATTTTCTCCTATCCAAATTTTACCTAACAAGTTTAAGAGTACCTTCGTAAATATATATTGTATTTTTATTAATTATATCATTTTTAAATTTTGTAAGCTTTATATATCCTTGATAAAGGTGCCCACCTCTTTCGATACTTCTCCAAATTTTATATCCCTGATAAGAATAAAATACTTCTTTATGAGGATAATATTCATATACAGGAGCTCTTAATACTACCTCACTAGCTTCATCGTCTGCTAAAACTTTAGCATTTGTGCTGAAACTTAGAGCTAGTAATAAAGATAAAAGTAAAATCCTACTAAGCTTTTTCATAAATTTAAGGTGACCCCAAAAAGTTGGACTTTATACCAGAGACATTTAGAAATATTTGTCTCTGGTTTTTTTGTCCTCATATTTCCCCTAGGGGAAATCGCAGCTAAGCTGCATTTAATTTCCTATATTCAACTGGACTTAAATATCCAAGTTTTTCTTTTATTCTATCTTCATTGTAATATTTTATATATTCTTCTATTGTCTTTTTTAGTTCGTTAAATGATTTAAACGTTCTACCATAGTAAATTTCTTGTTTTAATATCCCGAAGAAATTCTCCATAGGAGAATTATCTAAGCAATTTCCTTTTCTTGACATACTCTGTAAAATTCCATTAGATTCTAATTTTTCAGTATATTGTTTTAATTGATATGCCCATCCTTGATCTGAATGGAAAATTCTTTTAAACTTGCAATCTGAAGTCTTTGAAATTGCTTCTTCAAGAGGCGTTATTATTGCCTCTAATGATGGTGAAGTTGTTATTGAATAGCTAATGATTTCTCCATTAAACATATCCAAGAAAGGATTTAAGTAAAGTTTTTTTACTTGCATATTCCCATACTTATCTGTTTCATAGTATTTGAATTCACTTGTATCTGTTGTGATTTTTTGATGTACTACAGATGTTTTAAATCTTCTTTTTATCCTATTTGGTGCTACTTTACCTACTGTTCCCTTGTATGAGTAATATTTTCTTGATTTACGTGCAAAGTTTGTTACCTGAAGTTTCAGCTTCTGTACCAACCTTTGAACTTTTTTCTTGTTTATTAAAATTCCAAGTCTTCTAAGCATCGCATGTATTCTTCTGTATCCATAGTTTGGATTATCTTTTCTTATTTTCTTGATTTGATTCTCAAAGGCTTCATCTTTATTTTTTCTATCAAATCTTTTTTGCCAATACATGTATGTTGATTTTGGAAAATTAAATTGTTTAAGTAAATCTTTTAGTGGATATTTTTCTCTTAATGAGTGAATTATTCTAGCCATTCTCTCATTTTCTGATCTTCCTCGTCCTCTAATTCCATCTTTTTTTTTTAGAAAATCTATTTCCATTTGTGCCCAGTAAAGCTTATCTTTAAGTTCAGCAATTTCGTCTATCTCTTCCTTAGAATATTCTTTCTTTACTTGTTCTTTTTCTTTTTCATTATTTTTATCTTTAGTCATACTTGAAGGTCTTCCTCTCTTTTTAGGTCTAAGTCCATCAAGTCCTTGATTTCTAAAATCAATTACCCATCTAGCAATGATCGCTGGATTATTAATCTTAAATTGATTAGAAAGTTCTTGATAGGACATTTCTCCTGTTAAGTACAAGTTTACTATATTCTTCTTAAATTCGAAAGAGTAACTATTATTTTTTCTAGAAATTTTTAAGCCTTCATATCCTTGTGTTTTGTATGAATTTACCCATCTTTCAACTATTGATGCACCATTTATATCATATTTCTTAGCTAAAGTTCCATATCCTCCTTCGTTATTTAGATATGCATTAACTACTTTTATCTTAAATTCTGTACTATATTTTGCCATGAAAAAAATGACCTCCTCAAAGTTGGTTTTTCAGGTCCAACTTTTTGGGGTCAGTTCAAATTTCACCTCCTTTTTTTAAATACTCTAAATCTTATATAGAAAATATATATTAATCTATATACTATATGTTACCATAATAAAATATATTTTTCAATAGTTTGTTTAAGTTAATTTTAGTAATAATTTAATAAATGGTATGATTTTTAGGATCATATTTTAAATTCTAATATTGTAGAAAAACTTAAGAATATTTTTTCTAATTTTAGAAATTCTTATGATTATAAAAATTTTATTTTTAATTTTACTCAATTAAAAAAAGGCAGACTCAAAATGAGTCTGCCCAGATTGTAGACAAAATCCAAAAACGCTTTTCCGACTGCAGAAACCCCGAAATTCTAAATCTCATAATCCTGTAAATCGCAAACTCGCTAACGCTCAAACAGTGCGATTTACGGGCGGATTATTTCAATTTAAATTTCTTACAATTTCTTTCGTATGGAACGCTACCTTTTGGATTTTGCTGCTTTGTCAATAAATTGGCAAACTCAAAATGAGTCTGCCTTTTACTTTTAGTTTTAAAAATTATTCTATTTGTTTTTTGACTCTAAATAAGCTTTTCTTCCAACTTCATAAAGGTTATTGCCTTTTGAATCTATAGTAACTGTAACAGGAAAATCTTCAACATAAAGTTTTCTAACTGCTTCTGCTCCTAGATCTTCATAGCAAATAAGCTTAGCTTCTTTTACTCTTGATCTAAGTAGGGCAGCTGCTCCTCCAATAGCTGTAAAGTAAACTGCTCCCTTTTCAACTATTTTATCTATAACTTCCTTACTTCTTTTTCCTTTACCAATCATTCCCATAAGTCCAACATCAAGCATTTGTGGTGTGTATGGATCCATCCTATAACTTGTTGTTGGTCCGCATGATCCTATTGGTTCTCCTTCTGGAGCTGGGGTTGGTCCAACATAATATATAAAGGCACCTTTTGGATCAAATGGAAGATCTTCGCCTTTTTCAAGTAGGTCAACAAATCTTTTATGTGCAGCATCTCTAGCTGTGTAGATTGTCCCTGTAATTTCTACTACATCGCCTATTTTTAAATCTTTTAAATCATCTCTAGTAACAGGAGTTTTTATTTTTTTCATATTTCCTCCTAAAAAGTAACTTCTCTATGTCTTGTAGCATGGCAGTTGATGTTAACAGCTACAGGAAGACCAGCAATGTGAGTAGGGTAAGTTTCAATCATTACACTTAAGCAGGTTCCCCTTCCGCCATAGCCTTGTGGTCCTATTCCAAGTTTGTTTATTTTGTCTAAAAGTTCTTCTTCTAAAGCTGCATATCTAGGATCGCTATTTTTTGTATCCATATCTCTCATTACAGCTTTTTTTGCTAAAAATCCAACTTTGTCAAAGCTTGATCCAATACCAACTCCAACAACTATTGGAGGGCATGGATTTGGGCCAGCTTCTTCAACAACTTTTAGAACAAAATCTTTAACTCCCTCTATTCCATCTGCAGGTTTTAACATTTTTAGTTGGCTCATATTTTCTGATCCAAAACCTTTAGCTGCAACCATTATTTTAAGCTCATCGCCAGGCTTCATTATATAATGAATAACTGCTGGAGTATTATCTTTAGTGTTTTCTCTGTTTAAAACTGGATCAGCTACTACAGATTTTCTTAAAAGAGCTTCTGTGTAAGCCTGTCTAACTCCTTCATTTATAGCATCTTCTATAAATCCATCTACGATTTTTACTTCTTGACCAATTTCAACAAAGGCAACTACCATTCCTGTATCTTGACACATAGGGATTTTTCTATTCTTAGCTATGTCTGCATTTTCAAGGATGCTATCTAGAACTGTTTTTGCTAAGTCCCAGTCTTCATCGGCTCTAAGCTTTTTCTAACCTTTTTCTTACGTCATTTGGTAAAAGGTAGCTCATTTCAATAGCCATAGCCTTAACAGCTGTAGTTATATCTTTACAAGAAACTTCTTTCATGTCTATTTCTTATTCCTTTGTGCTAGTCTAACTACTCTTTCCATTTCGTTGTTTACTAGCATAAATCCTTCATCTACTCCCATACCAGGTTTAGCAAGTTGTTGAGTTGCACCTGCTGCCATAGAGCAGTTAACGATAACTTCTGCTGATCTTGATGTTTCATTGCAAGTTCCTCCGCAGTATGAAAGAACGCCTTCTCTATTACACATTAATATAGCTTCAATTGTGTTGTTGATACCGCCAAGGTCTGGAGTTTTAATTTGAATCATGTGTCCAGCTTTAGCTTTTGCAAAATCAACACAGTCTTCATAAGTGTTACACCATTCATCAGCTACAAGTTCTACGTGAATTCCATTGTCATCAAGTGATTTAGTAAGCTCAGCAAGAACTCTAATTTGGTCTTCTTTATTTCCCATATCCATAGGGCCTTCTATTCTTAACTTAAATGGTTTTGCAGCTTCTTCAAGTGTCTTTAGATATTTTGTCATATATTCAACATCATTATTTGTAAAGTCACCAATTGTTCCATAAACGTCAATGTGGAAAGTTGGGTTATATGATTCATCGCTTCTTTTATCTAAGATTCTATCTCTTAACCAAATTACATAATCTCTTAACTTTTTCGCCTTCTTTACCAGTTTTTTCTTCAACGTTGTTGAAAAGACCATGAGGAAGTACGTCTGCTTTTTTAATAATCATCTTGTCAGCGTTTAGATATCTATCATCACCAGATTGAGTAAAGATTGGAATTCTTTTTATTTCAACGCCAGTATTATATTCATCTTTTACAACTTCAGCCATAGTGATTTTTCTTGCTTTAGCTACAGCATCTAAAAGAGCTTGAGTAACTCCATATCTTATAGCAGTATGAAGTCTTTTTCCATCAATTTTTAAGTGGTCAAATTCTTCTGCAAGTTCTTTAAATGAAGTTAATTCTCTTCCAACTAATTTTTCCTTGATTTCTCCTTCAATAACAGGGATAAAATCTTTAGCTAAGAATAATGGATCTCTTCCGCCTGCTCCTGAATATTGAACAGCTGCACAATCTCCGTGAGCTACTTGTCCATCTTCAAGAATTAAAAGAACTGAGATAGATTCTCCAGCAACTCTAATTTCTTTGAATCCTTCTGTAACTGGCTTTCCAATATAGAACATTCCGTCATGTTCTGCTCCCATTTTAATAGCTTTTTGGTCGTCAAAATAAAATCCTGTAAATCCTGGTGTTGCTAAAACGTCTACAATTTTCATATTACATATCCTCTTTTCTTCCTATTAATCTACCTTTTCCAACTGCAAATACATCATCTACAGTCATTTGGAAATCTACATCTCTATATTCAAAGTTTGCTCTTTCTTCAAGTTTCATTCTATTGAAATCTTTAAGATCTTTTGTAAATGGTAAGTTTCCTGTCATAAGGAATCTTATATTTCCTTCATTGTCCCTAGCTGGCATCATAAGACCTGCGTTGTATTTTGAAGGTGCAAAAGGAATATCTATAACTCCAGCTTCAAATCCTTTAACAGTTCCTTCAGCTAAGTCCCCTCCACCAAGTTCTATAACCTTGTCAATAATACAAGAAGTTTCAGCTTTTATAATTTCTATCTCATTTAAAAGTGCGTTAGAATTTAACATTCTTTGCTCAGCTAATAGGTTTAATACCATCTTTGTTGCCTTTATACCGCTTGCATTTGCTTCCTTTGTTGGAATACCAAAAGCTTCGTGAGGAGTTTTAACTATAACCTTAGTTGCTCCTGCTAGGGCAGCAGCTGTTGATCCAAGAGAAATAACTCCAAATGCTCTTGCTTCATCTGCTGGGAATCCACCCATCCATTGATGGAATACTGTAGTTATTAAAATTCCGTCATAACCAAATTTATCTAAATAATATTTAGTTTGAGATTCAAGAGCTCTTATAGCAGCAACGTCTTGATTTAAATTACCGCATTGTCCATATCCAACTGTTATTGACTTAACTCCTTGTTCAGCAGCTAAAAGTGCTTCAATAATAGCAACAGAGTTTGAAATAGATGGAGGAACTAAAGTACCTGTTAATGGTCCAAATGGTTCACGGTTTATAGAAATACCATTTTCTTCATAATATCCAACAAGCCTATCGCAGTATTGCCAGAATTTAATTGATCTATCTATTGGAACAGATTTTGCATAAGGTATATTGTAGGAAATTGCTCCACCTTCATTTGATGTCCAGCCACCTGCGTGAATGATTTCAGCTAAAAGTCTAGAATCAGGTGTACCATGTCTTGCTTGAACTGGTAAATTAACCGCTTCGACAATTTCCCTACATCTAGCTACACCATGATTTACAGCTGGGAAACCATTCATCATAGCTCTTCCTGCTCTTGCAGATTCTTGAATTCCCCTTTCGCCTTCTTCGTATCTATTTTGTCTTGTATAGGCATCTATGGTTGATGGAAGTAGGTCTGCTCCACCTTCGTCTTGCAAATATCTTAATAATTCAATATGTTTGTCAACAAGTGGAACCCCAGCTCTTGGTTGAGCTAGTGTTATTCCTTTTAGCTTTGCATTTTCAAGTTTTTTTGCAAAATTCTTATGGTCAGGAAGTTTTTTTAAATAGTCAATAGCATCTTCAAGGTCTACGTCTTTACCAGTTGGCCAAGTCGCTAAAACTTCTTCCCTCTCCTCCATAAATTCACCTAAAGGTATTTTTTTATTTTGAACTTTCATTTATTCCCCCAATTTTACTAAATATTTTTTCATCATTCTAACAGCCATATCTTTATCTAAGCAAGATAAAAGTCCCATACTACTCAAAATATATTCCTTGTCTAAGAAAAATTTTGGATTCTTAGGTTTAAGACTTTCTGGCTCTTCCATATTGAAGCAGGCCTCTTTAAGAATTTCTATAGGGTTCGGATTGAAAACTAAAATCCCACCAGTACCAATTACTACCGGTAATTCAGTTAAATCTTTTCCAGTTTGTTGGAAAATTGCTCCAACGGGAGAGTAGACTTCCTTAGTTTGACCAGCATGCCTTGTAACAGAAATTCTAGTTAAGGCTTTTGCAACGGCAGTATCATAATTTAAATCTCTTTCATTTTCAGCTATAAAAGAAGGATTTAAATATCTACTAGAAGCTTCTTCAAGAATGTCATATTCATATTTGTCTCCTAAATAAGATTTAAGCATTCTCTTTCCAGCAACTTCAACTGCAGCTTCTATAGAGTATCTCATGCCAAGATCTCCTTCTACAGTTCTCTTAGCAAAAGGTTCTTCTAGTCCTCTTAGATAAACTCCGGCTTTAGTTGGATCTCCTGAGCAAGCTGTATGAACGTCTGTTGTAGCCCCGCCAATATCGACAACTGCAATATCTCCAAGTCCATCTTCATCTTCAGTTCCAAGGCTTAAAACCTCAGCCGCTTTTAAAACTGCTGCGGGAGTTGGCATAACTATTTCTGAAATTTCTTCTAATACTCTTTGCATGCCCCTTGCCTTAACAATATTAGTCATAAAAATTTCTCTAATTGTATCTCTAGCAGACTCAACGTTAAGTACATTAATCTTTGGCATTACATTTTCAGCAATATAAAAATCTCTACCTTCAAGGACCTTGCTAATTTTATCTACAGCACTTTTATTACCAGCAACAACAATAGGTGCATCGATATTTTTAAGCATTTCAGCGTTATGAATAATTACTTCTTCATTACCTCCGTCAGTTCCACCAGCAAGCAAAATAATATCAAGATTTGTATTTTTTATCTCTTCAAGCTCAAGATTATTGAGTTTTTGATTGTAAGTTTTGATAACCTTTGCACCAGCTCCAAGGGCTGCCCTCTTTGCAGCTTCAGCTGTAAGTTCCTCTACAAGTCCTATAGCTATCATCTTAAGACCTCCAGCAGCTGATGAGCAGGCAAGTTTTTCAACAATTTCAAAATCCTCTCCAGCTTTTTCTTTAATAGTCTCAAGTGCCTTATCAAAGCCAATCATTATATCTGTTTCAACAGTAGTATAACTTTTTGCTGTAGCAACGATCTCTTCTTTTTCAATATCAATTAATGTAAGTTTAGTATTAGTAGACCCAAAGTCTACAAATAAATAGCATTCCATCTAATTACCTAATTTTCTCATCTAAAATTACTCTTCATTATCAGGGAAATCTTCAGCTAAATCTCTCAAAGTAGTTTCAATTGAAGTTCCTGGTGGATAGATTCTATCGAATCCCATCTTTTGAAATCTTTTCTTAACCTCATTAAAATCTTGTTTTCCAACAACAATGTTTCCGCCAACATAAAGTTTAATTCCCTTAAGACCAGCTTCATCACACTTTTCTCTTAAACCTTGGCAGTCTAATTCTCCTTGTCCATAAAGAGAAGAAACTAGTATTGCATCTGCATTAGTTTCAACTGCAGCGTTTATGAAGTCTTCTTGAGGTGACAAAACACCAATGTTGATTACATTGTATCCTGCTCTAGAAATTGAGTAATCTAATATTTTGTTCCCAACTGCATGACAGTCAGAGCCGATTACACCTAGAACAACAGTCGCCTTAGCCATAAATCATTCCTCCTATAAAATATTAACGTTTGCATCTGTATCATAATCCAGATCCTACACTATACTACAAATAAATACAATTTGTAGGCTAATCATTTGATAATAAAAATATTCCTTCAGCAAATTTTCTAATATTTATTTTTCCCTTATCTCCCCTTCCCTTATTTAAGTAATTCATTCTCTTTCTAAGCTCTGAAAAAACAAAAAGAGACTGGCTATATCTGTCAAATAAAATAGAATCATAATCTTCTAGTCCAGCTAAGGCAACATTATCCATTGCCCTTTGTATGCACCTTCTTATATTTTGCTGAACTGTTTTTGAATTCCTAGAAGTTCTTTTTCCAATAGTTTGATAGATTTCTTCAAGAGAATAATTTTTTTCATTTCCCTTTTCAAACTCATTTGCTATTAGGATAAAATCAAGTAGGTCCTGATATCCTCCATATCCATTTACCCCAAGCCCAACAAGTATTCGCCTTATATTATTCTCCCTATCATCCTCATCTTTAAGAATAATATTTTTATCTTCAGAATAATTTAACAGTCTTTCTACTCCTATTTTAAATTTTTCGCTATTGTGGTGAGATAAAACATTTTCAATTACAAAAATTACCTCTATTAGATTAATTGGCTTCCTAATAAAAAAAGAAGCTCCTTCCTTGTAGGCTTTTGTAATAAGCTCATTATCTTTTTTATCCGAAATCATTATAAACTTACCTGTAAAGCCATCTTTTTTAGCCCTACGCATAACTTCATTTCCGTCAATTGTTTTTAAACTATACTCTAAAATTACAAGATCTGGCCTATTAGCCCTAATAAGATCAAGAGCCTTAAGCCCATCATCAGTAGTTTCAATTACATCTCCAAGTTTTTTCCTTTGGATTAAAAATTCTAAAATTTTAACTTGCTCCATAGTTGAATCAGCTATTAGGATAGTATTCAAAAATCTCACCTTCTTATTTAAAGATTATATCAAATTATTAAGAATTTATAAATTAAATTATGAAATATATTTATTACATGATATAATAAAAACGGTGAAATTATATGAAATTTGGAAAATTTAATTCTAAGGATAATAAATATAACAAACTTAAGGAATTAAAATCTGAAGGAAGAGTTGATGAAAAAGAAATTGGTGAATTAAGTAGGGGACAAAAAATAGTTAACTACATAACTCTTATACTTTCTATAATAGGAGTTATTATCACAATATATTTTTCTATTGTTGGATATAGGATGGGATTATTTACAGACCAGGAAAAGCTAAAAGCTTTTTTAGACTCTCTTGGAAAAGGAGCACCTTGGGTTTTTATTCTAATACAAATAATCCAAACAGTTATACCAATTATACCAGGTGCATTAACCTGCCCAGCTGGAGCCTTAGTTTTTGGAAATGGATTTGGCTTTATTCTTAATTTTATAGGAATTATGATTGGTTCTGTAATAGATTTTTTTCTTGCCAGAAAATATGGAAGAGGCTTAGTAAGAGCCTTAGTAAGCAAAAAAACATATGCAAAATATATAGGTTACTTAGATAAAAAAGATACTTTTAAAAAAGTATTTACATTTGGGATGTTTTTCCCAGTATCACCAGCAGATTTTCTATGTATGCTTGCTGGCCTTTCAAATATGTCTTTTAAAGATTTCTTTATAATATTATCTTTAGGTAAACCCATAACGCTTTTTATATATACTTATGGAATAACTGAACTTTTTAAATTTTTTGCAAAGATTTTTCTATAAAAATTTGCGTTAGGAGTAGTAAATGAAAGTTTTAATTTATTCAAATAAACAAAATCTTATTAAATACTCGGGAGTAGGTAGAGCAAGAGACCACCAAATTCTTGCCCTTAAATCTATGGGATTTGATTATACCTTAAATCCAAGAGACGATTATGACCTTATTCATATTAATACCGTCTTTTTTTCATCTTATCTAGCAGCTGTATTTAATAGATTAAGAGGTAAAACAGTTGTATATCATGCCCACTCAACTGAAGAAGATTTTAGAAACTCTTTCAAACTTTCTAATCTCCTATCCCCACTTTTTAAATTTTGGATAATGGCTTGTTATAGAAAAGCCGACCTTATTCTTACTCCTTCGAATTATTCCAAAAAGCTTTTAAGAAATTATGGAATTGATAAGGAAATTAAAGTAATTTCCAATGGAATAGATTTATCTTATTGGAAGGTTGACAAAAAAGAAAAAGAAGATTTTAGAAAAAAATATGGCTATACAAATGAGGATAAAGTAATTATGTGTTCCGGCCTTTTAATTAAAAGAAAGGGCATAATGGATTTTATAGAATTTGCTGAAAAAATGCCCCAATATAAATTTATCTGGTTTGGTACCTGCAACAAAAGTCTTATACCAAAGGAAGTTTCCGATAGAATAAAATCTGCCCCCAAAAATTGCAATTTTGCAGGCTATATAAAAAGAGATGATATGAGGGTAGCCTACCAAGCAGTAGATTTATTTTTGTTTCCAAGTTATGAAGAAACTGAAGGAATTGTCCTTTTAGAAGCCCTAGCTTCAAGGGTAAAAACTCTAGTTAGAAACCTTCCAGTATTTGATGACTATGAAGAAAATAAGGACATCTACAAGGCAGATTCTAATGATGATTTTATGGATAAAATTGATAAAATACTTAGTGGTGAGCTAGACGATTTAACTGAAAGTGGATATAAAAAAGTTTCAGAAAAATCTATAGAAAATATTGGAAGGCAGCTTGTAGAAAATTATAATGAAGCAGCCACTATAAGTGAAGCAAGTAAAAGCCCAATAAGAAAGGCTATTAAAGACTATATAGAAAAATAAATAAAATAATAAAGCCATAAGAATAATAGTTATTTGCTATTTATCTTATGGCTTTTAAATATCTAAAATCCTTCTTAATTATCTATATAAAAATCTAAAAACTTTCCATTAATTTCTTTTTAAATAAAATTAGTTTGTGTTTTTTATTTTTATAATGCGCTTAAAATATATATAAGTTTTAGAATTTATATCTATTTTCAATATATGCTAATCTTTAAATTTTTTATCTTTCATTTTTTTAATTTAATGACCAGTAGTTTCTTTAAACAAATAAGTTAATATATTTTAATATAAGATATTTTATAACTTTCCTACAATAAAAAAATCCCAGCTGATGCCGGGAAGCTTTGGCACTCCCAACCAGATTCGAACTGATGACTGACCCTTAGGAGGGGTCTGTTATATCCTGCTTAACTATGGGAGCTTAAAAATAAAGTATAAATACTTTACTAAACAGAGTGTAGACAAAATCCAAAAACGCTTATCCGACTGCAGAAATTGAGACATTCTAAATCTCATAATCCTGTAAATCGCAAGCTCGCTAACACTCAAACAGTTTGGTTTACGGGCGGATTATTTCAATTTGAATTTCTTACAATTTCTTTCGTATGGAGCGCTAGCTTTTGGATTTTGCCGCTTTGTCAACAAGCTTAAGTAAAGTATAAACACTTTACTTAATATCTTATCTTAATAAATTTCCTAAAGATGTAAAGAATTTTTGTATTGCTCTTAATATTCTGGAAAAAGTTCCAGCTTTTTCTACATCTCTATTGACTATAAGGTCAACTTTAGTTACTAGCTTATCTTCTTTTAAAAGAGAAAGCTCTCCTACCTTATCCCCCTTTTTTAAAGGAGGTTTGATTTCTTTATCTATATTAGATTTTAACACATATTTATTTGATTTGCTAGCTAATGTCTTATAAGATTTTGCTGGGAATATTTCTATATTTTTATTTTCTGCACTATTTATCTCTATTTCAGTATAGGGAGCCTTGTCGTCAATTATAGTTCTTATACTATAATTTTCAAGAGCATAATCAATTAAGTACTTAGTTATGTCTTTTCTTTCTTGCATTGAACTAGTTCCCATAACTACTGTAATTAATCTAAATTCTCCTCTTTGAGGAGTTTTTCTAGCATCTATAGTGGAAACTAAACAGTAACCAGCTTCTTCTGTAAAGCCTGTCTTTAAGCCGTCAACTCCAGCAACTTCTCCCACAAGCGGAATTGTGGAATATCCTGTGTAGTTACGTTCAGGCATATTTAAAACTTCAATCTTAGAATAGTCTAAAATTTCAGGATATTTTTTTATAATGTGTCTAGCTAATTCAAATATTTCTTTTGTGGTAAGAGTGTTTTGACCCTTTTCACTTTGAAGACCAGAAGCATTTACGAATTTTGCATTTTTAAGCCCAAGCTCTTTTGCCTTTTGATTCATAAGGTCTGCAAATTTTTCTTCTGTTGTAGCAGTATGCACGCCAAGAGCATAGGCAGCATCATTTCCAGAAACTACCATCAGTCCCTTTAAGAGATCATTTACGCTAACTTCCTCGCCCTTTTTTAATTCGAAGCTTGATCCTTCAACTGCCTCTATATTTTCATCAATAGTAACCTTATCTTCTAAGCTAATTTTTCCTTCTTCTATACTATCCTTTACAACAAGATAGGTCATAAGCTTTGATACAGATGCCATATTCATAGCTTCATCGCTATTATACTCGTTTAAGATTTCTCCATCTTCAAAAGATCCGATTAGATAAGACTTAACCCTGTGTTCTATTCCAAGTTCTTCAGCATTTACCCTAGTGGGAAAACTTGAAAAAAGAATTCCCACCAAGGCAAAAATTATAAATCCAATTTTTTTATTTTTCAATTTTATCTATCCCAATATATTTTCTAAGAACTTCAGGGACTGTAATTGATCCATCTTCATTTTGATAATTTTCAATAACTGCCGCAAAAGTTCTACCTACTGCTAAGCCTGATCCATTAAGTGTATGAACAAATCTTAGCTTTCCATCTTCTCCCCTATATTTAATATTTGCACGCCTAGCTTGGAAGTCTATAAAGTTTGAACAAGAAGATATTTCTACATACCTTCCATAAGATGGCATCCAAACTTCTATATCGTAAGTCTTTGTAGAAGAAAATCCTAAATCTGCCCCGCAAAGAACTACAACTCTATATGGAAGTTTTAAAGCTTGTAGGATTGATTCAGCATCATTTGTTAGCTTTTCAAGTTCATCAAATGATGTTTCTTCATCTACTAATTTTACCATTTCAACTTTATCAAATTGGTGATTTCTAATTAAACCCCTAGTATCTCTTCCAGCAGAACCAGCTTCTTGTCTAAAGCAAGTTGTATGTGCTGTATAATATAAAGGTAGTTCTTTATTATCTAAAATTTCTCCTGATCTTAAATTTGTTACAGGAACTTCTGCTGTTGGGATTAAATAAAAGTCCTTTGAAGGAAGATAGAACATATCCTCTTCAAACTTTGGAAGCTGTCCAGTGCCAGTCATAGAATCTCTATTTGCAAGAACTGGAACATTTAGCTCTTCATATCCTTGATCAGCATGCATATCAAGCATCAAATTAATTAATGCCCTTTCTAGTCTTGCTCCCTTTCCTTTAAATATTGAAAATCTAGAGCCTGCAATCTTTGTTGCTCTCTCAAAATCAAGTATATCAAGATCTACTCCAAGATCCCAGTGGGCTTTAGGTTCAAAAGAAAACTTTGTTGGTTCCATAAATTTTCTAATTTCTTTGTTGTCTTCGTCACTTGCACCATCTGGAACAGACTCATCTGGAGTATTTGGAATTTGAAGTAATAGATTTTTAAGACCTTCTACAACCTCACTAATCTCTCTATCTCCACTTTCTATTTCAGCTGAAAGCTCCTTCATTTCCTTTAAAGTCTCACTAATATCCTTTCCCTCTTTTTTAAGTTTAGGAATTTCTTTGGAAACCTTGTTTTGAAGCTCTTTCTTCTTTTCTACTTCAGTAAGTAAATTTCTTCTTTTTTCATCTGCTTTTAAAACTTCTTCTATTGGATATTCTTTTCTTCTCTTTTTTAAGGCCTCTATAACCTCATCTTTTTCAAGCCTTATTCTCTTAATGTCAAGCATTTGTCTCCTCCAATAATTAAAAATGATAAATATAATATATCAAAAAAACTTCTCTATTACAAATCTAACCTAGTATTTTTTTTATAGCCTCTCTAGGTAGACTTATAGGTTCAACAATAATATTAGAAAAGTTTTCTTCTTTCATTCCTGGCTTCCTATACTGAAATGTAACGCAAATATCTGGATCAATAACGCTACCAATCCTAGTTCCGTTTTGAGTATTTAATCCAGAAGGTACATCAACAGAAATTATCTTTCTCTTTGAATGGTTAATCATATCTATAATATATTCAAAAACTCCCTTTACAGGTCTTTCAAGTCCAGTGCCAAAAATAGCATCTACAATTAGTTCGTACTTACTAATATCATCTTCAAAGTTTTCAATATCTTCTATAGTTTCTATAGTCCTTATATCAACTTTTAAATTGTTTAGAATTTTATAATATGTCATAAAATCCTTATTATCTTCATTTATATCTCCAATAATATAAACTCTTAAATCCACCTCAAGATTAACCAAATGTCTAGCTATGGCAAGTCCGTCTGCTCCGTTGTTTCCAGGCCCGCAGCAAATTGCTATTTTGGAAAATCTAACAGTATCAATATGTTTTAAGACCTTAAGTGCTGCGTTTTCCATAAGTAAAATTGATGGAATCTCCAAAACCTTAATCGCATAGTGGTCAATTTCTCTACATTTATCACTATTTACAATCAAAACATACCTCCTAAGCTTCTCATTCTTAAATCATCTCCAAAAATCTCTAAACAATTATATTCTCCAAGTATCCTAGACCGGACTCTTTCATCATAAAAATTCTCAAGCTCATAAGGTGAAAGATTTGAAGAAATTAGTACATTTTTAGCTGAAAGGCTCCTCTTGCTTAAAATATCTAAAAATATAGAAGCCTTTAAACTATTAAGCGGCTCTGCCCCAAGATCATCAATAACAAGAAGATCTGACTTTTCTACAAGTCCTATCTTATCTCTATATTTTTCCTTATCTTCAAAATTTGAAAATTGATAGTCTGTGTAGAGGTTAAATAGGCTGTTGGCGGTATCATAGTAAACTATTTTCCCGCTGTCCATTATCTCCTTAGAAATTGAATTTAAAATAAAAGTCTTACCTGTACCAACCTGTCCATAAAAGAAAATATTTTTTGCCCTACCATTTTTAAAATCTTGGCAAAATGCCTTTGCAATCTTTACAACACCTTCCATATTTTCATAAGGAGAAATAAATTCATTTTCCTTTCTATTTTTCCTAAAAATATTTAAATCAAAAGTATCGAAATTTTGATAGATTATTTTATTATAAAGGCCAGAAAGTTTATAAATTTCTTTATTTATAAGTTCATTTTTGCAGGAGCAGTTTTTAGTCCCAATTGTTCCCTCATCCTTACAAATTGGACAGTAATATCTCATTTCTAGATAGTCACTACTAAATCCATTTTCTTCAAGCAGGCTTTTCTTTTTATCTTTAATAATTTCAAGTTCTTCTTCGAGCTTTAATTTTATTTCTTTATTTTTAATATTGGATACAAGTTCAAATAAAATTTCTCCCTCTCTTTTAGTTAAATCTCTAAACTCTGGAACCTTCTTTATAACTTCTCTCTTTCTAATTTCCCTATTTTTTTTGTCCTCTAATTTTCTACTTAATATGGTGTCATTGACTTTTTTATATATATTAATTCTCATCACCATCCATTGTTTTTCTTAAAGATTCCATTTGCTTTTTCTTAAGTAAATCTAAAACCTTATCCTTACCTATCCTATTTGAAGAATTTAGCTTTTCTCTTTTTTTGTTAGGTCGTGGAGCTTTTTTTTTCACTTCCAATAATTTTCTCTTCAAAATCTTTAACAGTTAAAACTCCATCTATTGCCCAATTTCTAAGAGCAGCTATTGTATAGTTTACATTTTTCTTCCCAACTTCATCTCCAAGATACTTAAAAGCAGTTACAATAAGGTCTCTATCCTGCTTAAACTCATCCAAGTGCGAGTTGATTTTTTCAATTTCATTTGGTAAAAGTTTTGTATCCAGTAGCCTTTCAATTTCTCTAAACATGAGAGTATTAGATTCATTAATATCTATATTTTCAGCTTCACTAGATTGTAAGTCTTCTTTTGTATTTGGATAGGGATCATTAATAGCTTGATTAACTTTTTTAACTCCAAGAAAAAGTTCTCTTATGGAAACAAATTCAAATCCTTCGTCTTTCATAGATATTAGACCTAAATTTATCCAATAATATAGTGAGTTGTGCAAATCCAAACTAGATATATTTAGCTCCTCACTAATTTTTTCAAGATCTATCTCCCTATTTTCTCTTGCTAACTTGTAAAGGTAAATATAAACCTTGACATCATCTCCCGATGCGACAGGAAGAAACTGATTAATAAACATATTTTCAATAGGTGTTTCAGAAATATCTACCTCATATTCACTTATGCTAAGTCTCATAAAACCTCCTAGTCCAGTCTCCAGTCCCTAATTTCATCTCAATAATTCTACTTAGAAGTTTAGATCCATATATAATAAAATAATCTTCATTGTGTATAATTTCTAAATTTTCCAAATCCTTTAATGGAACTCCAAACTCTCCCAAATATTCTGCATTTTCTCTAAAGCCCATTTTTTTATATAATTTTAAAGCCCTTTCATTGAAGGCATTTACATCCAAATATATAGTTTTTAAATTTAGATTTTCAAAAGCATATTTTAAAAAGCCCTCTAAAATAATACTTCCATATCCTTTTGATGTAAAATTTGGGTCAAGGCTAATACCCAAATAAGCTTTTTTCCTAAAGAATTTAATATCCTTTAAACCAACATAGCCAATCATCTTCCCATCTTTAAAAATAGAATAGTAAAGATTTGAAAAAGATGTATCTCTAATCTTAACCCAAACACTTAGAGAAGCAAGGCTCATAAGAGATAAGTTGTAGTCAGCTAAAAGAGGAGATTCATGAACTCCCCATTCTTTTATAAAATTTATATGATTTAACTCTAATTTTCTAAAAACTAAATCCTTATAAGAAAAAACCTTTATAAAATTTTTCACGCTTATTCCTCTTTGCCATCCTTAAGCATATCTGCAAATCTTGTAATCGTCTTTTTATAGAATAGTCTAACAGATCCAGTTTGACCATTTCTATGTTTTGCAATTATTACATCACAGGTGTTTGGTATTTCTGAGTTTTCATTATAATAGTCATCCCTATAAAGCATCATAACAACGTCTGCATCCTGCTCGATAGCACCAGATTCTCTTAGGTCAGATAGAATCGGTCTTTTGTTTTGCCTAAGTTCAGGCGCTCTAGATAGCTGAGCAAGAGCTAAAACTGGAGCATTTAACTCTTTAGCTAGGGCTTTTAGCCCTCTTGAAATAGCAGAGATTTCAAGCTGCCTATTTTCAGTTCTTCCCTTTGTTGTCATTAGCTGTAGGTAGTCAATTACAATTAAATCTAAACCCTTTTCAGCCTTGAGTCTTCTGCACTTTGCCCTAAGCTCCGATAGAGAAATTGATGGAGTATCATCAATATATAAATCAATTTTCTCAAGAGCAGAAATAGTAGTTAAAATCTCGTCCCAATCACTTATATTTCCCGTAATAATATCTGTTAAATCTACAAAAGATAACTGAGATATAATTCTTTGCATTAGCTGCATCTTGCTCATTTCAAGTGAAAAAATTGCAACGTGATTTTCATTTAAGGAAGCATTTACAGCAATATTTACTCCAAGTGCTGTTTTACCCATTGAAGGCCTTGCAGCTAGTAGAACTAAATCACTTTTTTGAAGTCCAGAAAGCATATTATCAAGATCAACAAGTCCTGTAGTAACACCTGTTATATCTCCATTTAAACTGCTTCTAATAGACATATTTTTAATAACTTCAGATGTTAAATTGCCTACCCTTACTAAGCCGTCATCGTGTGATTTTTGAGTTATATCGAAAATTAATTTTTCAGAAATCTCTACAATCTCATCACGCTCTTTAGTGTCCTCATAGCTCATTGAAATTATTTGATCGGCTGCAACTATAAGTTTTCTTAGGGTAGATTTTTCTTCAACTATATTTGCATAGTGCCTAATTTGACTTAAATAGTAAACACCTGCTGTTATACCCATAATATAATCAAGTCCACCTATTTCTTCAGAAAGATCTCTTTTTTTCAAATCCTCCAATATAAGAATAGGGTCGACTTTTATATTTTTAGCAGATAGATTAATTATAGATCTAAAAATTTCCTGATTTCTCTTATCGTAAAAATCTTCGGCGTTTAAAATCTCCTCCGCTATAGAAATCCCCTCATCAGAAAGCATCATGACCCCTAAAACTGCAAGCTCTGCATCTAGGTCATGGGGAAATTCCTTTATAGTCTTGTCCATTACTCTACTCTAACTACTACTTTTAAATCAGCAGTTAAATCCTTGTAAACCCTAACAGGAATTGTATAGGATCCTTCTTCCTTGATATTTCCCTTAAGTTCTATCTTTTTCTTATCTATATTAATTCCATGATTTTTGCCAAGGGCATTTGAAATATCAATAGCAGTAACAGACCCAAAAAGTTTAGATCCCTTTCCGCCTTTTTGAGAAATTAAAACTTCTATACTTTCAATCCTATCTTTTAAAGCATTTGCCTCCTTAGTTTCCTTTTCAATCCTTTCTTTTTCAAGTTTTTGCTCTTCTTCTAAAATCGCCATATTTTCACTTGTAGCTTCAACTGCAAGTCCTTTTACGAAAAGAAAGTTTCTAGCATAGCCATCCTTTGCATTTACAAGATCTCCCTTTTTACCTAGTCCATTAACATCACTTTTTAGAATTACTTTCATTATTTTCCTCCCTTAAATATTCGTCAACAGCACCCTTAAGTGCCTTTTCTGCCTCATCCATACTACTTGTTTTTATTTGAGCTCCAGCTGATGACTGATGCCCTCCTCCGCCAAGTTTTTCCAAAATTAACTGAACTGAAATCTCACCAACACTTCTTCCAGAAATATGAATCTTATCTTCAAATCTAGTTAGTACAAAAGATGCTTTAACACCCTTTATATCTAGCATAGAGTCTGCTGATTGAGCAGCTACAAGAACAGAATTGTTTTCATTTTTATCATATCTAGAAATAGCTATATTATTTTTATAAATTTTTGCACTTGCTACAACATCCGACCTATCTCTAACAGTATCAGCATCTTCTCTAAATAATTTCTTAACAGCAATTGAGTCTGCTCCAAACCTCTTTAAAAGAGCAGCAGCTTCAAAAGTTCTTACACCTGTTTGAATAGTAAACTTTTTAGTATCAACAGTTATACCTGCAAGTAGTGCGTCAGCAAAAAAATTATTTATTTCAATATTATCTTCAGAATACTGAATAAGCTCCGTAACAAGCTCTGCAGTTGAGGAAGCATAAGGCTCCAAATATGTTAAAATTGGATTTTCAATATAGTCAGGTCCCCTCCTATGATGGTCTATAAGAACAACCTGGTCTAATTTATCAATAAGCTCTGGAGATTCTGTAGAATTTTTTCTATGGTTATCTAGGACAATAACTAAATCGTTAGATGTAGATTGGTCAAGAGCTATTTCAGGTTTTATAATATCCCTACTTAGTCCATCTATATTTTTAATCGCATATTCATAAATAGAGGCAATTGCAGGAGATATTTCCTCTAAAAGAATCTTACATTCTGTCCTTCTAGATTTAACAAAGGCATAAATCCCTAGGCAAGAACCAAAAGAGTCCATATCAGGATTTTTGTGGCCAGTAACATAAACTACATTCGACTGGTCAATAAGCTGGCCCAGTGCATGGGAAATAACTCTAGACTTAACCTTGTTATACTTTTCAACAGCCTTACTTTTTCCGCCGTAATATGAAATATTTTCTCCATCATTTACAACAACTTGGTCTCCTCCCCTACCTAGAGCAATATCTAAGGCAAGTCTTGAAATTTTAAAAACTTCAAGAGGATTACCTAAGTTTGTAGCAAGTCCAATAGATAAGGTAGGGCTAATTTTACTTTCAACATCTATATTGTGAACTTTTTCCATAATAGGAAATTTTTCTACAATCATCTTATCTACATCTCTTTTGTTAAAGAAAAGTAGGTACTTGTCAGTTTCATATTTTCTTGAAAAACCATTGTATTCCAAGGCAAAAGAGTTAACCGCCTTATCAATTTCAGCAAAAACTATTGGCTTGTTTTCATCTCCAATAAGAGATTGAATCTCATCAAAATTGTCAATATTTAAAGACATTATAGAAGTTCTTTCATCAAAGTATTTCTTTTTAAGATTCTCGTCATCTGTCCTATCAATTCCATAGATTAAAAATGCCCTATTATCTATAAACTGTTTGGATTCAACTACATTGTAGAAAAATTTATAAATCCTAAAATCTATAATAGTATCAAAAGAATCTCCCTTATTTTCAAGCTTCAGTTTTTTAATATTTACATCTTTTAAAAGCTTTCTAATATCTTCATGCAAAATCTCTGATTCTGGAAAAATTTTCTTAAATCTCGTATTATACCAGATTATCTCACCATTTCCATAAAAGATTGCCATAGGAAAAGGCATTTTAAAAACAGCAGTTTTAGTAATATCTGTAAAATCTTGATCGATATTTTCTAAATATGAAGAAAAAGCCTTCTTTTTATATTCAATTTCTTTATATAGGGCAAATCCTGATATAAAGCTCAAAATAAATCCAATTAAACCAATAGGTTTATAAAAGAAAAATAAAATAATACTCAGTCCAAATGGAAGTACAACTGAAAAAATTAAATCCTTTATTTTAAAAATAGCATCTTCTCGATTTCTCATTTTAATCCCTTTCCTATATTCCTAAATCTAAAATTAAATAGCTGATCTAAAAGACCAAAAAGTGTAAACATACTTCTTAGCGGCATAATTAAAAGAATAAATATAATAATTCCCGCACCAAGACTTCTAAGCCTTTTCCTTAAAAAGAAATAAACTACAGCCACTCCCTGAAGTCCAAAAAGAAAGACGAAGATAAAACTTAGGTTTAAAAATAGTTCAAGAGAATATTGAAAACCTGTTAGATCAAAAATAAGGCAGCCAAGCATACAAATGAATACGCCCTTTAAAAAATCCTTATCCAGTTTAAAAAATTCAAATTTATCTATCCTAGCAGTTCCAAAGCCCATAAAATTTAAAATAATAAAACTTAAATAATAATTAATAAGGCTAATAAAAATCGAAGAAACTAAAATAATACTAGGAATAAGTGCCATCAAAATTTTAACCGAAGATGAAAGGTAGTCATGAAGCTTATCTATTTCAAGTCCCAAATCAACTCCATTAAGTAGTTCAATATTTTTATTTATTGAATCTAAAAGCATATTTTCTATACTTTCTACCAGGTCAATTCCATTTTTACTATATAAAAATGTTAGTAAAAGAGTTAAAAGCAAAAAAACTATAGTCGATACAAACAAAGTTTTGTTGGTAGATAGGTTTTTTTTGTAAGAATATATAAAAGGAAGGGAAGAAATAATAAGTAGCCCTCCTAAAGCTAGTCCCTCATAAAAATTCTTCAAAAGCCCCATTGCCAAAATGAAAATCAACCCTTCTAATAGAAGAAAGGTGTATCCCCTTTTTATTCCAAGAACAATAAATAAAGATGGAATAACAAAAACAATTAGAGGAAAACAATTTATACTTAATAAATAAAATAATATACTAAGCATTGAAAATAATATTAAGTCTCTAATTTTATATTTATCAGTCATATTCATAAACATAATTCTCCTTTATACTATGTATTATACAACAAAACCCTAAATAAGTGAAAACTTTAAAGGCCGAATAAAAAAATACTTAATAAAAATAAGTAAATTCTTTAGAAGAGAATATTTTTAGGAATAAAATTTGAACTAAGTTACTTAGTTTTATCAAATCTATCAAATTCTATTAGAAAAAGCCACAATAAAATTTGTAAAAAATTCTTAAAAGAATAAGAGCTTTTACTAATATAAAACTAGATTTTTTTAAAAATTAATAATTAAATATTTGCAAATCTTTAAACAAAAAAACTATGGGCAAAAAGCCCATAGCTTAATTTCTATAATATAAATAATATTTGCCAACTTATAAAACTTATCTAAAAATTTTTTAGATTAGTCTTCTGTGTATGGTAATAAAACTATTTGTCTTGCTTTTTTGATAGCTGCAGTAATTTCTCTTTGGTGTTTAGCGCAGCAACCTGTCACCCTTCTTGGATGAATTTTACCTCTTTCAGAGATAAATCTTTTAAGAGTATTTGTGTCTTTGTAATCAATTACTTTTTTCTTGTCAGCACAAAATTGACATACTCTTTTTCTAGGTCTATATTTTCTTTGCAAAGTTTTCTCCTTTCCTAAAATGGAATAGATTCATCTGAGTCAAACGGTTCAAAGTCGTCGTTTGAGTCCCCAAAATCATCAAAGTTACCACTGTTAAAACTATTTGGAGAATTGTTGTAGTCATTTGAACGGTTATTTCCACTATTGGAGTCACTTCTTTGATAAGAGTTTTGATTTTGATTATTGGAGTTAGAAAAATCATTTCTATCTCCCCACTCTAAAAACTCAACCCTATTTGCAGTAACATCAGTCGTATAAACAGTTTTACCATCTGAATCCTTATAGCTTCCAGTAGTAATAGAACCATTTATTGCACATTGTCTACCTTTTTTAAGAAATCTTGAGCAGTTTTCAGCTTGAGGACCCCAAACAATTATACGAATAAAGTCCGCTGTATTCCTTCCAGAATTTTCAAATTCCATCTTTTTATCTTTAGATAGGCCCTTATCTACTGCAAGAGTGAATTGGCAATAAGCTCTTTGGCTAGAAGTATATTTTAACTCCGGATCTCTAGTAAGCCTTCCTATAAGTACAACACTATTCATTAAATTCTCCTAACTTTATTTTTCAATTCTTGAAACTAGATATCTTAGTACATAATCAGAAATTCTTGCTCTTCTTTCGATTTCATCAACTATCTTTGGATCTGACTCAAAGTTTACTACATAGTAGTAACCCTCTTTAATATAGTCGATTTCATATGCAAGTTTTCTTTGTCCCCATTCAGAGATATCTGTAATTTGTCCATTTTCTTTAATAACATCAGTAACTCTATTAAAAACTTCATTTCTTACTTCATCTTCTAAATCAGGTTTTAAAATTAAAACTAATTCATATTTTCTCATATATTTCACCTCCCTCATGGTCTTCGGCCCATAATAGTTAATTATGAGCGAGAGTTTTGCAAGCTCAATTATAACATAAAAGCTAGAGTTTAACAACACATTTTTAAAATTTTAAAAAATTTTTTACTTATAATCGCCCATCTCTTCTCTATACTTAATCATAATTTCATGGAACATCTCAGCAGAGGTTGGAGGAGTATAGGTGATAGAGTTAGCTCCAGCTTCTATGGTCTTGCTTATAAGCTCATCTGAATTTCCTCCAGTTGCAATAATTGGAAATTCTTCGCCTATAGATTTTCTAATCCTAGAAACAAGTTCAGCAGTGTTTTTCCCAGCAGATACATTTAATATGCTTGCTCCTGCGTGAATTTTCCCTTTAAAATCATCATCATAAGAAACTATAGTAGCAATTACTGGTATATCTACAGCGTTTGCAATATCTTTTATAACATCATTTGCCATAGGAGCATTTACAACAACTCCAAAAGCTCCTAAAAGTTCTGCTTGAAGAGCAATATTTACAGCCCTAATCCCAGTTGTAAGTCCTCCTCCTACTCCTGTGAATACAGGAACAGATGCCGTATTTATAATAGCTTGCATTATGGAAAGCTGCGGAGTAAAAGGGTAGACTGCAATTACAGATTGGGCATTGTGATTCTTAACAAGGGCAACATCCGTTGTAAAAAGTAATGTCTTTATTCTAACTCCTAAGATTTTTATTCCAGAAGCCTTATAAGAAGCCTCTGGTACTTTTATTATTTTAGACCTAAGTCTTGACTTAACTTCAGGAATAAATTTTCCTTTTTTCTCTTCTGGATAAATAAGTTCACTTACACTTACAATTTGCTTGTCAATTGATCTTGGATCATTGTTTTTAGTCATAGCTACGCCTCCTTTTTTGGTAAATCTTTTATTAAATTATACTATATTCAAATTAAAAATAGTATATTTTTAGATTAATATAAAATAAATTTTAAAAAATAAAAAACCCGCAGAATTTTCTGCAGGCTTTAAACTTAGAAAGATTTAATATAAATCTACTAAGGGGTAGGCTACTTGCCCTAGAAGGCTCTCGCCAACCTTCCAGGGAAGCTTTTGTTTACCAAAATTTTTTTGTAACAAAAACTTTTTTTAAGGATGATGATTGGTAAACTCACTTTTTAAAAACTATATACCTAAAATAACATTTTCTTATAAACTCATTTTTTAAATTTAATTACTGTTAATAAAGTTTTCAGTCAAATTGTAAACTGAAGTTACATTAATGATGTAGGATTGTCACCAAGGATGAAAATAAATACATCCCAATCATAACCTGGCTTGCTAGCAGCTAGGTCGATATTTTTATTAAGAGGGGCAAATCCTGTTAGTAATGTAGCAACGACTAATAAAAGCGCTAATATTTTTTTCATATGCATCATCTCCTCCTCACACTTATATATTAATTCATCTAGTTAGAGTTTACAAGGGAAATATGTGACTAGTTCGTCACTTTTGGTATTTTAAAAAAAGTTTATTATAGCAAGATTTATAAAGCACCAATTTCCTTCAATATATTATACAGTATTTTAAGTTTTTTGAAAAGTACATTATCTATTTAAAGTACTTAGTATTAAAGAAAGCTTAATGTTGATAAAAAAGACTCCTTGTCTTATAATTAATAGTGACTTCAAATGACAATATTTAATAGAAAAGGAGATGTTTTATGGAAAGTGAAAAAAGTTTAGGACAACTTTTAAAAGATATTAGAAAAGAAAATAAATACACTCAAGAAGATGTCGCTAAAGCTTTATTCATGAGTAGAAGGACCCTTATAAGAATTGAAAACGATGAAACTGAGCCAACTATAGAACTTCTCTCTCAGCTATCCGACCTATATAGGACCAATCTTCTTTCATTAATATATGAAAAAATTAAATTTAAAAATGCATCGGCGATGCATATTATTCAAAATCTTGAAAATATTTGTATGAATAGCAATTACGACTCAATAAAAAGTGTGCTTAAGGATCTCTACTCTATTTGCGAAAAAGATCCAGAAAATAAAAATTTATTGCAATACTATTACACTTATTGTGGATTCTACTATGTAAATTCATCCAAGATGGATTTAAATCTTGCTATAGAATTTCTTAACAGGGCATTAACTATCTTCAATAAAAATTTTGTAATTTCTGAATATAAAGACTTTGTATATTCAGATATAGAATTAAGGGCATTATGCGCTCTTTCATTAGCCTACAAAAAAAGAGATAAAACTGATGAATATGAAGATATACTAGAATATTCTTTTAAGACTTTAAAAAAAATAAGTTCTACCTACTTTATACTTGGCAACCAATATGCTTCAAGCCTTACTTTTCAATCAAGAATTGATGAAAGTTTAAGTCTAGTTGATAAACTTATTGAAAAAGCTAAAAAGTATAACCATCAAGTATTTCTTCCGCTTTTGTTTTACCTAAATTTTTTAAATTACAATATAGTTAAGGATTATGAAAAATCTGACCAGTATTTAATAAGCGCAATAGCTTTGGCTGATGTATATTCATCCTATGACCTAAAAAATAGAATAAAAGCTAAATCCAAAATAATAACACAGTCGAGAAAAACAAGTAAATAATTGAGTTTAAATTACAGATAATAATAAATCTACAAGGCAAAAGAGTAAATCTTTAAAGAATGCAAGTAGACTTAACTAAGTATCTGTAATTTTTTTATTTAATAATTTTAAATTTTATAATAAGAGTTTATTTTTACTTAGTATGGGTATAATAGCTAATGTAGTCTAAAGGCTACTCAAGTTATTGACAAAGTAGCAAAATCCAAAAGGTACGCTGCATACGAAAGAAATTGTAAGAAATTTAAATTGAAATAATCCACCCGTAAATCGCACTGTTTGAGCGTTAGCGAGTTTGCGATTTACAGGATTATGAGATTTAGAATTTCGGGGTTTCTGCAGTCGGAAAAGCGTTTTTGGATTTTGTCTACACTCTGTGTAGTCTAAAGGCTACTAATATTATAAAAATAAAATTCTAAGGAGGACTTTATGTCATTAGTAGGTAAAAAAATAGAAGAATTTAAATTAGATGCTTATGATTCTAAAAATGATAAATTTGTCACAGTTTCAAATGAAGATTTAGCTGGTAAGTGGACTGTATTTATGTTTTATCCAGCAGATTTTACTTTCGTTTGCCCAACTGAACTTGAAGATATGCAGGAGCATTATTCTACTCTTAAATCTTTAAATACTGAAGTTTACTCTGTTTCTACAGATACACACTTCGTTCACAAGGCTTGGCACGACCACTCTCAAGCTATTTCCAAGCTTGAATTTACTATGATAGGCGATCCACAAAAAGACCTAACACAAAAATTAGATGTTCTTGGGGAAGATGGTCTAGCTCAAAGAGGAACATTTATAATAGACCCAGACGGAATAATCCAATCAATTGAGATAAACTCTGGAAATATGGGAAGAGATGCTTCTCTTGTAGTAGATAAGATAAAAGCCCAACAATTCTTAAGAGAAAACCCTGGAGAAGTTTGTCCAGCAAAATGGAAAGAAACTGGAAAATCACTTACTCCTGGACTAGACCTAGTAGGTAAAATTTAAATGTTTTTAGATGAAAATCTAAAAAATCAGTTAAAAGAATATCTAAAGCTTATTGAAAATGATCTTTTGATAAGTTTAAGTTTGGACTCTGGCGAAAAAAGCAAAGACCTAAAGGAATTTTTAGAAGAAGTTATAGGTGAGAGTGACGGTAAGATTAGTCTTGTAGAAAAAAAAACTTCCAATCACTCCATCATTTAGAATTGATAGGAAGAATAAAGAAATTGGAATAACTTATTCAGGGGTTCCACTAGGTCACGAGTTTGAAAGCTTTGTTATAAGCCTAATTCAAGCTGGAGGAAGACCTCCCAAAATTAGCGATGAAGCAAAAAAAAGAATTGAAAGTATAGAGGAAAAGCTTGATTTTACAACATTTGTTTCCCTATCTTGCGTAAACTGTCCAGAAACTGTTTCAAACTTAAATCTTATGGCTGTATTAAATGAAAATATTTCTTCAACAATTATAGAAGGCTCCTTCAATAGAAAGATGGCTGAAGAGAATAATATTCTTTCAGTTCCAAAAGTATTTCTAAATAAGGAAGATTTTTTAAGCGGGAGAAAAAGCTTAGATGAAATTTTAGATAAATTAACTAGCCTAAATAAGCTTGAAAGTACTCCAGCTTTAGAAAAAAATTCTTCAGATGAATTATATGACCTTCTAGTTATTGGCCAGGGGCCAAGCGGGGTAAGTGCTAGCATATATGCAGCCAGAAAATCTTTAAAGACAATAATGGTTGGAGAAGTTTTCGGAGGTCAGGTTTTAGATACAGGGTCAATAGAAAATATAATAGGAAATAAAATTATAGAAGGTCCAAGCTATATATCGGGCTTAAAAAAACACGTAGAGGACTATCCTATCGAGCTTGCAAGTAATGTAAGGGCTGAAAAAATAGAAAAGGTAAATGAAATATTTGTAACAAGTCTTTCAAATAAAAGACTTATAAAATCAAAGACAGTAATTGTGGCAACTGGAGCCAGTTATAGAAATTTAAATATTCCAGGAGAAAAAGAGTTTAAGGGTAAGGGAGTATCCTACTGCACCCACTGTGATGGCCCATTTTTTTCTGGGATGGATGTAGCTGTAATAGGCGGAGGAAACTCTGGAGTTGAAGCTGCAATCGACCTTTCGTCAAATTGCAGAAAAGTTTACCTAATTCAAAGATCAGATAAACTTTCAGCTGACGAGGTCCTACAAGAAAGGCTAAAAAGTAAGGAAAATGTTCAAATCTTACTAAATGCAGTAAGTGAAGAAATTGTAGGAGAAAAAAAAGTAGAAAAGCTAATCTATAAAGATAAAAATACCGGCGAAAAGAAAGAAATAAACCTAAGCGGAATTTTTGTACAAATTGGTCTAGACCCAAACACAGAATTTTTAAACGGTCTAGTAGAGAAAAATAAACTTGGAGAAATTCTAGTAGATGAGTCTCAAATGACAAGCCAAAAAGGCCTATTCGCTGCTGGAGACTGTACAAATTCAAAATACAAGCAAATAGTAATTTCCTTAGGAAGTGGAGCAAGTGCAGGGCTTGCCGCCTATGACTATATTGTAAGAAATGGACTATAAAAAATTACTAGATAAATAATTAAAGTAAGACCCAGGATTTTTTCCTGGGTTCAGGTTGTTGACAAAGTGGCAAAATCCAAAAAGTAGCTTTCCATACGAAAGAAATTGTAAGAAATTAAAATTGAAATAATCCGCCCGTAAATCGCACTGTTTGAGCGATAGCGAGCTATTGATTTACAGGATTATGAGATTTAGAATTTCGGGGTTTCTGCAGTCGGATAAGCGTTTTTGGATTTTGTCTACACTATGGACCCAGGATTTTTTCCTGGGTTTTTTAATTGAAAAATAAAAGCTAAAGTAGGAGTATTGATTTTTAAAAATTTATATAAGATAATATTAGTAGAATAAAAAGGAGGAAGTCATGAATAGTATAAGAATAAAATATCTATTTCACTCAGGATATGTAGTGGAATTTCCCGATAAAATCCTTATATTTGACTACTATAAAGGAGCCTTAAGTAATTTCCTAAAGAAAGACAAAAAAATATATTTTTTTGTAAGTCACGGACATAAAGATCATTTCAATAATAAAATATTTGACTATAAAGATATCGGTAAAACCTACTTTATCCTATCAAATGATATTCTTGGTGTAAAAAAAGAAGGTAAAATCTTAAATATCGGTCAAAATAAGGAAGAAATAGAAAATAAAAAGAGAATCCTAGGAAAAAATGTGCATCTTATGGCAAGTAACCAAACTTTTAAAATAGATGATATGTTAATAAAAACATTCGGATCAACAGATTTGGGAGTTAGCTTTTTAGTTCAAACCCAAGGTGTAGGCATATTCCACGCTGGAGATTTAAACCTTTGGATATGGGACGAGGACACTAAAGAAGAAAGAGAAGAAATGTATAAAGCCTTTATGAAAGAAATTAAAAAAATTTCACAAGAAAAAGTAGACATAGCTTTCTTCCCACTTGATCCAAGGCTAGAAGAAAGAGCAGAAGACGGCTTGAAAATCTTTATAGATGAAGTTCCTTCCCAGCTAGTTTTCCCTATGCACCAAGAAGATGACTACTCCAAATCCATCTCCTTTTTTAACAGTCACAGTGAATATAGAGAAGTTTTTAAACCAATTTACGACAGAGGCCAAACATTTATAATAAGTTTAGAATAATTAAGACAAAAGATTAAAGCTAATAAAAGAGATTTACTTGACTTATATATAATTTCCTAACGCCTATTTTAATTATTTTTCTTAAATTAAACTAATCGTAGATATATTTTAAAAAAATCAAAAAAAATAAAAATCAGAGCGTAGACAAAATCCAAAAACGCTTAGTGGGCTACAAAAATTTAGAAATTCTAGCTTCTCTAATGCTGTAGGCCCGTAACTCGCTAAGCTCGGCAGTAGGGTTTACGGGCGCATTATTTCAATTTGAATTTCTTAAAATTTCTTCCGAATGGAACGCTTCCTTTTGGATTTTGCCTTTTTGTGGGCAGTCTGAATATAAAAATTTTTATTATGACGACTTTTTAGATTTACTTGAAATGGAAAAGGCAGACATCTCTATTCAAAATCCATATTATATCCACTGTTTGAAAATCTTGAAAATGTAAAGGAAGCTTACAAAAAAGTTTATGAAGGGTCAACAAAGCTTTCACATCTTGCTGTAAATGGCAGTGACATGATTGAAATTGGATATGAAGGTGAAAACATAAAAAAAAGTTTTAAAGTATCTGTTGAAACAGGTTATTGCAGGGCCAAAGATATACGAGTGGGAAAAGTTAATAAATATTGCTCAAAGGGTTAAAGGCGATATTGTTGGGAGTGAATAGTTATGACTAAAAACATTATAAATAAGAATTTTTTGACTAAGGTTCTGGACAAGTCCAACCAAGGTATACACATAGTAGACTCTAACGGTACAACTCTATATTATAATAAGACTGCCGAAGAGATTGACGGAATTTCAAAGGAAGAAATTTTAGGCAAAAATATGAAGGACCTTGTTAAAACAGGACTTTTTTCAAGGTCTGTCGCCCTAGATGTTATAGAGTCATGCAAACAAAAAGAGGTTGTGCAATATATAAATGATAGAGTGGTTATTGCCACTGGTGTGCCTATAACGAAGGACAAAGAGTTAGAAGCTGTAGTGGTGTTTGTTAAAGACTCTAAAGTTCTACGTGATATGACTTTGCAGCTACAAGATTTACTTATTGAAAATAACTACATGGCCAAAAATCTCTCTAAATATAATTCGAAGTACTTAAAGGAAGGAATTATAATTTCAAACTCTAAGGCAATGCAAAGGATTATGAAGGTCGCAAATAGAGTTTCAAAGTTAGAAACTCCAATTTTTTTACTTGGAGAGCCAGGATGTGGAAAGACTATGTTTGCAAAGTACATCCACGAAAACTCACTTAGAATTGATAAGCCATTTATAAAGCTAGACTGTTCTGCTATTCCAAAGTCAATTATCGAAACGGAAATGTTTGACGACGAAAATAGTTACAATGGTTCCCTACTTAAACAAGCGGAAGGTGGAACTCTATTTATTGACGAGATTGCAGACATGCCACTACCTTGTCAGCAAAGACTTGTGTATGAACTAAATAGAATAAAAAATTCTATGAAATCTCATGGGGCTAGCCCTAGCATAAGAATCATAGCTGCATCAAACGAAAATATTAGCAAAAACATTTCTGATGGCAAGTTTAGAATGGATTTGTACTATCTACTAAATATCATCCCAATTAAAATTCCTCCACTTAGGGAAAGAAGTGAAGATATTATTCCACTAATCAATCTATTTTTAAACAAGTACAATGAGTTTTACAACGAAGACAAGTCAATTTCTCCAAATTGTAAAAAGTTTTTAATTAACTACAGCTGGCCCGGAAATGTGCGTGAGTTAGAAAATATAATTGAAAGACTCGTTGTCACCAGCGACACTGATGTAATTGACGTGGAACATGTGGAAGAGTTTATAAATAATTTCTACACTAAGATTGATGATGGCAAGACTTTTAAAGAAAAAGTAGAAAGTTATGAGAAAAAATTAATCCTTGAATATAGTAAACAAGTGTCTTCAATTAAGGAGCTTTCAATCCTTGCAGGGATAAACGAATCCACCCTTCGAAAGAAAATTGAGAGATTTAATTTAAATATTACATTTTCGTAACATATCTTTTTTCGGAAAATTTTCCAAACGTTCGGAATTTTTTCCGAAATTTTTTTATTCATATTTCCCATTCTTTGGCCTAAAACTTTTATTTTGGAATTTTTTCCAATTACATTTCTTTGTAAGAGAATGTTTTCCTATTTTTTTAACTGCCTTTTTATACTCTAAAACTTGCAATTATAACCATTACCCCATATACTTTGCTTGTAAATCATTTCTTGCAAGGAAAACAATTTTTAAATTTTATTAAAGGGGTAATGAAAAATGACAGAAAAAAATATTAAACAACCGGCAACGGCTTTTGCTTCACCAAGATTTGTTAATACAGGAAACTTTATGCGTATGCAAAGATTTGACAATGCAGAAGGATTAGACTTCGCAATCTATGGAATTCCTTTTGATACAGCTTGTTCATACAGAGTTGGGGCAAGATTTGGTCCTCAAGCAATAAGAAATATTTCTGTAATGATGAAGACTAACAATCCTGTACACGAAGTTAATATTCTTGACTACCTAAAGGGTGGAGATCTTGGAGACGTTAACGTTGTTCCTGGATACATACATCCAACATATGATGCAATTGAAAAATTTGCAGGCGAAATATTAAAAGCAGGCGCTATTCCAATAGCTCTTGGTGGAGACCACTCAATAACTCTAGGAGAACTTAGAGCAGTTGCTAAGGAACATGGACCTGTATCACTACTTCACTTTGACTCTCACGCTGACATTAACGACACTGTATTTGGAGAAAAATATAATCACGGAACTCCATTTAGAAGAGCAATTGAAGAAGGACTAATCGACCCACATAAATCTGTTCAAATTGGTATGAGAGGTTCTCTATATGACGCTGGAGAGTTTAAACTAGCTAAGGACTTAGGATTAACTCTTATTCCAACTCACAAGGTTCGTGAAATGGGAATTCCTGAAACAATTAAAAAGGCAAAAGAAATTATCGGAGATAACAAAGTATTCTTAACTTTCGATATCGACTTTATCGACCCTGCTTATGCACCTGGTACTGGTACTCCTGAAGTTGGTGGATACACTTCACTAGAAGGTGTTGACATTATCAGAAGATTAGAAGGATTGAACTTTGTTGGAATGGACGTAGTTGAAGTTGCACCTCCATATGACCATGCGGAAATAACTTCTCTACTTGCAGCTAACTTAATCTTTGAATTCTTATCAATCCTTGCGTTAAATAAGAGAGAGAAACAAAAATAATGAAAGAGCAAACTAATTTTAGGGGAGCTCTTAGTAAGTCAGAAATTCGAGATCTAAATTTAGATCTCGAAGACTTACATCAGTTGGACTCTTTTGATTTAAAAGCAAATGATAAGAAAAAAGGGATTGCTAAGAGTTTAATTTTTACAGCTATAGCAATCTTTATCTTTTTTATTCCAATTACGATTAATGGCAAGACCGACATTACTTTTGGAATAATTTATAACGGACTTATGAATTTAACCGGAGTTTATGGACTGTGGTTTGTGACATTAATAACCATAGCAACAGCACTACTTAGTATATATGGCAAGTACTTTGCAAAGAGTGGAAAAATCTACAACTACTTTCATGGAGACTCTATGATTCATCCACTAATCTATTCCATTGGAGCAGCTTTTGCATTGCTATACACCCTTGATGCAACAACTTCTTTAAGTGGACCAGAAATTGTTGTAGGTGCATCAACTGGAGGAACAGTAATTCCATCAATTGCTGTTGCAGTTTTCTGGATAATCTTGGTTTCATCATTCTGTATGCCATTTTTAATAAACTATGGCTTTATTGATTTAATAGGAACTTTGATGGAACCACTTATGAGACCAGTTTTCAAACTTCCTGGAAGAGCTGCAATAAACGCATTAGTTTCATTCCTTTCAAGTAGTTCTGTTGGTGTGTTGATTACTAACAAGCTATATCGTAGAGGAGTTTATACTGAAAAAGAAGCAGTACTAGTTGCTACAGGTTTCTCCGCAGTATCTGTAGGTTTCGCCTACATGGTTATTAAAACTGCAGGACTTCAAGATCACTTTGCACTTGTATATCTTGTGTCTGCCTTAATGACTCTTATAGTTTCAGGTATTATTGGAAGAATCCCTCCTTTTAGTAAGAAGAGAGATATCTATCCAAATGGTAAGGTGCAAACTAAAGAAGATATTGACAATACAAAGTCTTCTTCAAATAGCGTATTTAAAACAGGTGGAAACAGAGCTGTTAAAAAAGCTTTCTTAGCGCCACCACTTGCAGGAGAAATCAAATCCAGTCTTAAGGACAGCGTGGAAGTTATACCAAAGGTAGTTACTTCACTTTGCGCTATTGGTACGGGAGCTTTGATACTTGCAGAAAACACACCTATATTTACATTTTTAGGCAAACTTTTCGTACCACTTCTAAACCTATTGAGAGTACCTAATGCAGCTGACATTGCTGCAAGTTTCCCTGTGGGAATAGCAGAGATGTTCTTACCTGTACTATTAATAGCAGAAAAGGTGCCTGTGCTTGATCCACAAGCGAGATTTTTAGTTGTTTCAGTTTCAATTTCACAAATAATATTCTTTGCTGAAACAATAGTTGTAATGATGTCTGCAAAGTTGCCTATAAAATTATGGGAGCTTGTTGTTGTGTTCATTGAAAGAACAATACTTGCAATTATAATAGGTTCAATCTTTATGCACATCTTATTCTAAAAATAAAGTCAGTATTTTAGCCGAGTGCCAAAATACTGACTCTTTTTATTTTAAATATTCTTCAAAGTAAGAAACTTCTTCAAGTACATCCATTAGTGATTACACTTCAAAGCCCTTGTAGCCTTTAACTTTTTCTGGATATGGGACGAGGACACTAAAGAAGAAAGAGAAGAAATGTATAAAGCCTTTATAAAAGAAATTAAAAAAATTTCACTAGAAAAAGTAGACATAGCTTTCTTCCCACTTGATCCAAGGCTAGAGGAAAGAGCAGAAGACGGCTTAAAAATCTTTATGGATGAAGTTTCTTCCCAGCTAGTTTTCCCTATGCACCAAGAAGATGACTACTCCAAATCCATCTTATTTTTTAACAATCACAGTGAATATAGAGACGTTTTTAAACCAATTTACGACAGAGGCCAAACATTTATAATAAGTTTAGAATAATTAAGATAAAAGATTAAAAGTAATAAAAGAGATTTACTTACAAAAATATAATTTTCTAACACCTATTTTAATTATTTTTCTTAAATTAAGCTAATCGAAGATATATTAAAAAAAATCAAAAAATATAAAAAATTTTATTATTCAATATAAAAAGAGGGCATGCTATTTAAAGGCATGTCCTCTTTCTTTGTTTTCACTATTTGAAAAGATTTTCGCTTACGCTATTTTCTCCTCCAAGTACAAAGATTTTTTCTATTTTGTTTCTTTCTAGATATTCTTTTACTACTTGTGGTAATTTGTCTTTTCCTGTTAGTAATATTGGGGCTTCTACTTTTCCTGTTATTGCTCCAAATACTAGTGCGTCTGCATAAGCTGTGCTATTTGCTAGAGCGATTTGTTTTGGATTTACAAATGCTCTTTCTGCTATTTTAACTGCTGTTTCGAATCTATCTTTTCCTGAGATTCTGTCCGCTTTTACTCCTAGTTTTACTGAGTTTTCTCCGCCTACTATTAGGATGTCTTTGGCTTTTTCTACTAGTTCTTTTGCGCATTCTGGTATGCTATCTTTGTTTACTAGTATTACTGCTCTGTCTTCTACTTGTGCTAGGCTTGATGCTGTTAGGGCATCTACTAGGCTTTGTCCGTTTGCTAGGATTAGTTTTTCTGTTTTTCCTGCGGCTTTTGCTATTTCTACTGCTGTTTCAAATCTATCTTTTCCTGCTATTCTTGTAATGTTTTGTTTTAGATTTTCTACTGCTTTTTGTGTTATTGAGTTTAAACCGCCTATTAGGATTATGTTTTTGGCTCCTAGTCTTTCTATTTCTTTTGCTACTTCTTCTGGAGTCATGTCTTTCTTTATTAGTAGGATTGGAGCGTTCTTTTCTTTTGCTAGTACGCTTGCTGCTAGTGCGTCTGCTTCTTTTTCTCCATTTACTAGGATTACGGTCTCTGCAGTATCAAAGTTTTTCTTTGAGATTTCTACTGCTGTCTTGTATCTATTGTCTCCTGCTTGTCTTCCTAGTTCGATTCCTTCAAAGATGTTCTTTTCTGGTTTTACTTCTGGTTTTGTTTCAGGCTTTGGATCTGGTCTTGTTCCTGGGTTAGGTCCTGGGATTGGATCTGTGCCTGGTAGGTCACCCTTATTTTCTTTAGTAATAATTGTTAAATCTACAACTCCACCCACTTGGCATAAAGAATAAAAATCTTCATCTTCATTTGAGTAATTTAGGCTTAGTTCATAAGGTATAGGTAAAGAAATTTTATCTTCTAATAAATCTTTAGCTAGACTTATAAGTAGGTAATTATCTTCAGACTTAACACTTATTCCCCTACTTTTAAGCTCATCATAAGCCCTATTGTAGTTATTTTTAAAAGTTATAGTTTCATTTTCATCCCATTCAAGAATTTCTAACTTTCTACTTGAATCTACTTCAACCTTTTTACCATCAACAGAAATTATTGGATTTTCAAGCCTAAAAATTAACTTATCCCCTTCTTCTTTATAGTCAGTTAATTTTAGGCTTAAACTTGGATTTTGATTTTCTATATAGAAAGATCCCATTTCCTTATTTTCTACAAGAGAATTTAATGAAGATAAGTCAATAATTTTATTGTCTGAAAAGTTTTTTATTTCAGCCCTACATTCCCTAAGAGGACTAATATCTTCAATTTCATTAGAATAGCCCTTAACATCATTTAAATTTTTCATGTTATAAAGAGCGCTAATATCTTTAACCTTATTTACAGCAAAATTTAATTCTCTCATTTTAGACATCTTTGCAAGTGGACTAATATCCTTAACCTTATTCTTATAAAGGTAGAGAACTTCTAAGTCAGTTAAATTTTCTAAAGGACTAATATCCTCTATCATATTTCCCCTTAAAACGAGATTTTTTAGCTTAGTTAAATCCTTTAGAGGAGTTAAATCTTTTATATAAACTAAATCTTGTAAATACAAAACTTCAAGATTTTTAAGATTTTTAAGTGGGCTAATATCTGAAATAGCATTTCCACTTGGGTCTGGCTTGTCATAAGGGCCAGAATAATTTCCATTCAAATGAAGCGAAGTTAAATTTACTAAATTTTCTAAAGGAGTAATATCCTTTATAATATTGCCTTGAGCCTTAAGAACTTTTAAATTAGTTAGGTCCTTAATAGGATTAAGGTCAGATATTTTGTTATTATCTAGGTATAATTCTTCTAAATTTGAAAGTTTACTTATAGCTGAAATATCACCTATATTATTTTCAGTCGCAGTTAAAATCTTTAACTTATTTAGATTTTCAAGTCCTTTTAAGCTAGTCAAATTATTTGAATTAACATTCACATCTTCAAGACTTCTTAAATCTTTTAGAAAATCTAAATTTTCTAAATCATTGCTCTTGATATATACTTTTTTTAACTTAGTGAAATTTGCAAGTAGGCTTAAATCTTTGCAGTGAATACTAGAAATATGCAAATCTTCAAGATTTACCGCTTCTTCAATCCCCTTCAAGCTATCTACATTTAAAATTTCAAAAGACTCATCAAATATTGGTCCAATCCTAAGAGCTTTTAAGTTTCTCATTTGATCCCTAGTAGGAACATAGTCTTTAGCTGTATCAGCATCTAGCTTTTTACTCTCATCAATAAGATTATCCTTATTCTTTAAAGATTCTACTACTTCCATTCTTACTTTGTCGTCTTTAAAATAGACTTTTTCTAAAGAGCCTTCTTCAGCACTAGCAAAATTATTGCAGATGCCTATTACAGCCACTAAACAAACAAAAAATAAAACAAATTTTTTCTTCATACTTCCCCTCCTATATTTTAAAATCGTTTATATTATATCATAGAAATTATAAATAAAACTTATAAAAATATTTTTCTGGAATTGTAGGAGAGCGTCTATTGTCCATTTCTTCTATTTTTCGTCTTGCCTTTCTGGACTTGCCATTTGAATTAAATGACCTACGCACCATGAAACAATGTATCCACCTCCTTCATAATATCCGTTTTTACTTGTTCTTGCGTGGGTTACCTTTGCAAGTTGTAACTGCTACACTTGGCTTTTCTGCTATTACTAATTTCATTAATAGCTCCATAAATTAAAAAAAGAGCGAAAGATTTCTCTCTCGCTCAAAGTATTTCTCCCGAATAATATATTATTTTCGGGAGAATTCTATTTTCTTTTTTAACTTTATTTGTTTACTTTCCAATATCCATCTTTAGCACTGCCTTTATACTCGATTGTTTTTTCATCTGTGAGAACTTTTAAATCTCTCTTAATTGTACTTACGGACACGTATAATATACTAGAAAGCTCCAGTGATGTTATTTTTGAATTTCCTTTTATAAGTTTCACTATCTTATTTCGTCTATCATTTGGTTTTAATTTTTTACCATCATTTTCACCCTCATTTTTCCCCTCACTCTGACCGTAATTTTGAGTACCATTTTGAGTGTCATTTTGAGTGTCATTTTGGGTGTCATAATTTAAATTCTTTAAAATTGTAGTAAATGAAGATTCTGTTGACTTAAACTCTGGTTTTAATTCTTCTTTATAATTTTCTTCAGCTTCATAAGCTTCTATAATTTTTCTAAGTCCAGATCCACGTCTTTCCATTAAATCCATTCTAGCAAATACGTCTGCTATGATTGGATTTCTTCTTGATGAAGATACATCTAGTGGATTTATATCTTGAATAAATGTACCATCATACATACCTCCAGGAGAATAGATTTCTAACCTATCATCATAGATATCTACATGGACTTCACTTCCTATCACAGAATAATCTCTATGAATTAATGCATTTACTAAGGCTTCTTGAACTGCCCTTTCGGGATATTCTGGATATTCTATTCTGTAGACTGGGCCTTTCTTCCACATCTTTTTAGAATTTCTCTTCACAAAGTCTAAAGAAGCTTTTAGCAGATAAATAATGTTACCTTCAAATTCTATATCATCTAAGGCATCCATTCTCCCATTAGCTTTAGTAAGCCCATTCCACCTAGTACAAAATACCCTTGACTGATAAACTTGATAGTTATCAGCAAATAAAGCTCCTGCTATGGTTAGATTTCCCTCATCATTTACAAGTCCAAAAGATTTCAAATCTTTTTCTTCAAAATCTTTTCCTGTTCTTTCTTTGTACTCGACTTTAAGTTCCTTAAAGCTTACATCTTCAATTTTTTTCTTTGACTGAAGTGAATCGTAACTTATATGTTCTCCCTTTAAAGACAAATTAAAAAGATCAATTCGACTTGCAGGGACACTTTGATTTCCTACTCTTTTATAAGCAGTTCTGTTTCCTGCATCTACTACAAAATATGGAGTGTTTTTCCCAGCAAATATACTTAAAATCAATATAACTTTTCCATCAATTTCCTTGATTTCCATATCAAATTCTGGAGTCGGATCCATTTTAATTTTTATGATTTCAGAAATATTTTCAGAAGTCTCTTGATAGTCACTAAGTCCAAGAATTATGTTATCCTCTTTTACTCCAAATATAAGCTTCCCACCTCTACCATTAGCAAAGGCTGACACAGTTTTTAACCAAGACTTTGGTTTATTCCTTTCTAATTTTTCTTTTTTGTCATATAGATTTGTTTCTCCAAGATAGTCTTTTAAGTTCAAAGTATCCCTCCTCTCTGGCAAATATTGTACTTAATTATACCATATTTTTGTATTGTTTATTCGATGATAGGACTTGAGATTTATAATAGTTCATCATCTTCAGCTAATGATTTTTGTGAGTTTTATAATTGTTAGATTCATCTTTTGTTAAGTCTTTACTTTCTTCAAAAATACTTTCAAACACCGCACCTTTTTTATAAGTCTTTTATTTCTTGCTTTTCTTTCTTGTTCATTAAGTTTTTTCTTCAACTGTCTTTTTTGATTTTGTAACTGCTTGATTTCTTCTTCTGCCATCAATATTTTTTCATCTATATTTTTCATCTTCCGTTTTCCTCTCTTTCTAAATTTGAGCAAAGAAAAAACAGTAAACCAATTTGATTTACTGTTTCTTGAATTGCTATATTATGGTTTCTTGGTTTTAAGTGAATTACTTTACTTTTTCAATCTTTATCTTCTTTATTTTCACATTATATAAATTTAGCAAAATAATCCCTAATACAAAAGCCAGTTATGTTATCAATATATCATACTGATGTTATGAGTTTCTCATTTACTTTAAGATACATTTTGCCTTATTGTTTTTTATTAGTTCTATAATAAGTGAGATTAATATCGATATAAGAATACACCATATCCATATAAAAACGCCATAATGCTTACTTAGTTGATATTTTGTTTGTGAACTCATATCTTTAGTAATCTTAAGCATAGACTGATTTCTAATATAATCACCCATAAAACGTCCTAAAAATAAACCACAAATATTTCCAAAAGTTATGGAATAACCTATATTTTTTCGAAAAAAAGTTATTAAAATTGCAATTAATGCCACTAAAATGTAAAAAACCTTATTATGAGCTATCCACTTGAACAAATAATGTGAATTATCCACTAAGCTAAAAATCACATATATAAAGAACCACAACAAGGCTTGAATAATTGGACTTATATTTTTTTTATGTGTGCTCATCTAATTTACCCAATATTTTGTTCTAAATTATTGTCTACTGCTGCAAATGCACTAACACTCATACTCATTATTAATATAAAAACTAAAACTAATGACATCATTTTTTCATAATTAAATTCCTCCTTTGTTTTCGGAAATATTAGGATAAGTCGTTTCTCTGTTTGTTTTTAGTAAGGAAGAAATCTTTATCACCGTTTTTATACCTTTGAGGATTGTTGTAGTTCATTAATATCACCTCCATTTTAATAAATATAGTCATATAATTCTTAACAACAATTACGACTATTACACTTATATGTTTCTTTTCCATCCAAGTCAAAAATCTTATACATACAAACTCCTAAAGCATTTGCTATATAGTTAGAAACATTTAGTCTAGGAATTGTTTCCCCTGTCTCTATTTTGTTTATACTTGTTCTTAAAATCCCTACTTTTTTACCAAGTCTATGCTGCGATAAACCTAGTGGTTTATGGTAGTTCCCAATTCTATTATCCCTTATTTCTTTTTCTTTGCTTAACTATAGTATTATCATAATTTTATTTTAATGTCAATGTTTTTTCTTATTTTAGATTACCTTTTCTCAGTCTATTATTATCTAATATCTATCCTAATATTTTATCGTTTTTCTCATTATTCTAAGTGTTTCTTTAAATTTTTTTGTTTTTTTGGTTTTCTAGTAGAATTTTTATTTCTTCATCTGTTAGTACTTCCGCATTTTCTATAAGGCTTTCTAAGACTTATCCTCTTGTTATTAGTCTATGTGTTCTTTCTTTTCTTCTTTTTACTATGTCTTATTTCAATATCTTCTTTTCTTGATTTTCACGTGCCTTAATCTTTCTTCAGTATCGTAAGTTTTATCTTTTATTTCTTTTGACACTTGACTTAGTGGATCTAATTTTTTCATATAACACTCCTTTCTTACAATATAAAAAGAGATAACATTTCTGCTATCCCTTTCAAAATTTCATTATTAGAATTTTATGCCTTTTGAAATATCGCCTATATTTCTATAATGATTTTCTATTTCTTCTTGCTTCCTTCCTTTTAACCATATAAATCTATCCCTACGTTTTTTAATGTATTGTTGCTATTTAAATAAATCAGAATGTGAGCCAGTTCTTACGAGTGATAATACTAAAACCTCTTCTATTTTTTCATATATCAATAAAAAATCCGGCTCTATATGACATTCTCGAGTCCCTTTGTAAATCCCTTCTAATGAATGATCTCTATATTTTTCATCAGGAGCTTCATCTTTTGCTATCTTCTCAATAATTTCAAACAGCTTTTCAATATCTTTTCCTTGTTTTTTAGCTTGCTTTAGATCTTTTTTAAATCTACTTGTAAACTTTATCTTATACTTCAAGGGCTTTCCTCAAGTCATCCATATTATCGTAAGAAATAACATTACTATCCTTAGCTATCATTCTTCCTTCTTCTATGGCTTTTATAGTTTCATCATTTGGAATATCAAGTTTTAAATCAAAAGGAATGCCCCTTTCTCTAATACTTGCCCTTAAAAACATATTAATTGCAGTAGTCATATTTAAGCCTAAACTGGAGTAGATTTTTTCTGCAGCTTCTTTTATTTCTTTATCAGTTCTTATATTCAAATTTGTTGTAGCCATTTCCTCATCTCCTTTGACTTAATTATATGACAAAATTCGTTTACTGTAAATACATTGTCATTATGTTATCCCTGCTGATTTCATTATTTCTATTCTTCATTATCATGCTCGAGTAAAACTTGGTTTGTATTCCCAATTTCTTAAAAATAATTTAGACCATGTATTAGTTAGTTTACCTGATAATCTAAAGTGAATACTATATAAAGCAAAAACTCTTGTTCCATCATTTCTTGGCAAGGTAACTTCTTTTGTAATAATGCCTACGATTTTTATATCTTCTCCCTCAATTGTTATCGTTTCATATTCATCTAAATAATATGGTCTAATACCTAGTTTAGGTTTCTTTTAACATTAAATATCACTGCGATAAGATCATTATAATAATTTTCATTAAATGGATTACCTCTTAAATCTATTGCAAGTTTTTAAGTCTAGGTAAGTAGGTAAAGCCGTATTAAAATCTCCTTGTCTAATGATTGGGATAAATTTCCTATCATTGTGATTATTGTAGAGTTCCGAGAATATTATATGACTTTCATATATGGCACCTTTTTCTCTATTATTAGCTTTCCTTTTATATTTCAATTACTTAAATTACTCTTAGGCTTTCGTAAATCTCTCGTGGGAATATTTTAAAAGTATTTTTTGAGTACCTTCATTATCCATAAATACTTTCAAACACTGCACCTTTTTTCTATAAGTCTTTTGTTTCTTGCTTTTCTTTCCTATTCATTAAGTTTTTCTATAGCTGCCTTTTTGATTTTATAATTCTCTATTCTTTCCTCTTTCTTTTTGATCTGTTCTTCAATACTTAACTTTATTCTTTTACACGCCACAATGCACACTTTCTTAAAATAAAAAACGATTAGATTTTTATTTCTAATCGTCTTTAATCTTTCATCCTAAATATTTGTTAAGCACATCATTTATTCTTTTATTTAAGTCTAGTTGATTTTCTTATAGTTTATGAATTTTCTCCTCTAATTTATAAACTTTTTCCATTTCATGATTTTGTATTTCTATATTAGGAACACTGATATTAATACTTTTAATTCTGTCTATTGACGCCCTATGTGATCTTGAAAAGCCAATAGCTTGTCCCTCTTTTTCTAATACATGGGTCATATAGCATTCCTCCCATATTTTTTATTTGAATACCTTCATTTCCCTTACTTTCTGACCAGCTATAAGCTAAAAATTCACTCCGTTCTTTTACTGAACTTGGAGACTTAATAATTAAAGTTTTCTGATCTTTAACCAATGCAAAATAAAATATTTTATCCTTTTCTATTTCTTTAACAAATGAATAAAACATAGAATTTATCTTTTGTATTTGTTCACCTTTATCTAACTTTTTAAAAGTAACACGTTCTAAAAGGTTTTTAGTTCTGTAGTTTTACTAAAATCATCATAATACATTTTAAAATATTCTATATTTTCAAATTTATGGTAATTTTTAATCTCTTCTATAAAAGCTGTAAAGGTTTCTAAATCTACTCCTATATGTTCAATATAATCACCTAAAATTTCATCATCTTTCCAAAGGCTTAATTTTTGATTGGAGAAAATAGCCTGTATGTTATCTTCAATAATCTTATAATGTTTCGGTGGTTCGTTATATTTTTCTAAAAAAAAATTATTGTATCTTTACCTGTTTTGCCTAAAGTTGAATTTCCCAGCTTAACAATAGAGATTATTCTAAAATTCTTTATAATTATGCTTCTAGTCGCTTTATAACTACTTTGAGTACTGCTTAAAAAAGTGTCTGGGAGAATTACAGTCGCTATACCATTAGGCTTTAATAGTTGTAAGATTCTTTCAACAACTAAAACCTCTATTTTGCTACCTTGATTAGATATTAAATCTATCAACTCTAATTTATTTTCTAATAATTTTAAATGAGGTTTAAAAGTTTCTATTGAGTAGGGTGGATTAGCAACAAGAATATCAAAAAAATCATTTTTAATTCCCATTTCTTTATGGTTATCCAGTCCATCTCCAAAAATAATATTTCCCTCTCCAGCTCCATTCATAAAAAGAGATATCTTAGATACTCTTGCAAGCCTATAGTCTTTCTATATATCATAGATGTTTTCACTAACCCAATCATTGTTAGAATTTCCCTCTACTTTATTAATTAAATCTATTCCCTCTGTCAAAAAATGTCCGCTCCCGCAAGCATAGTCTATCAAAACGCAATCTTTGATACAATGGCTATCTGTGGCAAAGTGCCGAAAATGCCTTGAATCCGTGCTATTCCTGGGCGTTTTCCTGTATCTATGGCCACTCTAACAGCAGCCCATTGAACCCATTTGTGTTCGATATGCTGTGGTTGTTGATACCAAAGCGACACCTTCTTTCTCAATAATTAAAAAATATGGCAAGAATCGGCTTGATAAGATACGAAACCTGTTCTTCTGAATTTAATGTATCGTAATACATCGCTGACGCTCACCTCCTTACTCTACACCCAGTGCCTTAAATACTGCGTCCTCAGCACTACTATAGAAAATTAAATTGAAACTTCCAATCAGGTCTGCCGGTACGGTTCCGAGCTCCGCTGCTGATGTGATAGGCAGAAGCACTCTCTTTGCTCCACTATCCAAACATACCTGCAGAGAATTTGCCAGCTCGTCCACCTTCATTATAGTTCCACTGATGCTGATTTCACCAAGTACAGCAAGACTGCTGAGTGCTGGTTTTCCAAGTGCAATCGAGCAAATCGCAATCAGTGTGGGAAGGGACAGCTTTCCTGTCATGCCGATGCCCTGCAAATCCTGATAGTTGATAATATAATCTTTTGTTGTGATACTGATGGAAGCACTGATACGGTTTCCATTTGCCTTCAGAAAGTTGAAAGCTGTATTAGTGGATTCCTTTGCATCACGATCACTTCCGATACCTGTTCTTTCGAACTTTCCGTTACCCGGAAGCATCTGGCTCTCCAAGCGGAATAAGCCTAACATACCGCTCTTACCATGAGAGACGGTATATACCTGTCCAGGATTGCACATTCCTTCTGGGATGAGCTTACCGCCACCTTGCTCAGGTACGGAAACATAATGTTCCTCAAAGGTTTCCTTATCTATGTAGGAAAAGTTAACATCGTAGAACTCCATACCGCCCAGCTTCTTAAGCTGCTCCTTAACACGCCTACGCATCTCCATAGAAATCTGGAGAACTTCTTCTACTTCTTCTTTTGTAAAACTGCCATCCGGATACAGAAGTTTTAAATATCCGTCTGCCATTCTGCGCACGGCGATAGTATCTCTCTGATTAAGATTCTTACCGAGACGGAAATAATTATCAATAGCATCACCGTACTGCTCCTTACGAAGCTCACGAATGAACTCTGCAAGATAGTCACTGATAAATCCATAATCATTTGTAAAATGCTCTGGTCGAAACTTCGGAATCTCCCATCCTGGCAGATAGCAATGCATACGGTCAAGGAATGCCGTGTCTGTTCCCATTTCCGGAGGGAATGGGTCAAATAAGCTTGATGTCTTCAAAAGTACATCTACGCTTTGATTGATATTACCAACGAATACCATAGAAGCAGATGCTGCCTTTTCTTCCTTTCCTCGTGCAAAGGAACCAGAAGCCATGTAATCTTTCATTATCTGCACGCCATCTTTATCCTTGAATTTGATACCTGCAACTTCGTCGAAGGCTACGCAGTCCCATAATCCAACCAGACCAACAGTCTTGTGAGCCATGTTATAAAATAAGTTTGCTACTGTCGTCTGGCCTCCAGAAACAAGGATGCTATTCGAAGAAATCTCCTTATAAAGATGTGATTTACCTGTGCTTCGAGGTCCCAGCTCGCAGAGGTTGAAGTTGTTCTCTACAAGTGGAATCATACGAGTCAAAAGAAGCCACTTCTCACGATAAGAAAGTTCGTCTGGCTCCATACCAATGGAACGCATCATAAGATCCAGCCATTCCTCTTTGGTAAAAGCCTTACGTCCCTGTTTCAAATCCTTGATATCGATATGAGGCATCTGAATCGGTGTCAGCTTACGAATGCTAATCGGAAATATGTCCTTCTGTTTTTTCTTTTTGGACTGAAGTGTGTTTCCATCTACATCGATGATTCCAAAGTTATTATCACCTTCGGTTTCATAATCCAGCTGAACAATACACCAGATACCACCGCAAAGAAGTCGGTCATACTTTTGTGGATACTCATCAGTAATAGGGATATTGGATAATCCCAGATTGGAGAATTCCGCAAAGAAACAGTCCTTCTTAATATCCAATCGCACTGTTACCATATCAATGATGGTATGGCTGCCTCTACTTCTAAGACGAGACAAGACTTTCTGCGCTTCATCTGGTCTTACAAAGTTATCAGCAAGGATATGCTTGACATTCTGCACACCCTGCTCGATAACCTCATCATCGTCTGAACTGCAATATTGACCCAATAGAAACTCAAGAACATAAACCGGCACATTTGCACCCTCCTTGATTTTCTTAGTCAGGTCTTTGCGGACAATCTTTCCATCAAAGTTTTGACGCAATTTGTCCTTTATTATTTCACGAGAGCCTTCGCCCACTTCAAGATTGTCACTCATTACTGCTCCTTCCGAACAAGCTCTTAGCTAAAAAAGTCAAACTCATCGACTGCAAATGCGATGTCAATCTGAAACTCTTCTTTCTGCGGCATCTTGAGACCTGTTTCGTCTGCGATGACCAAATAATAGCTTGCTCTATTATCATACTTTAGTGATTTCAGGTTGAAGCTGCAGCGGAATGTACGCTCCTGTCCATTATCACTGGTCTTATCTGCGATAATCTTTGCTGTATCACTTATCTGCTTTCCATTGGAATCAACAAAATACAGCAGATAGTTTGCTGCACTGCGGTTATCGCCAACCGCATCCTTTTGATAGAAGTTCAGCGAGAATATCATATTACTGATTTTACGGCTTGCGGAAAGAAGTCCTACTTCTACAGGCCTCGTGTCATACTTAGCCTTATTGCGCTGATAAGCCTTGGAATCATTGCGAAGGTAATGATATTCAATAACTGGAACAACCATCTCCTGAAGACTGATGCCGCCGTGCACGAAATTGAGGCCTCCACCTTTCTTCTTAATGCGAACGCTCTCTCTCGGCGCAAAGGCATCGTATCCATCGTCCATGAATTTCACCGGAAGTAAATAATCTGGAGCTGCTCCTTTACGGGTAATCAGATAGCGGCGGTCAATCTCCACATCCTGCTCACTGGGCGAGGTCTTATCCACCTTGGATTCTTCGGAGAGCGGACTGTAGGTATAAAGAAATCCGTGATCAGCGGTAATGTAAACACGAGTACCACCGAACTCATTGCGGATGATTCTTACAATATTTTTGATTTCTTCAATTGCATCATCACATGCCGGAAATACCATGCTGTCAGAAGTATGGCTGGCCTCGTCTACCTTATCATGGTAAATATAAACCACTTCCATACCCTTAACTAAGGCACTCCTTTCCGCACGTTTCATCGGTGCAATATCCTTATATTTGAGGGCTACGCTTTTGATATTTGCAGCCTTGAGAACTTTATCTCGATTGCCTGCATCTGTAGACATTCCATCTGCAAGAATCTGCAAATCACCGCAACTGCGCTCACTTACAGATAAGTTTTTATGTGGCAAGAGTGCTGCCATACCGAATTTTGTAACAGTAGGGAAGATACCTTCACAGGAGCTAAGTGCAACCTTACTCTGTGTCTCACGACGAAGCTGGTCTGCCAGAGATGCTGCCAACTCATAACGGAAGGCATCTGAGATTATGACAAACACACGATTGTCCTTACTCTTAACATTCTGATCATAAAAGTCCACCTGCTGTGGCACTTCCATAATGCGACCATACTTTGCGAGTTCATCAGCGCAAGCATCGGACCAATTATTACCCAGCTCACCAAGGAACCAGTGCGTATAAAGGCCCTCCACCTTATCAGTCACCTGCTTGAAAAGATCATCCAGATGGTCATTTCCGACCTTCAGGCTCTTTCCAAACGCCAAGTGATACTTACGATAATAAGTATCCATACAGTAGTAATCTTCGGTATACTCTTTCCAGACATTTCTTGCCTCCACAGTATGGAAACCCGCAGAGTGTTCCAAGAAGAACGCCTGCATCTTTGCAACCTGAAGAATACCCTCGTAGTAGCATTCCACATCGTCGTACCACGCCAGAGTCCGACGCTTCTCGACTGTATTTGTGATCACATCTACATTGATAATATTATTACTGATTTCTGTCATTATCTGAGTCAGGATGCACTCGTTGACGCAAGGGAACACCTCAGTAGCTACCAAGTCATCCAATGGTACCTGCTTGAAACGCTTTCTGAGAATGAGGTCTTCTTCCACATTTCGCAGAATTTCAACGAGGTCCTGTCTGTTATCTCCTGCAATCCACTCAGACACAAAGTCGTAGCACCAAGCCTGATGCGGTGTGGAAATAAAGCTATCGAGGCCTGCCAGATACTCCATACGAAGGGTTCTGGTTGTTGCAGTAAGCAGAATATGTGTCACCAACTTCTCGATGGTGGAATCGTCTCCTTCAAAATATCCGGTCGCCTGCTTTACAAGTGCCCAGAATGGCGCTACAGCTCCATAATTTACAAGGCTCTGGAACACCTCATTGGACTTTATATCGCTTCCACCACTTATGACAGCTTTTACTATGCTATTAGGCTGAGCATTCTTGGTTCCACAGATAGCCGCCATAACAGTAAGATGCATCTGTGATGGCGTGCTGATGCCCTTATTGAGCTTTGCGAATGCCGCTCTTCTGGTCTGTGCTCCGAAGAATTTCTTATAAAGCTTAACAAGTCTGCGGAAATCCGGAGTCTCCGGAAGGTAGGTCTCATTCATCCAGATAGACACCAAGTCAGCTCTAAACTCTTCGCTGTAAAGCTCGATATTCAAAAGCCAGTTATCCTCCTGTGACTTATATGATATCGGACTGTAAACCAGATAGTTGCTGGTGGTATCATCCACATTCAGTAGCTTCTTAGCTGCAAAGTTGTTGGTGCCTGTAAGCACCAGTAGCTTTACATTATCTATCTGAATATCATCTAGCTTGTCCTCAAACTCCCTATCCTCGTCATACCAGAAGATTATACGACGCTTATAAAACTCCGGAAGTGGTGCAGCAAATCGCTTATTCAAATCTTGGATTATTGTGTCTAAATGACCCAGACCACCCTCTCGTTCTTTCGGGCTCACCTTGTCCATACTGGCCATGCTGCCACCTCCTTACTTAATAAAAGTTCAAGCCGCATTTTTCAGCAGCAACCTTCGACTTCAAGTCATTAATAATCATAGCCTTTATCTCAAGCCATGTAACAGAAGTATTTGTTCGCAACTCTTGTTTTATTCTTTCAAGGCATTTAACAAGAATCCTACGTACAGTTGATTCCAATTCGAACAATTTAGATTTGGAAATATTCTGCCCATCTCCTTCATGTAGAGATTCTGACCTAAGATGGTAAAATACTTTCATTCTCGCATACATCTGGCCTATTGCTGTCGGTGTATTCTCTAGCATTACTGCGACTCTTTTGGAAAGTACTTCTTTTTTTCCCCCGCTGATGATGATCAAGTAGTGTCATTTCAAGAGCCGTAGTAAATTGTTCAAATCCAGTTGCTATGTCAACTTGCTCAAGACCCCAAACAAACTCATCAATACAGTTTTTAAAAATTGTATACTCTGAGCCATGATAATCAGATAAAAACTGATTACATGACATTACCTCATCCGGCACCAGAGAAAACACCCTATCATCAGTAGTATTTCTTGTTACATTAATACTGGTGTTGTGCAAAATATTTTTCATAAATCCAATAGAAAATACATTGTCAAGGAAAATCTCTTTTGTACCGATGTTACCTTCTTTGAAAAGATGCAACAACGAAAACATCTTGTACAAATAATCTGTTTCCAACTTGTTGTGAGCTTTTACTTGATTACCGCACATCATATCTTTATCGGTGTACACGCCCGGTCCTTTAATTTGGTTCTCTATCTGATAAACATCCTTTTTGCTAATGCATATCAGGTACTTTCCATTTTCATCAGATTTAATAGAGTCTAAATAGTCAACTGTTAGATCCCCTCTACAATCTGTAATTTCCTCCTTAAATGGCAAATTATCGATATAATTTTTTTCAAAAGAGTAGCCATTGCCTATTTCTATTCCAAGGATGGTCTCATCACAGTATAGGACAGGTGCATTAATAGAAACATTTACCTCAATCAATTACGGTACCTCCTTACTTAATCTTTGCCAAGACATCTTGGAAAATCGAATAGTTCTTCTTCACACCATCATCAAGGTCGATGGAAATCATCTGGTCCGCCAAGTGGTGTATTTTTTCTTCGTATTCATGGATTTCAGTCGCTTGATCACTCAGTGTTTTAAGCTTCTTACTCAGTCTAACTCTCTCGCTGGTAGATGAACTTTCCATGCGGTTCTCCAAATCTGCAATCGCAGTACGGTAGCGAGCCTGCTGCTCATGGACATAATCCGTACGAATACGAGCGAGGGTATCCAGCTGATAGCGATGCATGTAGATCAAACATTTGAAACCGTTCTTCTTACCAGAATCAAACATCCAGTAAATCGGACGTTTCTGATACATCTTGCAATGGTCTTTGTAGAAGCCGTTTAAGAAATACTTTCTGATAACATCTTTAGGCTGACCATTAGCTCCAAGAGCATCAGCAATGAAGCTCAGATTTTCCTCCAGTGTGTCTTTTCCATATACGACTTCTACAAACTTTACGAATAGGCCAACAATATCATCTTCAAAATACTCATCATCGCAAATAGGAATAATGTTATCCTTGTCTGCTGCAAAGCTAGGATACTTGGAAGCATCCCAATCTCCCCCAGCATAGGCAAGACCATCTACATCAAGGGAATAACGGCCGAACATACAGCCAACTGCATAGGAAATAAAGGAGACGACCTCGTCCTCTTTGGTGCGGATATACCTGCTGCCCTTCATGCTCTCCGGCACATCCTCCTTGCTGTCAAATATCCGCTGCACCGTAATATCCTTGTCCGCCACCTCCGGTGTGAGCTCATCTTGAAGGCCATAAATGTCAATAAAGATGCGGTTAAGTTCTTCCTCGTTAGCTTTTAACTGATTGAACCGGTCATCACATTCAGCCTGCCACTGGTCAAAGGCTTCGGCAATGGTAGAAACGTTGCGAAGCAGTGGATGATACTTGAAATCCCATGAGGTTTCAAAAGAATCCCAATCATGTTTTGCTACACCTATATTATTTCTGGTTAGATTGCCTACTCTTGTATAAATGTTAGTTTTTCTAATAATTGGCAGCGACGCAACATGACCTACTTCATAATTCAATGTCGGAGATATGGCAGATAGAATGTCTAGTGCTATCTTTGAGTTAACGAAACCTAGATCGTAAAACATGTCGTCAGGATTATTATAAAAAATACAGCAACCAGCAACATCAAATATAAATCCTTGCGGATAATATCTAAATGCTATATCTCCACTTGATATCTTAGACCAGCTCAAACATGCTTTGAAATACTCACTTATGCTCTTTATTGTCCTAGTTGGAGACTTATATAATGATGCAGCATAAGCTTTTATTTCTTTCCCATCATTCTCATAGTTAACCAGATGGTCAATGTTTCCATACCATTTCTTAAACTGCCCTCCTTTGTTATAAGGGAACCATTTCTTATAAGATTTTTGTGCCTCACTAGCATTACTATAGTTAAAGCCTATTCTTGGATAAGCAACTTCATACCACAATCTTAAAAATCGTTTGTTATCCGAAGTAGCCATTCCTTGCCTTGTGTCACCTTTGGTTTTTAAATCTATTCCATTGGAAAAGTTTTCTATTAAATTCTCACTCACCCAATACGCCACAGGGCTGCCAGGGATTTTGGAGAAGTTGGACTGATCTACTGAGTAGCGATTCTCACCTACAAGGAACATATCTTCTTTTCCTTGCTGCGTGGTCGGCTCAATTAGGCGGCAATACACCCCATTATAGTCTGTAACGTAACTTTTGCGGATAGCAAAAGATGTCGTCTGCACTACCTCTCCACCTATTTCTTCAAAGGCTCTTGCACCCAAATGCACCATGTTAATAATATCTTTGTCGAGAATTTTTTTGCGAAGTTTCTCAAAGCTGGACAGGAACATCCACGCATGTTGCGTTATCATTCCTTGTAAGCCATTTGCTTTTAGCATTTTGCCACAAACCTCGATAAATACAGCAAACAAATCGCTTTTGCTGTCAGGATAATTCTTTTTTACATAATCCGACAGCTTTGCACTCATACCCGATGCACCCATATACGGCGGATTTGTCACAACCACATCATATTTCTGTGCCAGTGCTTCTGCTACCTGCACCAAAGTTTTTAAACCAAGAGCTTCATCCGTGTAAATGGACATCACTCTCTCACTCTGTATTTCATCAAAACGAACGTACAATGCATCCCAATCCAGATTGCTAACTGTGATGATAGACCCATATTCCTTTGCGTCATGTAGTTCGCTGGTAATGGTATCCATGGCCTCTTTCAGCTTGGCATCGCCATTGCAGAAATAGTCTACTGCATGTTGGTCCACATGATTGCTTTCCACAATGGCATAAACATGGGGCTGCACTTTGCGGCGAAGGAATCTCTTGTCATATTGGCAAGCCTTCATCATAACAGTAAAATAGCTAAGCTGCGCCGCACGGTCATCAATATCTAAACCATAGATGTTGTTTTCTACAATGCTTGTAACCGCTTCACGAGTGGTATAGCCATAGGATTCATAAATCTGCACAAGAACGTCAAACATATAAGCCAAAATATGGCCACTTCCTGAGCAAGGGTCGATGCACAGAATATCTTCCGGTTTCAATGCTTTATATTCTTCACGAATAGTCGCAAGCTGCGCCTGAACTTCCGGCTCCTGCTCTGCTTCTTCCAAATAATATTTCCAATTGGATTTCAGTCCACGGCCCAGACCGCCCTCTCGTTCATCTACGATGAACTTCACCTTGTCGTTCGGATGTCCTTCTACCCACAAACGGCCCAGGGAGTTTTGAACCATGTAGCGGACAATCCAGTCCGGTGTGAAAAGCTGAGTTGCTGCCGGAATATTTTCCTTTGTGATTTTCACATTCTTCTTAAGGGCGGCAAATACGTCGTCCTTCTTTTCACTGTTACAATACTGATACAGCCAGCCAATAATCTGGACAGCATCCTTCCAATCTTCCTCATCTATCAGCTCAATCATCTGATGCAAGGTGCTGCCCTCACGAAGAAGGTTGTCTGGGAATAGAAGCTCCGTGTAGTCAGAGAGTTTCTGGAACATGCCCGGAAGCACGCTATTCAGCGCATTGCATTGGGTAATCAAAAGATACTTATATAGCTTGTCATCATCGTTGGCTTCCTTGTAAGCATAGACTTTCTCCATGTCAAGCCCATCCAGCTCCAGATAGATTGCCTCTGTCAGTATCTGAGGCTTGAATGCGTTATTCTCATCTGTAAAAACACGCACTCTCGTAGGGAGATAACCATTTACCTCCATAAAACGCAGTGCAGAGAAGCGGTTAAACCATGTGTAGGCAACCTCTTCCATGACATGCTCGTATCCTTTTTCTTTGATTCTCTCGATCAAGGCAGCTCTCTGTTTCTTCTCAGTAGAAGAAAGCAGATGACCACCTACGCTATCGTCATTCGGATTTCCGATCTCTTTATCGGAAACCCCATATTTAAGCGCCATCTGGCTCACACGGGAGATTAACTCCGGCGAGCTTCTGTAGCGAATTTTTTTATCGCATTTTTGTTCATATTTTTTATCATTCCTTAAACAGGTTATTAAATAAATCTCCAATTTCCTTTTTTGTAGGAACAGTGTCAACTCCATCCAGATTTTTAAATGGAATTACCATATCCTTTGCGAATATAATTTTTGCGCAAAAGAGAGTAAGTTTGTATTCAGCAAAAAGCAAAATACAAGTTAGTACAATAACCGCTAGCAAAAGCAAGCATATTTCAGTCGTTGATGTTGGACTAAAAACTGCAAGTATATACCCAGCAACCAAATCTACAAAAGCTATCATATTCAGATAAGTATTATGTGCACTTTTTTGTAGCTTTTCTTTCTCAATTTTACAATTATCATTTTCATCTCGTTGAGCGATATTGCTACCAGGGAAACAGTTTTTAATTATCATTTCTTTTCTACACTTAACACTATTCAAAAGTAGTATCAATGCTCCTGATAGTTGAAATACTAACATTCCAACAAATAGCATATTAGCAGCTCCTTAGCATAATTTGATTCCGTCGCAATCCTTCATCATTGCAGTAAGATATGTCCTGACTTGTTCCACGTATTTATCTATATCTTCTTGAGTTTCCAATGTCTTTGATGGGAATACTGTCTGACGGTACACATTCTTGATAAACTTCTTCGGTGCTGGAGGAGTTACATTTCCATCTTCTTTCGGTTTGATGGTCGGTGCAACGGGAATCTTCGGATGACGGATGCTATCGATTATATTGACTGTTTCATCTTTGTATTCCCACATCTGTGGTACCAGACCATCGAGGAGCTGCAGGCTTTCGAGCTCTGCTACTCTTTTTTTCTTCTGGTCAAAGAATTTGTCGGCAAGCCCAGAAATTGTTCTAGCTTCATAGACATCACCGGCAAGAGTATGAATCTCAGCTAAACACTGGCGAATGATTTCAAGAATCTCAGCACGCTTTGCTTGGAGAAGTCTTCCATGACCCTCACGAACTGTATCCATCAATCCGTTCAGTTCAGGGATTCTCTTATAAACGCTGGTCTGTCCAGCTTCCACTAGGGTAATCTTACGAATCTCATTCAGAGCCTGATTTGCTTCCTCTTCTTTCTTTTGAAGATAAGAGAGGTCGTTTTTAAGTTCCGCTTCCATTCGAACAGCTGCATCGAATACCTGTACCTGATTCTTAAAGAATCCTTCTACTCTCTGCATGTCGTCCTTATTATCGAGAAGGTTGTCTTCTTCTTTCAGAAGTCGGTCAATTAGTGCCATGTTGTCCTTGCGCTGAGAAAGAATGTTATCCATTAGATTGAGCGCATTTATCACAAGCGAATGGTCCGGATATTTATGACCCTCGTAACGCTTGTTCAGTTCTTCATAATGTATCTTTTGTTCTTCAAATTTTTCTACAATGTATTTTACAAGTCCGTCTTCATCGTCCGGAACATCCATGACATCGAAGTATTCACGCAGCAATTCTTTGACGGCACGCATCTTCGTCGCAGTAATGACCTGACGCTTGGAGATACTGGTTTTGCCAATCTCGCTTTTTTTACGAAGCATATCTGGAAGTTTCGGATTACTTGGCTGGATGGTTTCTCCACCGTATTTGACCGTCACCTTCTGGTCATAAATCAGCATCGCAGCGACGACTGCAATATCGATTTCTTTCCAGCCATAAGGAATTGACTGAAAACGGCTCTGCACATCTGCCATCGAAGTAGGAAGTTTCTTTGCATACTGCATCTCAAGATACTCTTCCATCTTCACAGCAGCATCATGGTTTTCTTCCATGCCTGCCATGACACCGTTCAGATGTTCACCCTGCAGAATAGAAAGTACATCTGCATCCGTGTCAGCGTTCTTGGTTATAAGGCCGAGTTCGCTATAAACATGCGTTACCAAATATTCTAGCGCTTGGTCCAGCTTGCTCTTGGCATCGCCGCCCTTAATTTCTATATGCTCTCCATCCACATAGAACTCAGCACCGATGATTGCCTTCTTCAAATCTTCCTCTGCAGAAGACTCGTACTTCGCAGCCTCATTCTGATGATTGCGGATGATGTCCTGCACAGACTTCGGAAGCTGCGCTACGTTACGCTGCTTTACATACTTACGTACCTTCATTGCTTTTTCCAAAGACTCATAGTAAGGAGTTTCAGAAAGCACAACGATTGCCTGATTCTTAGACTCTGTCATAAGGCGAAGTTCGCTCTTCTCAACAGTATCCGTTGCTACCGTCATGATTCGAAGTCTCATACTACCAGTTACGGCACCAATATTTGTGTTGTCTACCATCTGGTCAAATGGGAAGTCGTACTTTCCATGGCGGTATTTCTTTGTTGTATAAATATCAGCGAAAATCATCTGTCCTATACGCTCCACGATTGCAGAGGTATCAACCTGGGTGTTTTTGTAAATATCTCTTTGAATATCCTGCTCCTCATCTGTCAGGAAATTATAAGTGTCACCTGATCTTCCGATGTAGTTCTGGCTAAGAAGACGGTCCAGACTATCACATACCTTTTCACGCATTGTAATCTTATCCAAACGAATATCATCTGCCATAAGGATTACAATGTTATCGAGGTTAGCCGGAATATCTTCCACATAACGGATAAGATACAGGAGTTTTAATACCTCCACATCCTGCTTATCAATACCATCACCATTATCTGCTGCCTTCTGGCAACGCTCAATAACACGGCGAATAGAGCTGTCAAGGAATGTATGTACGGTATCGTAGAAGAGGTAGAAGGGTGCAAGTGCATACTCGTCCTTGTCTTTAATCTTCTGTGCAGCCTCTTGGAATCCGGAAAGCATAGAACGTTCACCACCAGAAAGGTGCTTACCAGAGTTACCATGTTTACGAATTTCAGCAAATACCTTCTGCATGATTATGAACTGGTAAGGTACGAACGGGAAGTTTCTTGTAAAATCCTGCGGACCGGTATATCCCTTAATATCCAGCATAGCATCGGTGAAGCTGAATAGATTACGGAGAACGGAATCGTTCTGGTTATATACCTCAATGAGTGCCGGTTCCACTTCAGCTTTCTTCTTTAAAATACGTTTCTGAATAACTTCGTCTACGGAAGAAGAAGTCAGAGAAAGTCTGGTCTTGAAACGAGCCTGAATACGAGAGAACTCATTTTCACGAGCCTTAATAATCTCATCGATAGCTTCCTGACCAGTACAAACGACCCAAACCTTACCACCGCACTCACTTCCGATTTTCTCAAGCAAAGATTGCAGATTGATAAGAAGGTCTGTATCTCCACCTACATACTGGCCAACCTCGTCTACCATAAATATCAGACGGAAGTCATCCGGCTTATTATCCACATATTCTTTCATCTCAGAAACGAGCTGTGAAATGCTGGTTTCCACAGTTTCTGTTCCATTGAACCAGTTTCTTGCCGCTTTATCACTCATTCCAAGAACTTCTTTCAAAGTATCAACAACATCATCTTCGAAAAATGCAAAGGCATCTCTGGATTCAAGCCAAGGTCCACCATTCTTCTCTTCAAATACGCGGCGGAACTCCGTCGTCTTTTCAAGTTTTTCGATAAATTGCTCTAGCTTAGCCACCTTAAGATTCTCTCCATAAAACCCAAGATAGTTATAGAACATCTTTGCAAAAACACGAAGAACAGCCGTTTTATCTTTGTTTATAGATCCCTCGATATCGATATTGAAAAGGATGGTATCCGTTTGTCCTTTGGTAACGGAATCAATCAGCATAAATGTTGCCGGGTCATCTGAAAACTTTTTACGAAATCTTTCTACTGTAGAAATTCCCTGCACTTTCTGATTGTCAAGTAGATATGAGAGCATCTTAAGAAAGTGAGATTTACCACTTCCAAAGAAGCCGGAAATCCAAACACCAATATCAGCAGTTTCTTCATGGAAGGACTCACCATAATTATTAAAGAAGGTTATAAAGTGCTTCTTCAAATCTCTTGTTATAACATACTCATCCAATTCCTGAACGAGAACATCGGTTGCATCCTGGTCTACTTTAACGACACCGTTGATTTTACGATTAATATCCTCTTGGAATAATTGTTCAATAACCATTGCTACTCCTCCTTAAATCACATTAAAAGCTCTGTAATAAGAATTTTTCTTCAGGCGGTTGAAGAGCTGCACATCACGCCCATCATAACTACCTGGATAGAACACCAGAATTGGAAGATCTGGAAATTCTGGCTGCATTGCATTTAACAGGTCATGGACTCTGATAAATGGAAACACATCTCCCACTCCCGTGATGACAATTACATCACCAGCTTCATGTGGTTCATATTTCATTTTATTAACAAAAGCCATATTGTTCGCCATACGGCTCATTTGATCTCGAATAAATTCCATACCTTTTTTCTCTTCCATCAACGGTATTGTTTTAGCGATACGCTTATCTTCACAGATGGAAAGGAACACTTCATATAAGTTGTATTCTATAAGATGGCAATCCATTGACTCATCTGCCATAATCTTCTCGATAAATTGTCTGACCATCATTTCTTCCGATGGGTCATAACAGAAGATTCGTATATTTACCTCGTTACTCAATCCTTTGCCTTCAAGAAACTCCGGCTCCTGCATTAAGATTCTGAGGCTATCTAGTCTTTCTTTCAATTCACTCACTTGGGCCTACCTCCTTACGAAAAGCAATTGAATGCAGGAAGAGCTATCTCATCGCCATTTTCACGGATTGCATTCTCAAGTATAGGCTGGAGCCATACCGGATTGAGCTTTGTCGCTCTAATGCTATCGATATACTCATTCTCCACCAGCATCTTTGTAATTACCTGTTTCAACTTGTTAACGGTAGAATCCTTCCAAGTTGCTACCCAATCATCTTGCTCCTGCAAACGCAGAAAATAGCTATTCAAGTCTATCTTACCAAAAGTGGTGTCAGATAATCTGTATTTCTCACCGATGACTGTAATCATAAAATCCCAAATCAAGCGGTATTGTTTCATCATGGCATACAGACATATTTGCTTTGCCACAATGGATGGCTGAGTCGCAATTGCCCCTACCAAAGAATTATCGTCAAGTGCCTCTAATCTTCTCAGACAGGTAAGAGCCATGTTGCGTACCGACTTTTCTGTTGGATACTGAAATAAATTATCCGAAATGATAAGATTTATCACCTCTTCCGAGTTGTACCCTTCATTTAGCAACTTGGCAGTAGTACGCACCTCATAAAATAAAAATTGTTCTCTTGTTATGACAGCATTATATGGGCTTGCTGCCCGTAGAGCTGCTTTGTTATTTTGCTCCATTCAAATCCTCCTAACGAATTTTATTCTTCGTTATTCTTAGCTTCGTCATCCGGCAAAGTCTCTAAGATATCACTAATTTGACAATCCAATGCCGTGCATATTCTTTCTTGGTCCTTGCGACATTTGTCATCTCACCAAGTTTTGTGGCATCATCTCGCAACTTGGTGCACTTGCTCTTATCATCATAGACGCTCTTATATTCTTCAATAAAAGCAAAAACCTTAAACATTTTCTCCAAGGTTTCTATCGATACTTCAGGCTTAACATCGCCTTATTTCAAAGGGTATCTTTCCGCATAATTTTCCCTACTATAGATACGAAGGAAGCGTCCTACCATCTCTCTGAACGAAACGGAAGGTGTTGTTATGCCGTATGCCTTCAGCAGGTAATCTTTGAATTCATTCAGAGTCTGTGTTCTCTGTATTTTATAGTCCGAGTCGCAGATTCCCACTTCGGAAGGTATTTTTGTACTTCTGCAAAAATAATCTATTCTGTCGCAAAAGTGGTGATGTCGTGTTCGCCATAAAAATAGCCACGCAAGGTTCTCGCTTCCATGTCATATAGCAAAGAATCACCGTTGGGATTGAGATAGATTTTTACAAAAAGCGTTCTCGTAAACTCTTCCAGAGACAAGTCTCCTTGAAAATATGTTGCTAATTTTTGAGCAAACACTTTGAACTCAGTTTCTGCCAATCCCAAACACCTACATTTTTAATCAAGCGTGTACAACTACATAAGACTGACTCTAAGGATAATTCGTCTGTTTTATCTTTATTTTTTGCCATCTCTATTCTCCTTTAAATTATCTAATCTTTTACATTCAAATATATCTTATATATAACATTTAAAAAAATACAAATTTTTTATATGTTTTTATTTTTTTCTTTTATAATTTTTTCATAGATTATATATGTAATTATAACATTGTATTAGCTTTTTATACAGAGCCAACTTTCCCATCCTACAAGTATTTGCAAAATTACAATCATAACCACCGGCTAAGCCGGTGGTTTGTTTTGCCCCTATAAGGGGCTGTTACCGGCAGCATTTCATGCTTCGAACTTTCTTTCTCGTGCACCAATTTTCACAGCTGGTGCTAAAGCACCTTACTTTTTGCTTTTGTTTACTTGCTCTCCCGTAAACGGGTCTACAAATTCTTTAATGCTTATTTGGTCTGCCATGTAATCTTCTTTTAATTGATTTTTTATATATTCTTGTATTTTTTTCGCATTTTTTCCTGCTGTATCTACATAATATCCTCTGCACCAAAAATGTCTATTTCCGTATTTGTATTTTAAGTTTGCATGTCTGTCAAATATTATCAAACTACTTTTTCCTTTTAAATAGCCCATTGTTTGAGATATGCTGTATTTCGGTGGAATTTCTAACAACATATGAATATGGTCTGGACAACATTCTGCTTCTATTATGCTTATTCCTTTTCTATCACATAAGTCCCTTAATATTTTTCCTATATCTTGTTTTAACCTTCCATATATTACTTGTCTTCTATATTTTGGAGCAAATACTATATGATACTTACAATTCCATGATGTATGTGATAAACTATTATTATCCATTTAGGATACCTCCCTTTTCTGTCTATGCTACTGCCAGTAACATAAATAGTTTATCATGGGAGGTTTTTTGCTTGAAGCTAAAGCTTATTTTTCTACCACCAGCATAGCTGGTGGTTTATTCATGCTAAAGCGCACAAAAAAAATCAGCCCATCTTTTGATGGACTGATAAGTTTATTTTTCTAAGCTTTTTTTTTAGTTTTTCTAGGCCTCTTTTTTTGGCTTGTGAGACTGCTGCTTTTGATCTTTTTTGCTCTTTAGCTATTTCACTTGCCTTTTTCCCTTCAAAATATATTCCAACTAGTACTTCTCTTTCTATATCTGTAAGGCCTCTAAGGGCTTTTTTTAATCTCCTGATACTTTCTTCTAAAAGATAGTCTTCTTCTATATTTTCATCTGACTTTAGGGTTTCAAGTATTGGCCCATCTTCTCTTTCTAGACTTATGGCTTCTATTTTCCTATTTTTTTCAAGATAATAGTATTTTAAGTTTGTTTTTAGATAGGCTCCCATGCTCCCCCTTTCTTTTTTGTAATTTTTACAAAGTTCATATATTTTTAGGTAACCCTCCTGGATCAAGTCGTCGTATTGATTTGTTTTGTTGTAGTATGTTTTGATTGATTTTATAATGAGTGGTTTGTATTTTAGTGCTATCTCCCAATTTTCCCTATCTTTTTTTATTTCTTCTATATTTTCTAATTTTCCTTTATTTCTTTCTTTAAGCAATTTTTTCTCTTTCTAGCATGCTTTTTTATTTCCTAGGATAATTTTATTGTATGGGTAATTAGGTTTTTTTTAAAAGTCTGAAGAAGCTCTATTCACTAATTTTTTTTACCTGCTTTTTAAATAAATTTTTTAAGGATGTCTATATGTTGAGCTTTTTAAAATTTTATATGGATATTTTTTTAAAGAATAGAGTAATTCCCTAGATTTGTTTTTTCTAATCTAAGGATTTTTTATTGACTCCAGAACAAATGTTCTGTATAATATAGGTATAAGTTATGGAGGAAGCTATGCAAGATAAATATATAGAAGATTTTGAACTATGTTTAAAAAAGAAAATAATTTATTTGAAGCCTATATATGTAAGACTTGTAGGTAACTGCACAGAGATTTTGTTAAAGACTGGTGAAAAAGTTACTTGCCCTATGCCTATTGGACTTTGTATTAGGTATTTGTCGGAAATTCTTTTTATAAACCAAACTGCTGTTAGAAGGTATATGAAAACTAAGATTCTAAAGTCTAAAAATCTTCCTCTTTATCTTGGAAGGGAAGATATTTTTATTGGGATCAAAACTAGAAAACCAATCGGTAAAAATGATGGTGCTTTAACTTTTATAAATTTTAAGTATATTGAAAAGATAAAGGATAAGGAGGTTTATCTTGGAAGGTATGGAGTTTTAGAATGTATATCTAAATCTGAAACTATAAAGAAAAATTATATTGAAGCTAGGGACTTTTATTATATTTTGTCCTACGATAATTAAAAAAATCCTTGGAATTTTCCCAAGGATTCAAATTATTGACAAAGTAGCAAAATCCAAAAGGTACGCTGCATACGAAAGAAATTGTAAGAAATTTAAATTGAAATAATCCGCCCGTAAACCAAACTGTTTGAGCGTTAGCGAGTTTGCGATTTACAGGATTATGAGATTTAGAATTTTGGGTTTCTGCAGTCGGAAAAGCGTTTTTGGATTTTGTCTGCACTCTGATCCTTGGAATTTTTCCAAGGATTTTATTTTTTGATTTCTTTTAATACGGCTTTGAGTGTATCAAGTCTTGTTTCTCCATATATTTTATTTTTAAATTTATCGCTATATCCAATGTGGATATATGGATGCTTTGGCTCACTTTCCATATATTTTAGGCTAAGATTATTAAATCTTGCATATATGCTTGCTGCAAATAGGTCTAGCTCATTGGAATAGATTACTTCTATTTTTTTTGGATCATCTTTTTTAGCTATTTTCGTAAATCCATTTAGTCCTGCTTCTTTAATTATTTTCTCGTAGTCTTTGTAGGAGTAGTTTGAGTCTACTAATCCTTCTACTCTCCCCTACTTTGGATGTTGATGAATACTGCCAAATACCAAAGGGGTTTTTGTAGCTTACTTCTTCTCTCCACTCGGCAAGCCAGGTATCAAACCTACTTAACCTATTCATGTCTAGCTTATTTTCAAGCCAGTATTTCGATGAGTAAATCATAGAATAGTATCCACTTTTCTCTAGGCCAGTCAAAAATTCGTTTGCAATATCTGTAAGTTTTTCCCTGGCTAAATGGCCCTGGACTTTTTCATCTTCTAGGTCATATATAAGTGGATATTCAAAAGTTTTTCCCTTAATTTTATTTAAAAAGTGTTTTAATTCAAGCCTTGCTTCTTCTTCATTTCTAGCGTAAGAGTAGTGATATGCTCCAACTTTTAACTTGGCTTCTTTTGCCTTTCTATAGTTTTCTTCAAAAAATTCATCTACTCCCCTATTTATAAATTCGCTAGAGTCATATCCGTAAGAGGCTCTTAATATTACAAATTCTACTTCTTCTTTTAGCAAATTAAAATCTACTATTCCGTTCCATTTTGATAAATCGACTCCCTTTTCCATAGCCTACTCCTTTAAAAGTGCTTTTGATAAATTTTCTATAGAATCAGCAAGTCTATCCATCTTGCTCTCAAGTCTAACAAGTAAGTAGATTGAAAGAGCTATTGGAAAACCAAGATTACTGATGTATCCGAAAACTTCTTCCATTTTATCTCTCCTTTTTAAAAAAGGGTTAGGCACTTCCTAACCCTTTTGTCTTTTATAATACTACTATATCTTTTGTAGTTGTTACAACTTTTCTAGCTCCCTTAATAGATGTTAGGTCTAGGTCGTTTTTGTGAAATACTTTAGTGTTTAATATTTCATTCATTGCTGATTTTATATCCCCGTCACTTAAATCCTTTGGATCATCGACCCTAAGTGTAAATACCTTGTCTAAGCTATTGGCAAAATCCATTTCTAATACTGTCTTATCCATTTTTTATCCTCCTTTTTTTAGTTAAGTTTCTTTTCAGATAACTTTATTATTCCTTCTACTGCTTTACTAGAAAGCTTTTCTAATTCTTTTCCAGCTTTTAGTAAGTTTTCATCGCTTGCATCTGATTTGATATTTGAGTAAGTTTTACTTGCCTTTTTTTCCTTACCTTCAGAATCAGAATACTTGTACTGAATTTTTAGTCTCAATTTTTCTCCCATTTTTTACCTCCAAGATTTTATTTTTGAGGAAAGGCCTTTTTTCAACCCTCATATATAGGTTGTAAAAATAGTAGAATTGTTAAGGTGAATTAAAGATTTTTTTGCTTATAAAATATTTTTAGTATTTTTTCTTGACGTCATAGATTTTTTAAAGAATCTATATGCTTTTTCCTACATTCCTACCTGCTGTTGTTCTCCCAAATAAAAAAGACGATGAAGTTATCCTCTCCCCGTCTTTAGGTTTGTCTCTTGACTTACCTGTGCCCCTATGGGTGAATATTAAGTTTAAAATGTTTATATTACCACTTACTAAATTTAGGTATAAGAAAAGCACCTATTATTATAAGTGCTCTTGGACATCAATTTAGTATTTATTTATTAATTAGCTTTATTTTATCAATTAATCTTTTAGCATTCTCATTCTCATTCTCATATAAATTGTATTTAGAATAAAAGTTCAAATCAAAAGATAGTTAATTTTTTTAAAATTCCTAAAAATCCAAATTTCCTCATTTGAACTATCTACATGCTCATTTGTTCCTGGACCAATTTTCCCCAAAATATAGATGTCTTCACCTAGTAAATTAATTACAAAACAATTAGTTGGAGTAATGTCAGTGCGAACCCTTTTTCTCCAGTTTCTTCTTCGTAAAATTCATTAGCAATATCTGTTAATTGAAAAAACAAATCATTATAGAAATCTTTTTGTTCTCTTTAAATGTTGAAACGCAACTTAAAATATTTTCTTTACTAACGGACTTAATTAAATATCCTAGAAAGAAATCGTCTATTTTACTCATATACGAAATCCTCCATTATAAATCTATCATTATTTATATGCTTTTCCTTCATATCATACTCCTATTATTGATCTTAATACTATTTTTTATCTTAGTTATAGTTTTTGATTAATTTATTGCTTATAAAATTTTGCTTGTGCTTCATACATTTCTCTATAGTTTGATGAATTTGCTATTAGCTCATAGTGCGTGCCTATATCACTCACTCTACCATCTTTAAAGACTATTATCTTGTCAACGCTCTTGCATATACCAAGTCTATGCGTAACGATGATGGATGTCCTTCCCTTTGATATATCAAGGAACTTCTTTAAGATCTCGCTCTCTTGCATTGGGTCAAGAGCCGATGTTGCTTCGTCAAGTATAATAAGCTTTGACTCCTTATACAAGGACCTTGCTATATCAAGCCTTTGCCTTTCGCCGCCCGATAGCTCTACTCCATCAAAATCCTTGCCAAGTCTTGTATCAAGTGAATGCTCCTTATAAAATTTGTCTAGTCCCACATAATCAAGCAGTGACTTCACTTTTGCCTCATCATAAGTCTCTTGCGATGCAATATGCTCAGCTATGCCAAGATTAGTCTCTGTCCTTTCTTGAGGAACTATTGTGTAGTCATCAAAGTTAAGTCCTCTTCCATTAATATTTACTCCGCCAAAAGATATTTCTCCACTCGCATTGTAAACGCCCGTCAAAGCCTTTGTAAATGTTGTTTTACCCTACAATGTCAAGCAATTGTTACATAAAATTAGACGATATTTCTATCGCCTAATTTATATACAAAACTTTTATTTTAACTTTTTTATACGTTCACTTTCTGTTAGAATCCTCATTTGTTCAATAGCAATTGCATTTAATTTTTCTATCCTTTCAGTTGCATCCATTCCCTCATTTATAAAAACAGCATTTAAGTTCTCAAGATTTGATAAACACACTAATTGTGATATATCAGCATAGTCTCTCATATTTCCTTTTAACTCCGGATTATTTTCACGCCATTCTTTTGCTGTCATTCCAAACAAAGCTACATTTAATATATCTGCTTCACTTGCATAGATATAGTTTATTCTTTCCTTTGATAATTTTTCAGGGACAAGTTTATTCTTAATTGCATCTGTATGAATTTTGTAATTTATCTTAGCTAAATTCCTCTTGATATCCCAACCTAATTGTTTTTGTTCTTCTTCTTTTAAGCGCTCAAACTCTTTAATAAGATAGAGCTTAAAATAAGGTGATACCCACGACGCAAATTCAAAAGCTATGTCTTTATGTGCATATGTTCCACCATATCTTCCTGCTTTGGCAATAATTCCGATAGAATTCGTCTTATTGACCCATTGTTTAACCGATAAAATAAAACGATTAAAACCTGCTTCATTTTTAATTCCCTCGAATTCGGTGGAATTAAAATTCGCATTATACATTTCTTCCCATATTCCTAAAAATTCAATTGTATTTTTATTCCTTAGCCATTTTTCTATTAGTGCCACACCATTTTCAACATTTCTAACCATGTCGGTTAAAGAAATATAATCTCTATTATCTATGGCAATAATGCTAATTTCTGATCCTTCCACATTTATTTTAGACACAAAAATCACCTCACAATATCTCATTTTAACTATAATTATATCATTTTTTTGTTTGTTCCTAAATATTTACCCTATCGTCTCATAATAAACAGTACTATTTATTTTCTCGTCATTATTTTCATTTTGGCGTATTAAAATTAAAGTTGGCGAGATTATGAGTTACTTTTAATGCTATTCATCTATTTTTCTACAATTTCTATTTCTCCACTTCTTGATACAAATATTTTATCAATAGAACTATCTACATAGGCTTTCAATAAATTATTCTTATCTAAGGAATTACCATCAAATTCTTTCTTCAAATCAATCTTCTCTGATTTTAATTCTTTCAACCTACTCTCCAGTAATACCTTTTTATCATGGATAAAAGTTTTTTCCTTTAAATAGTCATCTTTTGAAATATTTTTCTTTTTATAGTTTTCATAGATGATTTGTAAATTACTGTTTAATATGGATATTTCCTTTAGAATCTTGTCTTTCACATTCTTGTGTTCTATGACTTTCTCTTCATTTAATGTGTTTTGTATCTTAAAATCATTTAATTTGGGTTTTATAAGTTCAATAATATCTTTCTCTTTGATATTGTTTGGTGTTTTCTCAGCTTTACATAAATTACAATAATAACTTTTATACTTGTATATTTTATCTGAATTTTTCTTTTGTCTAATATCACTGCGAAAACTCATATGTCTACCACATTCTTTACAAAAAATCTTATCAGAAAAAATAGAACGATTTTTATTTCCTGTATATCCCCCAAAACTTCGTTTTTCTTTTATTTTCTTTACCTCATCAAATACTTCTCTTGAAATAATCGCTTCATGGGTATTTGGAAGTATTTTCCACTCCTCTTCAGGAAGTAAAATTCTTTTTCTTCCACCTATTTTTGTTTCTTTGAATTTATTATATACATAATCCCCTGTATATAGTTCGTTCCTTGTAATCTGTGAGATAGCTGCGTTTGTCCAAACTCTTTTCTTTACTTCACTTCCAGTAATTAAATTTCCAGTATAATCAGAAAGTTTCAGTTCTTCTTTTTCGTTCAGAGCGTGTAATATAACCTTTTTCATTAAATATATTAGCCACTTGAATACACGAATATCCTTTTAGCAATAAATCAAAAGCTTCTTTAACTATAAAAGCTGTTTTTTCATCAATGATGATACTATGTTTATCTTTAGGATCTTTAATATATCCAAAAGGTGCTGCCCAATTTATATTTTTCCCCTGCGATTTAATTTGCCTAATAGAACTTCTTACCTTTTCAGATAATTCCTTACTGAATAAATCATAATACAATGTCTTAAACTGTGTATCCATATCTAATCCATTTCCATTTTCGTTTATGGAATCATAACAATCATTGATAGCTATAAATCGTATTTTTAAAAATGGAAATATATTGCTTAAGTAATCCCCAAGTAAGATATAATCTCTTGAAAACCTAGACATATCTTTTACAATTATAGTTCCTACTTTACCACTCTTTATATCCTCAATAAGCCTTAAAAATGAAGGTCTATTTGTATTAGTAGCAGAATATCCATCATCTATATATTCTTCTATTTCACAACTTTTTAAAGAGGCTTCATTTTCAACGTAGCTTTTTATATAATCTCTTTGATTTACTATACTTACACTTTCATCTACTTTGTGATAATCTTCTTCAGAAAGTCTTAAATATATAGCTATCTTATTCATGCTCTACCTCCAACTGCTTTCCCATATCTTTATCAAGTTTAAACTTAAAATATATGGTAACCTGCTTATACTCTGATATTTCTATATGGCTAATTAATGTATCGACCAATTCTTTATCAACTTCTATGCTTTTAGCATCTAAGCAGCAAAATAGTACATCTATAAATTCTATAATTTCTCTCTTTTTTTCTTTTTTATATTTCTTATTCTTTCATCAAAAACTTTTAATTCATTTTTTAAGGTTTTTATTTGATTATTTATTTTTTTACTTTCTATTTTAAAATCACTTAAAAGAACCTCTCCTTTAACATAGTTTTCATATTGTTCTTGTAAATTAATCCTAAGAGAAGCAATCTTTTTATTATTTTCATCTATTTTTATAGAAACTTGATTTATCTTTTCAGCACTTATATTTTCTAAATATATTTTTAGTTGTAATCTTTTATCCTTTTTATAAAAGCATGAAAACAGTCTTTTTAAGGTATCTACTAAAATTTTGTCGAGGTCTGTTTCATATATTCTGACATGAGATTTTTCTAATTTTAATCTGTCTCCACCTTTACAATAATAACAATAGCAAATCTCATCATGATATTTCAGTCCTCTTGGTCCATATTGTTTTTTCAAATTTCTACCACAAACACTGCACTGTATGAGTTCGTCATACTTTCCTTCTTTTTTATGGTCTCTTTGAATTTTTACTCCAACATTTTCTTTTCCGTCTTTTATTATGTTTTTCAATGAATGGTAGGGTAGATAGTTTTGTTTTTTCTCCTTTATCTCTCTGATATTTTCAAATGTAGTTTTGTCTATCAAACCTTCATGGGTGTTCTCTGTTATAATCCACTCTTCTTTATCACGAAACTTACTTTTCCTACTTGGATCATGTCTATTTGAGTATACTCTTTGAATCAAATTCCCAATATATACTTCATCAGAAAGCATTTTTGATATATAAGAAATATCCCATTGTTTTGTATCTTCTTTATCCTTAAAAATTTTACCTGTTCTTTTATATTCATCAGGTGTCGTATATGTTTTAGTCAATTCTCTTGCTATTTGCATATTGGATTTACCTTGACCTGCCATATAAAAGATAAGTCTTACTACATCTGATGCCTTTTTCGTCCATCACCAGAACTCTTTTTCCATCAATTTTATCAACCTTATAGCCATACGGAGCCATCGCTCCTATAAAAGACCCTTGTTTCATTTTTATTTCTTTAGAGGCTTTTATTTTCTTTGAAATATCTTTTGCGTATAAATCATTGAAGATATTTTTTATTGCTATTTCATAACTCTGTTCTGATTTTATACCGTCTTTAGTATCCAAATTATCATTTACGGAAATAAATCGAACTCCCAAAAATGGAAATACTTTTTCGATATAGTTTGCGATTTCTAAATACTCTCTACCAAACCTTGACATATCTTTTACTATGATACAATTTATCCTACCTGTTCGGATATCTTCCATCATTTCAATAAATGCAGGTCTTTTAAAATTTGTTCCAGAATACTCATAGTCCTTGTATACTCTTAAAATCTTTATATCTTTTTCTTTTGCAGCATTTATACAAAGTTCTTCCTGCATTTCAAGTGAATTACTTTTATCCCTGTAAGCTTCCTTTCTTTCCTGTGATAATCTAGCATAAATACCGGCAATGTATATTTTTTCAATCACTTTTCCAACTTCTGTTTCTGATTGTGATATATGCCTGTTTTTTGTTCTAGCCACAGCATACCTCACTTTCAGCACTTACAAGACTTTTATTCATAACAGTGGGAATAGTTTTTGACTTCCTACTTATATAGACACTTTTCTTTTTTATGGTGTTAGATTTAATATCAGGCTTATCCGTTTTTGTCATTTCTTCAAGTAAAGACAATTCTTCGGTATGATTAAACCTAACATCTATCGTCTTATCTTCAGAAATAAAAATTTTATCAATAAGCATCACAACAGACAATCTATCTATTTCAGATAAATTTTTATACTTGTTAATGTCGATGATCCAACTCTTATTTTTGTCAATCTTCTCCTTTGTATATTCCTGTTTTTTCAATCTATACTCGATACTTTCATCTAATTTAGTCAATTTCTCTGTATAGTTTTTTCTAAAAAGTTGATATTCTTCTTTACTAATAACATCTTCTTTTAGGTCAAGGTAAAGGGAAGATAAGAGTTCTTCTGTCATTGCTTTTTCTCGTTTTAGTATAGGAATTTGATTGTCTTTCAAATTTTTATTTATATCTATACGCTGAACTTTAGAATATAGATTTTCATTAAATTCAATGTAGGACTTCATTATTTTAGATACTGCTTTTATCAAAGTTTCTTCTTTTATGCTGTGTCTTGTGCAAGATTTTCCCTTGTTGTACTTTGAACAGATATAGAATATCTCTTCTCTTTTTTTATACTTTACAGTCCTTCTAATCAAAGAACTTCCACATTCTTTACAAAAAAGCATTCCTGTAAAAATATCAATTTTGTCCTTTCCACGAGAGTTATTCAAATCTCTTTTTAACATAGTATTTGCAATAGTAAAAACTTCTTTACTTATAATTGCTTCATGGGTATTTTCTACTCTTATCCATTCTTCTTTCTCTTTTTCTATCTGCTTTTTATTTTTGTAACTTAAAGTAACACTCTTTCCTTGTAAGGTATTTCCAATATATACTTCATTTTCTATAATTCTATTTACTGTCTTTGCTGACCAATTTCCACCTTTTGTATTTTGAAATCCATTACACTTAAATCCTTGACTTTCTTTATATTTTCTTGGAGTTAAAACTCCTAAATGATTTAGTTCATCTGCAATTGCCTTTGAGGAATATCCCAAGAGTTTCATATCAAATATATTTTTGACAATATCCGATATCTCTTTATCAATCACTAACTTGTTCTTATTCTCCTCAGACTTTTTATATCCATAAGGTGCAAAAGCACTGATAAAGTCTCCTTTTTCTCTTTTTATCTTTTGAGAGCTTTTTACCTTATTGGAAATATCTCGGCAATAACTATCATTGATGAAGTTTTTTATAGGAAGTATAAGGTGTGTATCGTTTATATCTGCACTTTTACTATCGTAATTGTCATTTACTGATATAAATCTTATCCCGTTTTCCGGAAATATTCTTTGAATATATTTTCCAGCTTCTATATAATCTCTTCCGAATCTTGATAAGTCCTTTACAATAATTGTATTAAACTTTCTATCATAGGCAGCCTTTATCATTTCTTTAAAATTGGGACGATCAAAATTTGCACCTGAATATCCATCATCCACATACTCTTTGACAATTGTAATTTGCTTTTTTCTTGCATAAGAGTTTATAATTTCTCTTTGATTGGATATAGAGTTACTTTCTGTTTTTTCACCATCTTCTTTTGATAATCTTAAATATATAACTGCCAAATTTTCTTTTGCTAAATTGTTTTTAAACATAAAAAAGCCTCCTTTAATTCAATTTACATACAATAAATCGAAGCAAGGTTAGGCTTCCACAAAAATATTATAACGCTCCTTATATTTTTTGTCAGCCCCTAATAGACAGAAAATTTTTCTTTGATGTATTCCTCTACTAAATTTTCTAAACTAAATCCATTTTCATTAAATTTAACTTCTATATTCCAACCATCAATTTGATTTATCATCTGTTTATCTTTTTTATCTGTTTTCATTTCTGTATTTATATTATGTTCATCACACATAATATCTTCTCCTTATCTTCAATATCTTTAAGTTTTTTGACATTAACAGGCGTGTAGGTCACGACATTGGAATTTCACCACCGCCCCTTTTCAAGATGAGCCGGCAACAACTGTAGAAGTATCATTATCCCCATTTGCTTCAATGCATCAGTTTCCTAGGCTGAATATATAATTTCTTTTTGTCGCTCGTTTTCTTTTATCCTTCTTTGAACTAGAGTATTTATTTAAACCGAAATCCTTATCAGCAGAAAAGTCATGGCGAAGAAATTATAAAGCTCCACAAATGGTTAATGTCCTGTCTTGGTCTATTCAGTTGTCAAGGTTCAAATTTCTATTAATTTCTTTTTTTATATAAAAGAGGACAAAATTCCCCTTCACTTTATAAAGGAAAATTTGCCCTCTTTGGTAACCATAATTTATAGTTCTTCTATAAATTTCTTTAGTTTTTCTAAAATTTTATCTCGTCTCTTAATTAAAGTTGGATGCGAGATATTTTTAGTCTTTGCTACTGCACGAAGTGTTTCATCATTGAAATATAATCTTTCTATGATTTCCCGCTCATCCCTATTTAACTTTGACAAAGCACTTTTTAGTGCTTCAATCATCATTTGTGTAGCTACAACTTTTTCTACATCAACGTTTTTATCCTCTAAATTATCTTCGAAATTCCCATCATGATTTAGGAACGAAAAAAAGAGCAAGTGGTTTTTCTTGTCCACCTGCTCTAAATATTTTTCATGTTCTCTTTCTTGCCAGTAGACTTTGTATATCTGCTCGCTTACTTTGATTTTTTGCCCACCGACATAAAGGTAATATTCTTTTGTCATTTATGGTTCCTCCATTCTTTTTTTGTCTTCTTGTTTTTAGACAAAAAAGGAGGACTCCTGCTCATTGGCATGGTTAGTCCTCTAGAATGAAAGAAACCCTTTCTGGTATTAACTACATTTAATTTTACAATTGAATTATTTATACTGTATACAGAATAACTTAAAGAAAAAAGGTGTAATATTTTTTGTTTTAATTATGTTCATATTAGCCTCCGTTCATTAAGTCGTTATATCTTAAAATTTAGTATTGTTTATAGTTCTATTCTATATTTATTGCTTAGTTTCCATGATTCCGCCTTAGCTTTTGCATTGATAAGATCAGAATAAAGTCCATTATTCTTAATCAGTTCTTCATGACCTCCACGTTCTACTATTTCTCCATCTTTTAAGACTAAAATCTGGTCAGCATTTCTAATGGTTTTTAGTCTGTGGGCAATCATAATTACTGTTTTGTTTTTTGTTAATGATTCTATCGCTTCTTTAAGCTTATCTTCATTTTCTGGGTCTATATTTGCTGTGGCTTCATCAAAGATTATGATGTCCGCGTCTTTTAGCATGGCTCTGGCTATGGAGATTCTTTGTTTTTCTCCACCAGATAGGCTTGCTCCACCTTCCCCAATGATAGTGTCATATCCTTCTGGTAAAGCTTCTATAAATTCATGGCACCTTGCCTTCTTTGCAGCTTCTACAACTTCTTCATGGCTTGCATTTTGTTTTCCAAATTTTATATTATTTTCAATTGTATCTTCAAATAGGTATACATCCTGAAAGACCATTGAAATAGAATTCATTAAGTTTTCTATCTTATAGTCTTTTATATTTTTTCCACCAATTAAAATCTCGCCAGAATTTACATCCCAAAATCTCGCTATGAGACTACAAAATGTTGTCTTACCAGATCCAGATGGTCCTACAATGGCAGTCATGGTATTTTCTTTTATCTCTGCTGATACATTTTTTAAAATTGGTCTATCATCATAGGAAAAAGAAACATTTTTAAAGGCTATATTGTGATTTTTTATAGGCTCTGTAATACTTCCTTCTTTCAAAATTGGCATTTGATTAACATATTCATATGAATCAATTGCATTTTCTGCAATTCGCAAAATCGCCATATTAGACCCTGCTCCAATTAATCCTTCAAATATCGTAAAACTTGCTATCATTATCATCACTGCATCTGTAATTATCAAATTATCAGAAATATTAAATCTAATACTTACAAATAGCATTGCAACTATTGTTAAACCTATTACAATTCTTTGAACCACAGTATAAGGAATAACCATCTTCTCAAGTGCTAATGTAGTCTTATAGCTATTATCTATTGCATCATCTAAATTTTTATTATTTTCTCCTCCTAAGTTATATGACTTTATAACTTGCATTCCTTGAAGAGTAGATAGTACATTCTTAGTTAAACATGTTTGAATATTGGCCATGTCCGTAGCATTTTTTCTTGAACGTTTTTCCATTAGAGACGTAACCATCAAAAACACTGTCATACCTACTAGTGCTGTTAGACCTATGTAGATATTAATTAAAAATATAGCTAGAACAAACACACATGTATTTAAAAAACCTCCTAGAACATTGACAAGCAATACTGGAATCCAAGATTCAATTTGAGTGAGGTTTGTGGTTGCTAAAGTAGTAAGTTTACCTAAACTAAAACTATTAAAGAATCCCATTGGAACTTTTTTTATTTTTTCACCCAATTCAATTCTTTTATCAGCCGCCATAAAATAGCCTGCATGAGTTTGTTTCATTTGAGAAATGTTTTGTGTTACAATTTTCCCCAATAAACTAATCATTAATATCACAAATGCTATGATAATATTTTTTGTTGAAATCTTGCTAATAAACAAGCATTCTAACATATAATAAATTGCCACAAATTGAAAAGCGTTAAACACAGCATGAATAAATGCTGCAAATATAGACTTTTTTAAATTACCTTTTTCCTTCCCAGAGAAAAGCCAAATTTTTCTAAATACATTTATCATGCTCTTCCCTCCTTATTCGATGCTTTCCACATAGATTGATACATCTCAGATTTCACAAGTAGTTCTTCATGAGTTCCACTATCTTGGATTCTTCCTTTATAGACAATAAATATTTTATCAACATCCTTAATAGTATTGAGTCTGTGAGCAATGATAATTAATGTCTTTCCTTTTGCCAGTTTTGAAATTGCTCTCTGAATACTAACTTCATTCTCAGGATCTATATATGATGTTGCCTCATCTAAAATAATGATAGGCGAATCTTTAAGCATAGCTCTAGCAATAGATATTCTCTGCTTTTCTCCTCCAGATAAATGTCCACCACCTTCCCCAACAACAGTATCATATCCATCTGAAAGGTCTTTTATAAATTCATCACATCCCGCCTTGATTGCAATTTGCTCAACTTCACTATCTGTTGCATCGGGTTTTGCAACCCTAATATTGTCCTTGATAGAAATATCAAAAAGAAAATTATCTTGTGATACATAAGATATTAACTGAGAAAGTTGGCTTAATGGGATTGTATTTATATTTATATCCCCAATTTTAATACAACCACTTTCAACATTCCAAAATCCAGCTAAAAGCTTTGCTATGGTCGATTTCCCACTTCCAGATTCTCCCACCAAAGCATTAACTGTTCCTTCTTCAAATTTTAAATCCAAGTGATTGATTATTTTCTTATCTTCGTCATATGAAAAGTTCACATCTTTATATTCAATATCATAATGCTGAATTTTTTGAGTGCTTACGCCTTGTTTTAAGGGTTTTGAATTTAATACCTTTTCCACTTCACCTGATATAGTACTAATTCTAGCTAAATCATCTGTATAGTTTAGAGCTTTAAGCAAATTAGAAACTGTAGCAAAAGACAATACGACGATACTTATAAGTATATCAATTTTTATGCTTCCATTTTTATAAAAAATCATTCCGAACGGTATGACAGTTAATATTCCCATTGGTGACAGAAGTCTGCCAACAGAAATTCTATTCATACATCTACCCATCCAATCATAATAAAACTGTGCATTATCTCTAACAGCATCACTATATTTTTTATAGGAAGATGTACCTTGATTAAATGCTTTAATAACTTCTATTCCTCCGATATACTCTACCAAAGCATTGTTCATTTTTTGTCCTAACAATACAGATTCTTTATAGCTTTTTGTGTACTCTTTATTCATTACTGACTTCATTACGCCCATTCCAATAATAAATGGTAGCAGCGATATTATACTTAAACGCCAATCCAATATAAGCATATATACAATAAGCAATATTGGTCCGATTATATTTGCTGTCATTTCAGGTAATATGTGAGATAATGTGGTTTCCATACTATCAACTTTATCTACAATAATATCTTTAAAGGTACCAGAGCTAACACTCGTTATATCTCCCAAAGGCATTTCAAATAATTTCTCTGAAATTTCTTTTCTTATATCTCTCAATGATTGAAACGTTGCAGTATGAGAAATAGTTGTTGATACACCCGCTGAGATTTCTTTTATTAAAAACAACCCAACTATTATCAATAATTGCTTCAAATAGAAGTCCCAATCTGAATTATTGCTAATTAACTCAGTAATAATTCTTGCAAGAAATATATAAGATATTAAGCTGGCTAATACACCTAAAATTGCAAATAGTATTGAAAAAGAGAATTGGAATAAGTTTATTCTTACATATTTTTTAATTAAGTTCATATTATATTCCTTCCTTCTTTTAATTGCTTTCCTTCTTCTAAGTAGATAAATTTATTGCTAGTTGCTTCAGCTAAAAGCAAATCATGTGTAATAATGATGACTATTTTCCCTTTTTCAGCAAGGAGTTTTACCCACCTTATAATTGCACATAGTCCATTTCCATCCATCCCACTTGTCGGTTCATCTAATATATAAATATCAGCCTCTGAACAATATGCAGCAGCTAATATTACTCTTTGCTTTTCACCTCCTGACAATGATGCTGGGTGTCTATCTTTTAGTTTGATCAAACTAAAAGCATCCAAACTATCCTCCATATCTTTTTTTAATTTTTCAGTTATTTTTTTACCAATAGAAATTTCACTTACAACTGAATCTGAATACAGTTGATAGTCTGCATCTTGCATAACAAAATAGCAAAATTTATTTCTTAAATTTCTGTTTGCTACTTTTCCTCTATATTTGATTAATCCTGTATTTTCTTTTAGTAGGCCACATATAACTTTACACAAAGTAGTTTTTCCTGCTCCATTGTTTCCTAACAGTGAAACAACTTCACCTTTATATAATCTCAAATTTATATTATCAATACCTGAATTTGTTTTTTTATAATGAAACGACAGAGATTGAATATCCAATAGTGGTACATTATCGTTTTTAATTTCATTATTTGCACTTTTTTCAACTGTTTTGGGTCTTAGTCCAAGACTTAATAATTTTTCATCACTAAGATTTTCGAATTGTTTACTTGTCCAAATTTCATCCAGCTTACCTTCGTTTATATATAAAAACCTATCCGCCACTTCTTTGAATGAGTCAATTCTGTGTTCACTTATAACAATTGATATTCCTTTGTCTTTAATTTTTTTTATTATTTCTATCAATATCTTAGATCCTTGAATGTCTAAATTAGATGTTGGCTCATCCAATATCAAAACTTTTGGTTGCAATATCAAAGAAGATGCAATTGCAACTTTTTGCTTTTGACCGCTAGATAATTCATCAATATTTCTCAAAAGCAAATCTTCAATTCCAATAAATTCCGAAACCTCATAAAGTAATTCTTTTATTTTTTTCGAGGGAACTCCAATATTTTCTGCTGCAAAACAAATTTCGTCTTGGACTGTATTCATGAAAAATTGACTTCTTGGATCTTGAAAAACAACGCCAAACAATTTAGCACGTTCTTCTGATTTCAATTCAGCCAGGATTCGCTTATCCACTTCAATTCTCCCTTGCAGAGATCCCTCGTAAAAAACAGGAGCTAAACCACTTATCGTGCGTAAAATCGTACTCTTTCCTGAACCTGATTTTCCACAAAGAATGATGCATTCTCCTCGTTTTACAAAAAAACTAATATCTTTAATAGATTCATCACCATCTTTATAGGAAAAATACAAATTTTGAAATTCAATCATAATTACACCTGCAATCTAAAATATATTAATCCCATCGCAGCTCCATACAAAACAAGTACAAATAAATCATTTAGGCCAAAATCCGCCTCATATATGCATGACCTACTAATATCTGCGTTTAATCCCCTTAACTCTGCCGTAGCTCCCAACTCATCTGATAATTTTATGCATCTTATGATTAGTGGTACCATAAAACACTCATATACCAAAAAAGGATTTCTCATAAAATCTTTCCAATTACTAAATAACCCCCTAGCTTTCATTCCATTTCTAATTGCTATGTTTTCTTTACTTAATACTGGGAAAAATCGTATAAGGATGCAAATCATTACTATTATGGGCTTAGGAACCTTTGTTTTCTGTAAACTTAACATAAGTTCACTTGAGTTTCCCACAACAATACATGTAACTACCATTACTAAAGGAATTGAACGAGCTAACATATTCAGAATAATGTACATTAAGGCTATCTTGTTCGCAAACAAACCAGCCAATATAACCATAGTAAGGTAAGTTATAACGAATTTAATAGCCTTATTATATTCTTTTATATACACTAAAAGTAATGCATTTAGTGCAACACTTAAATGTATTTGAATGTTTTTGTTAAACAAGAACCAGAATATTGATGATACTGCTAATAAGATAATATATGTTCTATTATCTAATTTTTTCATTTATATTAGCTTTGCCTTTTTTATATGTTTTTTCAAAAGTTTTTGTCCCACTATAAATCCAATAATAGATAATGTAATTGTTATTACAGTGATCAATAAAAGCATATCCCACGAACCATAAAATCTAACCAGAGTTTTAATACCTTCATCTGAGTAACTCGCTTTTAAACTATTTAAATACTGTTCTTTAAAGAAAAACATAGGTATCGCACTGCCAAGGGCATATAACGCCCAGTATATTGAATATGTGATACCATTCCTTTTAGGATTTCTATACGTATTCTCCCCTATCATAATTATTTCGCATATAATTCCTACCACAATCATTACAGGCAAAAACCATGGAGATCCCATAACTGTTATAAATAATCCTCCGAATATTCCTGTAATTAAATATGTTCCTCTTTTAGCAACTTTATTTGACATTGCTACAAAAATAGGTCCACAAAGTAATCCCATAATACCTACATAAAATAGATAGTCAAATGCAGGTGTTGTTAACATCATAGTACACATTTTAGTAGCAAGCATTATTACAATCATCGCTATGTTAAATATAGATAACGTAATAACATCTTTCATTTTTAATTTATCATTTTTCATATTCATATCTTTTCTCCTTTTACATTTATTCTTCAATACTTTTTTTAGCAATTTCTTCAGCATGAATCTCTGTAGTATCAAAAACGGGTATATTAATATCCTTTTGTTTTACTAATAAGCCTATTTCTGTACACCCCAAAATAACCCCCATATCATCATTACAATACTTATTTATTATTTTTAGATAAATATTTCTAGATGATTCTTTAATTATACCCATACAAAGTTCTTTAAAAATTATATCGTGCACAATTTGTCTGTCTTCAATCTCAGGAATTACTATTTCTATATTATTTTCCAGATACTTATCAACATTGAAACTTTCTTCCATTGTAAATCTTGTTCCTAATAGTAATGCTTTAGCAATGCCTTTAGAATGCATTCTCTTTGATGTTGCATCTACGATATGAAAAATTGGAACATCAATACATTTTTTAATTTCGGGAATACACTTATGCATTGTATTGGAACAAATAGCTATCATATCAACTCCAGCAACTTCTAATTGTTTTGCCGCATTGGATAATAAACGATTGGAAGTGTCCCAATTACCTTTCAAAATAGTAGATTCAATTTCATGAAAATTAATACTGTGCAATATGCAGTCTGCAGAATAATACCCCCCTTTTTTTTCAGCAATAGTTTCATTTATTATTTTATAATATGGTAATGTGCTTTCCCAACTTAAGCCCCCTATTAAACCGATTTTCTTCATACCTATCACTTCTTTCTATTTATTTTGGACATATGGCAAAACATCTTACAGGAAATCCAGTTCCACCTTCTTGTTTCGGAAAAATACAAAAAATTACACTTCCTCTAGCGGGAATCTTATCCAAGTTGGCCATCAGTTCAATTTGATATATATCATTTTTCAAAATACAAACTTCCGCTTTAAATGGATATTGTTCTTTCTTTTGTGGCGGATCCGTATCAAACGTTTCATGCCCAATGCCTAATATTTTGCGTTCTTTAATCAAAAACTCTACCGCTTTTATATCCCAACCAGGATAATGAGGTTCACCATTTATATCAACATTAAGAAACTTTTCTTGATCAGGCCAGTTTTTATACCAGTCGCTCCTCATCGCCACGAATGAACCTTCTGGAATCTTGCCATAATTATTCTCATAATTATCAATATCTTCTACTTTTAAGGCGTAATCGGGATTTTCAAGTACTTTTTGAGAACAATCTATCACACAAAGTGATAAAACACACTCCTTTAAATCTATTTTTTCTAATGTCCTCCCACTTTTACTTGCATGAGCAGGAGCATCAATATGTGTTCCATACTGTCCTGGAAAAGTGTATAAATGTGTCCTAACTGGATATTTATCAAAATCCAAAATTATTTTTTTTGATAACTTGTTAAATCCAGGCCACCTTGGTGTTAACTCACCAAATGAGTGAGTTAAATCAATCCATTCATTCTTTTTTAATTCTGCAATAATGTTTTCAATTTTCATCGTATTCACCTCTCAACATTTAAGTTTACATTTCCTTTAATAAATCGATAATTTTTTTCGATAAAACTGCAGCATTCTCAATATTTTCAGTACATGTAACATGATCTCCAGGTATTTTAGAGACATTAACCTCTCCCAAACATAATTTTTCCCAAAAATTTATTGTAAGCAAATCCTCGTCAGGTATAAAACTACTACTTATATCAGCTAGCAAGAAATTAATATCTCCCACATAGTAATTCGGCACGTATGTTGCCGCTTTTAAGCTATGTTTAAATGATCTGTATAATTCTAACTGCATTTCTATAGGTTGTGCGTTTCCAATAACCTCTTTTGCCTTTTCAGAATAGAATTCAAATCTCTTCATTGTACCTAAATCTTCTAATTTAGATAAAGTTTCTGATAACTTCGAATACTTTTTTTCTAAATATTTATAAGACATTTTAGGTATATTCTTATTAAATTTATTATATAAGTCATATATAGCTTCAAATAATTCTTTCCCTGATATTCCTTCAAATCCAAGGTTATCAAAATTTATTCCCAAACTTGGTAAAAATAGCATTTCTGTCAATATATCATCTTCCAACTTATATTTCATGGGATGACTATCTATTAATACAATTGAACAAACTATATCCTCATGTTGCTTCAATTTTTTTGCTATTTCTACTGCAATTAAACCACTTATACAATAACCAACAATTTGAATCTTTTTTTTGCCAAGTTTTTCTATTTTTTTGGAATATTCTTCAGCTAAACATGAAATTAACTTTTTCGCTGTCTATTAAACAATATTTTTCACTATTTTTTATAGTAAATCCAACTATACTTGACATATTCTCCTTCTTCATATTCTCTAAAACATATCTATAACAGTTTAATGTTCCAAAATCGGCATGCAAAAATACTTGCAAATATTCATTATCTTTATCTAAAATATAGTTCATCTGCCCAATGGAGTCATCTTCTTCAAAGTTATGAATATTATCTTTTGTGTTAAAAATTTTATATTTTTCAATAAATGACCTAAGATTATATATTTCTGGCTTATTTATCAATTCTCTCAATAACTTATCAAATTCAATATATTCATATAGCCCTAAGTCATTAACATAGTCTCTTATATTACCGGCAATTTGTGCTATTATTAAAGAATCCGCGCCTAAATTATACAAATTATCACTTACAGTTATATGTTCAGTTTTTAGATTTGATTCGCAAATTTTAACTAAAGCATTTGTTATATTATCATCAATAAAACTTTTATCTTTTCCTTTTATTTCTTTTTCCGATATAGATAAATCTTTTTTTAGAGATTTATAATCTACTTTTCCATTAGTTGTCAGGGGCATTTTTGCTTTTATAATTATAATTTTAGGAATCATATATTCTGGTAAATATTGTCCTAAATATTCTTTTATTTCAAATTCACAAATTTCTTCAAATTTATCACTAATGATTAGACAAGATAAAACCCCATTATCATTCAATAGTGCTACTGAAGATTTCACTAAATCAAGTTTATTTAATACAACCTCTATTTCCCCAAGCTCAACACGAAATCCATTTATTTTTACCTGCCTATCTTTTCTGCCTAAAAATTCAATTTCCCCTGAGGCTAAAACTTTAGCAATGTCTCCAGTTTTATATAATCTCATCCCATTAACATAAATAAAAGATGCAGAAGTTAGTTCTTCATTGTTTATATATCCTTTAGCTAAACCATCTCCTCCTATATATAAATCTCCCTCTACATTAACCGGACAATGCTCGCCTCTATAATCTAATACATACATACTTTGATTAGATAGTGTGACCCCATATGGAATACTTCTCTCATATATATCACTTTTTTTACATATATGATAATTTGACCATATCGAGGCTTCTGTAGCTCCACCCATAGCAACTATCATGCTTTCATTTGAAATTTTTCTTATTTTATCTGGCAAATCTGTCGGTATCCAATCTCCCGAAAGAAGTATCTTTCTCAGATTCACCTTTTTTTTATTTTCGAACATATAATTTAAAAATAGTTGCATTATTGCTGGCACTGTGTTCCAAACAGAAACTTTGTTTTTCTTTATCAAATCATACCAATATTCTGGATCTATTGAATTGCTATTAGGAATAATTAAAGTTGCACCTAAACTTAAACTAGAAAAAATATCATATACAGATAAATCAAAACTTAGCTTTGAAATACCTATAAAAACATCATTTTTTGATATACTGAATTTACTATTAATATCCATAATAGTATTCATTACAGCCCTATGGCTGACTTCTACTCCTTTAGGTAACCCTGTTGATCCAGAAGTAAAAATTACATAAGCGGTATCGTCTAAATTATCTCCCTCTATCATGTTCTGTTCTTCATCGTGATTAAAATCAGAATCTTCAAAAATACAAGCAAGGTTATAGTTCTTCACATTAGTAACATTATCACTGATATTCATGTTAAGAATAAAGTCAATATCAGCCTGCCTTGCCACCTCTTCTTTTCTTTTATCCGGCAAGTCTATTTCAATTGGAACATATGACGAACCACTCATTAACACTCCAACAACTGCTGCAATTTGAAAAACAGACTTTTCCATGCATATTCCAATATTGGACTTTCATTTTTGTCTTGTTATTCCAAACAAACTTTTTTATTTTATTCGCATAAGATAACAACTCACTATATGTTAAAGTATTGTTATCATCTACCAATGCTATTTTATCCGTATTTTGTAAACAACTATCATAAATAGCTCTATCTATTCTTTTTAATTCTAATTTTTCATTAACCTCATTTATAGAATTAATTATATTTATATGCCACTCAGGCAAACTGACGAACGCACCTCTATCCCATGTCTCATCTTCTGATAACAAATGTAAATATCTTAAAAAGGAATCTTTAATATCATCAACAATCCTATTATCAAAAATACCATTCCTTACGTCAAAGAATACTCTCAAACAATCTTTATCATCCATACACTGACAATCAATAAATACCTGTGGAGTTTGACTTCTAATCTTATCATTCATTTTACCAACATAGTTGTAATTTAAATCTTTGGAAAATCCTATTCCACTGGTAAAAACATATGGCATAATTATATTATTTGTATTTGTTCCACTCGATATCGCTCTAATTACTTCTATTCCAGAAAATGCACTGTGTTCTAAATTTTCTATCAATGTTTCTTGTAATTCTTTTGCATAATTAAAGAAAGTCAGTCCATAGTCGTCCTTGCAGTCCAGTAAAGTAATCCCGGTAAAATCTCCTACTACTTTATCAATATCGTATTCGCTATACTCTCTATTCAACATAGTTAAATTAAGCGTAAAATCTTTGTTGTTGCTCCATTTTCTGAGGATTAATGAGTATACAGCTAAGAGAACTGTAGTGCTAGTTACCCCTCTTGATTTAGCTATAGCTACAATTTTATGCCATACCTTATTATCCAATGAAAATGAGTAGTGAGTAAAACCTGACTTTTCTGTGTTGTTGTTTAACTTAACTGGTAATTGTGGCGCATCTTGAAGATTTGGAATTTTATTAATCCAATATTCTTTGTCACTAAAATATTTAAAACTTTTTTTCATCATATGACAACTGCGTACATGATCTTTAAATTTCATGTTTATTTCTTTTAGTGTGTTATTGTGAAAATATATTTGTTCAAATTCAAAGATTAATCTCCAAATGCTTCTCCAATCAGCAATCATTAAATCAAATGACAAGAATAAAATGCTCTTGCACTTCATGTTAATAACACCAATATCAAACAATGGGGCACTTTTTAAATCATACTTTTTTTGATAATATTGTTCCCTTATATTGTCAACATTATTTTCATCAACTTCATACTCTTGAACAATAAAATCGTACGGTATATATTTTGCGATGGTTTGTTTGTTGTTTTTTCCTATATACATTCTAAGCATTTCGTGTCTTTTAAATAGTGTATCCCAAGTTTTTCTAGTTTTATCTAAATCTAATACGGAATCATACTCTATCTCCATATATAAATGACAACTTACTCCACCATATTGAAAAACTTCTTCTCTACCTAACATATATGCCTGCTGTACATCCGTCAAATCAAAACAGTCATTGTCATCGTCTCTTTTTAAAATCACTTTCTTTAAATTAAAATTGTAATCTGAGCATGACAAAAAATCTATGATATCATCTTTGTTATTTTTTAAAAAAATCATATCATTATCATTTAAAGCATCGGAACTAGTTTTATAATTTAATTTGCCTCCACGAACAAATAATTCTATATCAGATTCCTTTAGCTCTTTTATTTTCTCATACATTTGTTCCAATTTGTTATTTTTCATATTGAATCACCTACGCAGGAACGAATTTCACATCACAGAAATAACATTCTTTTTCTAGTCCATAAATTTCTATTTCTTTCATTGTTGTAGAATTTCCCTCTTCTATAATCACATTATTTGCATCTTTCGTTAAAATATTCATGTCTCTATACTCACTTTTTTTTACAAAAAGTCTTATGTTTTTTATAAGTTTTGCACCATTTGGGTGTACGTTTTTTTTTGGTTTTTGTAAAGGTTCATATTTTGAAACAATAAACGGCAAGTTTTCATTATAAGGAACAAAATAACTATAGTTAGCTTTAATCCCTTCTTTATTTGTTCTTTTCCAGTGCATAGTTTTAGAAAAATCTATCTTACTTTCTTTTAAATTTTCCTTAATAAGCTCAATATCCACTATAATCTTGTTTTTATAATTTCTTATAATGGTTTTGGTATCATCAGAATCTTCTAGTGCGAAGTCGACAAATTTATTTTTTGTCGAAAACCATTTCCACCAACGCTTAGCCACAACTTTTCCATAAATTATATGGATTATAAAAAACAATGGCATATATCTTCTTTTTATAGAAAACACTTCTAAAAAAGCATTCTCACCAAACCATATAAAAAAATTATTTTCTTTTCCTTTCGGACCGCCCCACTCTATTTTAAATCCCATATTTTCTATTTCCTTAGCAGCGCTATGCAAATTACTTACACTAAAAGAAATGTGGCTAATCTCTAACATGTTTACTCCTTTCTTGATATAAATAATTTTTGTTTCAATTTATTCATCACGTCATTTGCTTTTGGGAAAGTATCTATAACTTTATATCCATCGTCATTCAATAAATTCAACCAATCAATTTCTCTAAAAAAAGTAATGTTTTTCTTGTGTCTATCATCATTAGGAATATTCATTATAAAAAGTTGAGATATTTGCAACTCTAGTAAGTCATCCACTGGTTCAGCTATAAGCAATACTCCTCCTCTCTTTATTACTTTATTAATATAACTCAGAGTTTTCTTAGTATTTATTGCATTATTTATAGCACCAGCTACAATTACTATATCTATGCTTTCTTTAGCTATTCCTTGTTCTATTAAGTCATAATTCATATCAAGTATTTCATATCTTACATTATCAAATTCATTTAGCTTTTCTTTAGCTGCATCTAAAAAATAATCAGATACATCCGTGAATACATACTCAGAATATTTTGTTCTTATGTTCGATAAAACGTTATAAGATGTGGCCCCCGTCCCAGCACCTATTTCTAATATGTTTGTCTTATAATCAGTAATTCCAGTTATATATTGGCTAATCTTGTTGTTTAGATATTTACCAATTAGTGAATTATTATAGAAGTTTTCAGCTAGCTCAATGTTCCCTTCTGGAAATAGTAAATACGTAGGGTTTATCTCTTCGTTTAATATTTTATCTAGATTTACAGCATGCGAATAATAGTATTCCAGCATACTATTATCTATTAAAACACCACACCATTGATCTCTAACGATATCCCATTGTTTTTCAAAATCAAGTTCATTCAAGCACTCATTAATATAATACATATTTTTATATGGTTTTATATATTTTTTTCTCTCGAAAATATAAACCCATCTGTTGATAATATATCTATATTTGTAATATTGAACATCTAAATTTCGAATATTAATGCATCTTTCGTGATTTATTATTCCAATCTTTTTAAATAATACTAATACGGACAATGCACATGCTATATCCATATTCTCAATCATTTTATCAATGTGTTCATTTGTCAATGTTTTTATCATTAGATTAAAATCATTTCCATTTAATCTATTATTAAAAACAATATCTTTCACTTCCCTTTCTCTATTAACAACGCTAAATGAATTTTCCTTAGGATAACCTATCAGTTTAGTTATTTCACTTACCATAATTAGTTGTTCTAATTCTTTTTGCATATACCCTTCAAAATTTTCACCCTTTAATACTATATCTCTAAATGATTTTAATTGTTCTGATATTGCATTTTTCCAATCTCTCCAAATTATACTGGAATAATCATTACCCTTTCCAAAAATAATATTATTTTTCTTTATAAGATTTTTACTACTACTATCTCCATATTCAAAATTTTTATCCATATGAAATCTAGAGTACCAATATATAGGTCCGCTTGGATCAGTCAAAACAATATCTCCACTTGCAAATCCTACCTTAAAATTATAAAACAGATAAAAATTATTATCAGTATCTTTGTAATTAAATTCGTTATGAATACGAATATTACAATATACTCCACACATATTTACGCAAATAGTATCAAAACCACCTGATCTAAGAACATTAGAATCTAGTTCATAGTTTCTACCACCTAACAAATCACATAAAATGGCAACTGTAGGGTGTAGCAATTGATAACTACATTCTATGTTTATATATCTAATATCTTCAATTTTAGAAAAGTCTTTTATGAAATCAATATATTCCTTAGTTGAGTCAATATATTTATAAAAATTACTTACAGAGATGAATGTTTTATTTTTTATCGCTAGTCTAACCATTTCTAAATATTCTTTATAGTGAACGGGTTGTTCTATTATAACATGCATTCCTTTTTCAATGAATTTATAAACTATATTATTTCCATCACCTCCAGAGCTTACAAATTTCAATACCACACACGCAATATCTGCATCTGGAACCTCATTATCATTGAAAAACAATGGTATTCTTCTCTTTTTCGCATAACTTTCTGTATATAAACTTTTATTCTTAGATACTATTCCTACTAGTTCTAAATCAGTTTTTAAATCCAGTATAGCCTCAATATACATTTTTCCAAATCTAGTCCCGCATGATATTATTCTCTTTTTTTTCACTATATCTCTCCTATTGTAAAATTTTTACATTTATTAGACTCTATAGCATTTAAAAGTTCCTCTATATTATTGGAATTAAATATGCTGGATACAGAAATATCAACAAAAAATATTTTCTTAATTTTCTTTTTCAGTTTCAATGCTATTAGCGAATCTCCTCCTAATTCAAAAAAGTTGTCATTTAAATACACCTCTTCAATATTTAGAATATCTTTCAATATTCCCACCAGCATTAATTCACTCAGACTAGACGCTGTTACACCTTTCCCGTTGCAATTAAATTTATCATTTGTATAGGTTGGACCTTTGTTTTGATCTATTTTCCCATCAGTATTAACAGGAAAATAGTCAACCTCAATAGGATTATTTGAAATAATATACTTAGGCAAACCATTCGATAATCTATGTTCTATTTCATTTTCGAATATATAATTATTCTTATTCTTTAACTTATTTTTCAATTTCTTCCTATCAACTTTTCCATTTTTATTTAATGGAATGTTATCTACTTTATAGAAATTAGCAGGAATCATATAGCTTGGTATTTCATGTGACAAATAACTTCTTAATTTTTCAAAGGTAGGCTTGTTTTCTTTTAAATTAGCTATTATGAAAGTTATAAAATTAGAATATTCTGTCCTTTTATCACAATTTATATAGAGGATTTCACAATCATTATTGTCAAAATCATCTGGTCTTACTTCGTTAAATGGCTGCTCATTTATTATATCTGCTGTAATAATAGGAAGTAGGTTATTATTTTTTAATTCATTACCAATAATAAGTCCATTAACTTTCAACACTTTTAGTACTCCTTCTATAAGAGTCTTTTTGGCATTACTTCTGTGAATCGAGTTTAAAGCTATAGCAATATCAAAATTATCTTCATCTAATGAAGTTTCTAAGTTATCATTTATACAAACATATTTAAATTTACTATCATTCTCCAAATCAGATAGATTATTTCTAAAGTAGATAGAACTATCAGCATAAATATACTCACTAATAAACTCTTTAAGCTCTTTAAAAATAGTAGTAGTAAGTTCACTATTTCTAGTTCCATATTCTAAGATTTTTATATTTTTTTTGTTATTTAATCTTGCATAAGCCTTTATTGAATTTATAATGCTATTAATTGATTCTTCATAGCCTAAAAGTTCTTCTGTAAATTTTGACATATAGGATTTATTTGAATCTGAATAAAAGGCTTCTATAGGATCTTTTTCTCCCGACAAAATCTTTATAAGCTCCAATTCTAAATTCTTTAAATAATTGCCTATTTCATTATTGCAACTATCTTCATTTATGAAAATCTCATCTTCTCTAAATGAATATTTTTCATTCTTAAATTCTAAATATTTTAAAGATAAAAGTTTATTTATCCAATTTTCAATTATAAATCTATTCCTTTTTGAATCCTTAATTTTATTATAAATATCAACAATTGAGTAGCTATTATTTGCTAAATCAAGTTCAAAGCTTTTAAAGACATTTATAATAGTTTTGGCGACCAAGCTATTTATTTTTTCATTTTGTGCCCTTATATCCTCATAAGGGATTTCATCTACTTCCTCAATAAAAGAAGCGTCTATTTTTTCTAAATATCTATTTGTACTAAAGTTATCAGAATCCTTGTCAATTTTTACAAAGGCTACTAGATTTTTGCTATTTGCTTTTTCTATAAAATCAACTACTACTTTTTTAACACCATCAAATTTACTTATAGCATCTTCTATTTCCCCAAGTTCAATTCTATGACCTTTAATTTTTACTTGAGTGTCTTTTCTTCCAAGAAATTCAATAGTACCATCATTCCAAAACCTTCCATTATCTCCAGTTCTGTACCACCTAATCCCATCTTCTTCAAAATACTTTTTATTAGTTAGGTCTTCATCTCCATGGTAGCATTTAGCAACGCCAACTCCACCAATTAGAAGTTCTCCCTTAACATAATTAGGGCATATTCTACCTAATTCATCTAATACTCTATAGACTTGGTTTTTAAGTGGTCTTCCATATGGAATTGATATCCAGTCTTTTGGTATTTCCCTTGGTACATTTAAATAATTTGACCATATAGATGCTTCTGTTGCTCCACCCATAGCAACAACTATAGAATTTTCTTTTTCGCTTATCTTATAAAATCTTCCTGGTAAGTCTTTTGCTATCCAATCTCCCGATAACATAACAATTCTAAGTGGCAGGTTTTTCTTTTTCGCCCTCTGCCATAGTTACAAGCATGTCAAAAAGTATAGGTACAGAGTCCCATACACTTACCTTATATTTTTCAATAATTCTAATCCATTCATCGGGATTACGATAGTTATCTTCATTAGTTGTTATTAGAGTTCCACCTACACCAAGCATTCCAAAAATATCATATACAGATAAGTCAAAGTCTATTGCTGACACCATAAGTAACGTATCATTTGAATTAATAGAATATTTTTCATTTAAATCATTAATAGTATTAATGGCACTTGTATGCATGATTTCAACACCCTTTGGCACTCCTGTGGTACCTGATGTCATTATTATATAGGCTGAGTCAAAAGGGCTTACTTCTATAGGCTTATCAAGACCTAAGGAATTGTCTATAGCTTTGTCTAAGTCAATTAAAGAAACTTCTCCCGTATCTAGTTTGCAATTTTCTATTGTTTTATTTTCACTGATGACAAACTTTATACCAATTTGTTCGTATATTTTAGTTCGTCTTTCGCTAGGTTGATTTATTCCAACAGCAACATATGCCGCTCCAGAAAAAAGTATTCCAAATATAGCGTAAATTTGCTTGCTTGATCTTGGGAGAGTAATGCCTACATAGTCTCCCTTTTTTATTCCATTTTCCTTTAAATATCCTGCTACATTTAAGGATTTTTCATATAAGTCCATATAGGATATTTCTTCTTTAGTTTCTGAATCTATAATTGCAATCTTTTCTGGATTTTCTTTTACATTTTTTATAAATCCATCATATAATCTTTCATCAGGAAAGTTTAATGGAAGAATGGATTGAAGTTCTTTTTCTCTTGCTAGTTTTTGATTTTCTGATAGCACATCAAATTTGCTTTCCCAATTTTCTTTTTCTGTTAGTCTTAAAAGTTGTTTTTCTAAAGAATTTAACATGTCCTCTAACATTTTTTCAGGGAAAAGTTCATCTACACTGTCCCAGCATAATACTAAATCTCCATCTTTTATATAAGATTGGAAATCTAACCATACTCCTGGAGTTTGTGATACCATATATGTAATTTTGCCCAAAGCTTTACTTGAAGTTTCAGTTTCTAGTGGATAGTCTATGTTGCACGCAAAAACTACAGGTGCTACATTAAGGCTTGAACCCTGCGACTTTGATATATCCCTTTGAACTTGAACTCCACTATAAGATGAATGACTAGCATTGTCTATAAATGTTTTGCTTATTCTATTCAAAGTTTCTAGGAAAGAAGTATCATTTTTTCTTTCATGCTCTACTAATAAGATATTTGTAAAGTCTGCCACCATATCTTTCATGTTTTCGTTTGAAAGATCTCTATTAAATAATGGTAAGTTTATAAAAAACTTATCTTGGTTAGTCCATCTTTCTAGAATTAAAGCATATGCAGTTAATAAAACCATTGATGGTGTAGATTTATAGCTTGCTGCAAGCTCTTTTATTTTGCTCCACTTATCTTTTTCAATAACTCGTTTTCTTCTAGTAAATCTTGTTTCTTTGATTTGTTCAGGATCTTTTCTTAATGGTACATTAGGTCTTTCTATCTCAAATGAGTCTATTTTTTCTTTCCAAAACTCTTGGTCTTTTTTATAAGTTTCAGAGTCTACTTCAAGATTGTTTATATAGTCTTTAAATGTATAATTAATCAGATTATCTAATTCTTTTCCTAAATAAATTTCCCCTAATTCTTTTAAAAGAATACTCATACTCATGACATCGGCAACAAGTAAATCTAAATCAAAGAAAATTTTATTTCTATTATGTGACAAGTTTGCAAGTTTTAATCCTGCGACTTCTCCCATTTCCACTCTAAGTTTTCTATGTGATAAATTTTCTCGTATTTCATCTAGTCTAATTTTGGTTTCTTCTTTATCTAAGTTAGACAAGTCAAAAACTTCAATTTCTTCGCTAAAAGGTTTATCCAAGATTTCTTGCTTTCCATCTTCTGTGAATCTTGCTCTGAGCATTGGATGTCTATATTGAAGTTTATTCCATGCATCATTCAATCTTTTACAATCTATTTCTTCTCCGTCTATTTCAATATATGCATGACAACCCACTCCACCTAGAGTCTGATCATCACTTCTGCCTATAAAATAAGAATATTGAACATCTGTAAGAACAAATGAATCTTTGCTATCATTTGATTTCTTATTATCTTTTGAATGTTTCTTAATAATTTTTGAATTAGCTACTAGGTCAAACCATGAATTAAGTGTAGGCTTCTCAATGAGCTTTGCGAAGGATATTCTAAGTCCTTCTTTTTTAAGAATTCCTGAAAGTTGCATTACTTGCATGGAACTTAAGCCTTTTTCTATTAAATTGTCATTTTCTTTTATGTCTGATTTCTTCAAGGTATCTTTTAACCATTTTTCAATTATTAGTTTAATTTCTTTTCTCGCATCAAATTCCATGTTCTACTCCTTTCACTCTATTCTTTTTAATTTATTTCTATCAATTTTTCCCAAAGCAGTTAGCGGCCATGAATCTATATATTTTATAGAATCTGGCAATTTAAATTCCGCTACATTCTTATTTGCTAGAAATGTCCTGATATCTTCTAATGAGAGTTCGTCCTTCTCATCTTTTAATATGAATACTCCTATTTTCTCTCCCAAAAGTTCATCAGGCACTCCTACAACTTGAACATCTCCTATATTTTCATTAGATAGTAAAATATCTTCAATTTCAGAAGGTGTAATTTTTTCTCCAGCCCTATTTATTGTTTCTGAAATTCTTCCAACTACCTGATAATTCCCATCTTTTAGTTTCCTTGCCTTATCTCCAGTTTTGAAATATAAATCTTTGTCTATACATCTTTTATTTACTTCTGGGAGCTTATAATAGCCATAAATTGTGTAAGAGCCTCTAACTATAAGTTCTCCGTAATCTTCATCTTTGACTTCTTCTCCATCTTCATCAACTATTAACAATTCATCAAACTCACTTATAGGTTTACCTTGAGTTGTAAATATAGTTTTACTATCATCATCTAAAGAAGTTGTCATAATCAGACCTTCAGCTATTCCGAAAATTTGTTGTAATTTGCACCCAAATTCTCTTTCTATTTTTTCTGCAAGCTTTTCTTCTAAAACCGAACCTCCAACTTGAAGAACCTTTAATGATGATATGTCATAATCATCTACCTTTATAAAATCTATACATATATTTGCCATAGCAGGAACTAAGCCCGTTATAGTAACCTTTTCTTCTTCAATTAAAGGCAAGATTTCATCTGGACTTGTTACTGGGCATAAAACAACTTTGCCTCCTATAAAAAATGTCCCTAATATCCCTGGGCAACATAAAGGAAAGTTGTGAGCAATAGGAAGAGAAGCTAGATAGATACTGTCTTGATCCATTTTACATCTCTTTGCCGTTTCTTTTGCTACATAGATATAATCGCAGTGTCTCCTTGGTATCAATTTTGGTATCCCAGTTGTACCACCCGATAAAAGTAATAATCCTATTTCTTTATAGTCAACATCCATATGTTGATATAAATAATCTTTATCGTTAAGATCGTAAAAATTTTTATATCCTTGATTATCTCCAAGAATATAAACTTCAAAATCTATATTTAATTCTTCTCTTACTTCTCTTATCATATCAACATATGAAAAGCCAAGATATTTATCCTTAGCTATATATGCTTTCGCCCCTGATTTTTCTAATATTCCCTTTATTTCATTTTTTCTATGAGCTGGAAGTGATAATACTGGAATCACACCAATCTTACACATGGCAAAAAAGGATAATAACAAATTCATGACAATTAGGAAGTTGAAGAACAATTTTATCTCCCTTTGTAAATCCAGATTTCAATAAACCGTTGGCATAATGGCAAGCTTTTCTATTTAATTCTTGATATGAAAGTTCAACATCTCCATCTACTAAGGCAATTTTATCCCCATATTTTTTAGCACAATCTTCAATAAATTCTCCTAAGGTTATATGCGGCCACACTTGTTCATCATAAATTTTTTCTAATTTTTCTTTTAATTCAATGTTCATTATTTTTCCTCCAAGCATATTGCTCCGACATATTTGCCATCATAATTTAATGGCTGTAATCTACTTATTATATTGTTTTTATTATCGCTAATTTCTATAACTTTATTTCCATAAGAAATTATTTCAATTTCTTTCAAATTTCTTATAAGACCAATCCCATCACATTTAAGATAGGCTTCTTTTGCAGTCCAATATCTATAGAAACTTATTATATTGTTATCTATATTTGTGATTTCATCTTTAGTAAAACAGTTTTCTAATATATCCTTAAACTCAAATTTATAATTTATTTTTTCAATATCTACCCCTACTTCTCTTTTAAAAAAAGCTAACAAAACTAAGCCTTCAGTATGTGAGATGTTAAACTTTAATCCTAGAGTGCTTTCTACGTAGGGTTTATTATTTTTATCTCTTTTGACTGTTAAATCATCAATTTCTTTTTCTAGTAAACCTTTTAGGGCTAAATTAAGTATTGCCCTTGATACTAGATAATTAATTTTTGCTATTTCTGATTTATAATCCTTTGATTTTATTATCTCCTCTTTAGTTAAGTAAGGAAGTAATTTTTCTTCTAATAATTTATCTGTATAAGCCTTAATTAGTATTAAATTATTACTAGCTAATTTATCTTTTAAATCTTCTAAAGTAAGAAAATCTTTAATTTTTCTTATCTCATATTCTTCAGTTTTCATTTACTTTTATAAACTCTTTTATCTCTTTAATGACACTATCAGGAGATGTGTTGACAAACATATGCTTGCCATCTATATATCTATAAGTAAATTCTTTTGTTGTATAATCTTGCCATTTTGTAAGTTCATCTAGGGTCATTTCTTGATCTTTATCTCCCATAAGACCTAGTAAAGGTGATTCTAATTTCTCAAATTTTGTGTCTTGATAGTCTTCATCTATTACAAAATCTGCCCTAAGCGTTGGCAAGAAAATAGAAATTAAATCATTATTATCTAAAATTTCTTTTGGTGTTCCTTCATATCTTCTCAAGCCTTCTATAAATCCGTCATCATCAAGATGATAAATTGGAAGAGGTTCTTTATATAATGGTGCTCGTCCTCCTGATATTATTATTCCTCTTGGATTTATGTAATCCGAATTTTTAATTCTTAATGCAAGTTCATAGACTATTTTTGTTCCCATACTGTGTCCAAATAAATAATAAGGTTTTCTAAAATCAAAATTTTCTTTCATATCTTCAAATAAATTATCCACTAAGATGTTAATGTCACTTATAGCCTTTTCAGAAAACCTGTATTCTCTTCCTGGATACTGGGCAACAAGTAATTTTATATCTTCAAACTCATCTTTCCATTTTCTAAAGGCAGACACTCCACCACCTGCAAACGGGAATATAAAAAGATTTGCTATTATATTATTTTCATTAATTCCTTTATTTAGTATTTCAAAGTTTTTTGACATAAATTCACCTTTTTATTTATTTTCTGTTAGTATTGGCTAACTCAAAATTATTATATACCATTTGATAGCTTTTATCAATAGCTTTGAGATGTTTTTAAAAATATAATTTTAAAAATAAAAATAGCATAGACATCTCATTATGCGAGTCATCTATGCTATTTACTATAAATTATAATCGAAATGTTTTTTTAATTTTTCAAAAGTTTCATCAGAAATAACATGCTCTATAAGACAAGCTTCGTCTTCAGCATTTTTTGCATCTATTCCAAGTCTTATAAATACATCCATCAAATATTTATGCCTTGTATACATTTTTTCGCAAAATATTTTTGACTCCTCTGTTAAACGAATTATTTTATCTTCACCATAAATAATCAGCCCTTTATTTTCAAGTTTTTTTAGCATTCTTGTAACAGTAGGTCTTTTATATTCTAAGTAATTAGCAAGATCCATATTTCTTACTTCCTCTTTTTCCAAAGATAAAATATATATAGCTTCTAAATAATTTTCCTCTGCAAATTCCCTGTGTAGAATAGATTACCCCTCCCTCAAAATAAAAATAATTACAATCAAATTTAGTAAATACGAAATTAAAGAACTTAAATAATAACTTCCTCAATCTTTATACTATCTCATTATACTGATAAAAATCCCTATTTAAAAGTAAATTTTACAATATTCACCTAAGTTTGCCATATATCGTTTATTAACCCCAATAAATGCGGTATATTTAATAAAACTGAATAAACGCTTAACGCTTATATTTTAATAGACCAAGCACATAAAACAATCCCATTTCATCCCTAATATCTATAATTTTATCATAGATGATTAGGTTCATTTTTAAGAACTATGCTTAAAGCTGTTCTTATACTATTAGTATATGAGCAAGCACAGTAAGTGCATATGCACTTACTAAAAATGGAATAAGAATACTACGATTATATAGCTTATTTTTTCCATTTTACTTGTTGGGGAATATCCCCAACCCCCTAATTTTATAATAATTAAATTCAGCAACAAACGCTTATAATAGCCCCAACGTAAACTTGAATATTATCTCAAAAAGTGATAAAATATAAGCAATAAAAAATTAAATCAGGAGATTTCCAGACGAAATATATAGAATAAATTAAACCTGTAAGTCAAGTTATCCTACTTGAATTTACAGGTTTTTCTTTTTTATTTCGATTAATAAATTTATTAGGTAGACGAACTTCAATTAGGTTTACTACGAGCTCTATATATACAATTATTATCCCATAAGAAAGAGGGATTGAGAACAAAATGTAGTATTTTATTACTACAACTATAATATACGAGGAGGTTAAATTATGACAAGTAGATTTAGAAATAACGGAATCTATTTAATGTTATCTGACGAGGAGTTAGAATTGCTAAATGAAAAATATAAAGCATCTAAGTGTAAAACTCTTAGGCAATTTATTATGAAATGTATTTTAGAAAAAGATATTTATGTACTAGATATGGATGTCTTTCGTGAAATGTCAACAAATATAAGTCGTACTTCAAATAATATAAATCAAATTGCTAAAAGGATAAATACTACATCAATTATATATAAAGATGATGTAGAAGATTTAAAAAGCTTATTAGAAAATCAAGCGAAAGATATTTTCTCTATGCGTAAAAAAATATACTCTCTTACTAATTCTAATAGCATAAATACTGAGAAAAAATAATGGCAATTACTAAAATTCATCCTATAAAATCCACTTTAAAAATAGCACTTGATTATATTATGAATAGTGATAAAACAGATGGAAAAATTCTAATTTCCTCCCTAAACTGTAACCCTATAACTGCTCATTTAGAATTTGAACAAACAAAAATAGAATGTAATTCTAAAGCAAAAGTTTTGGCAAGACATTTAATTCAATCTTTTTTCCCCGGAGAAACTACTGCTGAAGAGGCTCATCAAATAGGAATAGAACTATGCGAAAAAAATCTTAAAAGGAAAGTATGAATATGTTCTTACTACCCATATAGATAAGGGACATATTCACAACCATATACTATTTAATAATGTTTCTTTTGAGACTGGTAAAGCATATCAAAGTAACAAAAAAACTTATCACCAAATTAGAAATTATAGTGATAATTTATGTAGAAAGTATAAGCTATCAGTTATAGATGAAGATTATGTAAAATTTAAGGAAAAGTATAAAACCAATGGTAAATCCTACAAAGAATATATTGAATTTAAGAAAGGAAAATCCTGGAAACATAAACTTCAAATCGCTATTGATCATACTATTAATAAAGCAAATAGCTATGAGAATTTCTTAAAGCTTATGGAAGAATATGGCTATGAAATTAAACTTGGAAAATATCTTTCTTTCAGACATAAAAAACAAGGAGAAAAAGGGCGATTCATTCGTGCGAGGGAAACTACTCTTGGAAAAGATTATACAAAAGAGAAAATAAAAGAAAGAATTGAAAATAAGGTAAATGAAAATTACAAAAATAGTGAAGTATATTATGCTAAGAAATCTTATAAGAAATTTGATAATATAATAGACATAGAAAGCAATGAAAAGGTTAAATCTTCTAAAGGTTATGAAATATGGGCAAGAAAACATAATATGAATACTATGGCGAATACCTTAAATCAGCTTAGAAAATACGGTCTATCATCTAGTATGGATTTGGAAACTAAACTCCAAGAAGAGGCTGTTAATAGGCAAGAAATCCTAAATAAGATTAAAGATGTTGAAAAAGTTATGAGCGAAATTTACGCAGCTATTGAAGACATTAACACTATAAAAATAAATAAGGTTATCTATAAAACCTATAAAGAAAATCCAAATGATAAAGATTTTTATAGTGAATATAAGCCTCAAATTATCGCATATGAAAAAGCAATAAATGCTTTAGAAAAGTGTCAATATAAAAATCTAAGTATAAAAGAGTTGTCAAAATTATATGATGAATACAAAAATAAAAAAGATATTCTTATGGATGACTACTCCAATAAGAATATATTGATAAATGAATTGACTCAATTAAGAAAGAATACTGATAAGTATATTTATAATGAATTATATAAGTAAGGATCTGGTGTATCAGTTCTCCGGTAGTGTGAAAAGTTTTGTGTATCAGCCCTCCTGATAGGATGTGGATGATATTTTTCAATATGACCAATCATTTTCCCTTAAAGACAACCAATAAAAAAATACAGGAGGCAGACTAAAACCTGCCCCCTATAATCTTTTACCTTTCTATGCTATTATCCTTTTTCTTCTTTTCATCCACTTTCATATTCCCTTTAGTCTTAAATTCCTTTAATTTCCCTATTGTTGATGCTTTTGCTTTAGTATGCTCTTTAGCTTTTAATAACTTTGCAGAGTATACTTTTAGACTTGTGTATTCCTTATTATCCTTTCCCATACTTTTCTTTTCTTTTCCAAATAGGTGTACAAAATCTCCTTTTTTCAAATTTTTTACTTGATTGATTTTGTCATTATAGGCGTAGCAGCTGATGAATTTTGCATTTCCTTCCTTGTCATTTTCAGCAATAGAAAAGGAGGCTACTTTAAAGTCCCTCCCATCTTTTGATTTTAAATCTTTAATTTCTATATCAGTTGCTATATTTCCATCTATATTTAATGTATCCTTTTCTTTATTATCTATATCTTTCATTTCTTTATCTCCTTGTTCTTGATTAACTTCTAAATTTTCTTTTAACTCTTCTTCGTCTATATATTCAATAAACTTTTCATCAATAAGCCCCATAACTGAATCGTTCATATAATTATCATAGGCATTATTAAGAACATTTTCATTTTCTACTCCTGTTTCAAGAGATATAATACCTTTTACAAATTCTTTATGATTATATTCTGCTAAAAAATCTATTGTATTTTTCATGCTTTCAAAATTTGTATTTTCCATATTTGCTATTGTTTTTATATCACTTGCGTATCTAACAGAATCCCATTCATACTTTCCACTTTCTTTGTTAAACTCTACTCCTGTGGCTAAAATAAATTGCTTCCCGTCAAATAAGGTAGCTTGATTATCTTTCACATCCAATACCATAGTGTCTCCAAATTCAGTTTCAATTACATTTCCCTTTTTTATATTCATTTTTATTCCTCCATTTCTATTTTTATCTTTCTTATCTGTTAAATCTTTTATTTCTTCTTCCTTTCCATCACTAATAATAAATTGTTTTATTTCTTCAACTGTTGGATCATCAATTGTAGTCTGAATAAATTCAACTAATTTATCTTCTGAATCGGCAAAATTTTTAATTCCATATTCAACTATATTGTTGATTATTCTCTGAGTATTACCATCAAAAGAAAAATTTTCTCGAATAAATTCATTAAAGCTATATCTATCAAATTCCATATTCTTTTTCCTCTAATAATCTCATTTAAAGCTTTATCTGCCACATGGTTCACTATTATTTATTTCTTTTATATTATTATTTACTACTAAATTTCCCTTATATTCCTTTAATTTATCCATAATAGATGTTTTTTCTTTCCTTTCAAAATCTCCTATTTCCTGCACTTTACTATCTCTAAAGTCAGCATCATTTCTATCTATTATTCCATCTAAATCCATATCTTTAGATAATGGATCATAGAAGTTGCCATCATCATCTATTTCAAGTCCCATTACTTCTCTCAGTTTTTCTTCATTTACTGATACAAGCTCACTAAAATTCCAAAAGCCAATAGATGTCTTTATCTGTACTAGCTCTTTTAAATCACTTGCATCTAAGGGATCATAGGTGTATTGAAAGCTGTCAATTAGGTTCTTATCTACATAAGTGTTCATCTTGTAATTTATTAAATCTAAACTTACTTGTATTTCATGTTTTTCATCTGGTGTAGTTGTATAAGCTATTCCTATATCTGTTAAGTCAGGAAATATAGTATCAAAGTCCTCTAACCTGTTTTCTTCATCATATTCTCTGTTAAGGAAGTCTATCAATTCTTCCTTTACTTCTTCTAGTAATGGATTATCTTGGCTTATATCTTCACTTTTTCCCATATCTAGTAAATTATTTACTTCTGCAAGTCTTAGTGTCTTATCCTTTAAAAGTTCAGCTTGTGGAAATGTCTTTTGTATTTCAATTTTGGCTGTTTGAAATTGCTCTTCTGTATCTTTTAGTTTTGAAATTGTATTTTCTAATCTTTCTGGTAATTTATCTAATACATTATCCATTCTTGTTATATTACCTATTTCATCTGTTCCAAACTCTCCTCTATATTCTCCCTTACCTTTTAATATAAAGTTATATTTATTGAAAAAAGAATCATATTTTATGGATAAATCAAAATTTCTATATTCACCTATTTTTTCTCCATCTTTATCCATTTCCCTATATATTTTAACTCCCTTAATTTTGTTCAACAAAAACTCTCCAGCTATTTTCTTATCTATATACTTCTTTCCGTCAATAATTAGAGAGGTAAATTTATTATCTTCTTTTAAATTTTTATCTACTTCTCTATAAGGCTCAACATTTTTAATATCTTCCTTTAAGTTCTCTATCCTTTCTTTTAATCTTTCTATTTCCTTTGGATAAAATTTAACTACTTTATCTTCCAGCTTGTAAAGATTTGATTTAAAATTGGACTCTAGCATTTTAAGTTTAGAAACTTCAACATCAAGGTCCATCTTCTCCTTTATTAATGGATTTCCTGTTGCAAGAGCTTTGATTTCGGCATAGTTTAATGTGGCTTCGTCTACATCTTCTGCAACTCTTACAGGAGTCTTTGAAGTCATAATTTGGGAAATATATTTTTGTTTATTCTCTAAGGTTTGGAATAGGTAGGCATCAAAAGTATTTTCTGTTACATATCTAAATATATGGACTTCCTTATTCTCATTTCCCTGCCTCACAATCCTGCCTGCTCTTTGAGAAAGATCAGCAGGTCTCCATGGTATATCAAGATCGTGAATTGCAATTAGTTTGTCTTGGGCATTAGTACCTGCTCCCATTTTCTGTGTTGAACCAAGTAAGACTCTTATTTCTCCCTTTCTTACCTTATCAAAGATAGCGTCTTTTTCCATATTGTTTTTTGCCTTATGAATAAATTCTATTTCATTTTCAGGTACTCCCATTTCTATAAGTTTTGTTTTAATATCATCATAGATATTAAAATCACTACTTGGTGTAGACATATCACAAAATATTAATTGAGCAGATTTTTTATCTTTATATTTATCCCAAATGCTAAATACATTTTTTATACAGGTATTTACCTTACTATTAGGATCATCAGGAAGTAAAGGATTGATTAATCTTTGTTCTAACGCCATCTTCTTCCCATCATTTGTTATTAATAGCATATTATCAACACTTGAATCTACCTGCTTATCACGAACCTTATCTGCTCTCTCGGAAAAAGTTTCAAGAATTTCTTTTTGTTCTTCGGTAGGCTTTGTTTTTATAGTTTCATAATGGGCAATTGGTGTAGGAAGATTTAAAACATCAGCTGTTTTAATATCCATAAATCCTTTTACAGTATTCATAAGTTCAGGAAGATTATAAAATTTTGCAAATCTGGTTTTACTCCTATAACCATTACCCTCAGGATTTAATTCTATTGCCGTTATTGTTTCTCCAAAAGTAGACGCCCAAGAATCGAAATGTTGCAATTTCATCTTTTTTAATTCATCATACTGTAAATATCTCTGCATGGTATAAAGTTCAGCCATACTGTTGCTTACTGGTGTACCTGTGGCAAATACTAATCCTTTATTATTAGTTATTTCATCCATATAGCGACATTTCATAAGCATATCTGATGATTTTTGTGAATCTGTAGAAGTAATTCCTGCTACATTCCTCATTTTAGAAAATAGATAGAGGTTTTTGTAGGCATGGGCTTCATCTATAAATAACTTATCTACTCCCAGTTCCTCAAAGGTTACAACGTCATCTTTCTTATAATCAGCATTTAGTTTTTCTAACTTTGTCTCTAATTTTTTCTTTGTTTTTTCTAATTGCTTTACAGTAAATCTTTGATCCCTTTCTCTTTTATATTCATCTATATAGTCAATTATTTCATCAATTTGACCTTGCAATTCATATTCTTGTCTTTCTTTTGATATAGGAATTTTTTCAAATTGACTGTGCCCTATAATAACAGCATCAAAACTTCCTGTAGCAATACGACTACAAAATCTTTTTCGTCTATCTGGTGTGAAGTCTTTTTCTGTGGCACATAATACATTAGCTCCTGGATAGAGTTCATTAAATTCTCTTCCAAATTGCTCTACGATGTGGTTAGGAACAACAAACATTGACTTATTACTCATTCCAAGTCTTTTTGACTCCATGGCTATACCTATCATTTCAAAGGTTTTTCCTGCTCCTACTTCATGGGCAAGTAAAGTATTTCCACCAAACAAACCTCTTGCTATGGCATCTTTTTGATGTGCTCTTAATTCTATTTCAGGATTCATTCCTTCAAAAGTAAGATTAGATCCATCATATTCCCTTTGTCTTATGGAATTGAATCTTTCGTTATAATCTTCTACTAATCTATTTCTTCTTTCCACATCATCAAATATCCAGCTTTTAAATTCTTCTTTTATCATCTCTTGCTTACTTCTTGCAAGCATTGTTTCTTTTTGATTAAGCACAGATTTTTTTCTTCCCATCACTGTCTTCTACTTGGTCAAATACCTTAGTATCTCTTAAATTTAAAGTATCTTCTATCAATTTGTAGGCATTTACCCTATTTGTACCATAGGTAAAAGAAGCAAGGTCATTGTCCCTATCAGAGCTTTTTCCTTCAACTCTATATTCTCCTGTAAAGTCAGAATACTTAATATCTATATTCCACCTTGATGAAACTGGTGTTTTCAACAAATCAAACATAAATTTTTTGTAATCTTGTTCCGGTATCCATGTTGCACCCATTCTAACTGTAATCTCACTTGCATCTAGTGCTTTAGGCATTACTTCCACTAGCTTTGCTTTTTGAAAATGTAACTCTTCTAATTCTATTTTTAATAGTTTACTATCCTCTAGATTTTCTTCCTTTCCTAACTCTTTTTCGATGTTTTTAATATAAGAGTCTACAACTTCAATTTTATCTCTTATATTTCCTGACAAGTATTCATCAGCACTTACGTAAGGTCTTGAAAAATCTCCTAGAACCTTAGCAGACTTAAATGGATTTATATCATTAGGTTCAAAGGAATCTAAATTTAAAAATATTTCTCCCTTTAATTCTTCTATTAATTTATCTCTTGTTTTTCCTGTCAATTCTTCCATATAATCAAAATTTATTTTACCTTTTTGACTAATAGAGAGTACCAGAGCATCTATTGCCCTATCTGTATGATCTATTATTACAGCTTTTTTTATAGTTCTCTTGTTAAAGATATCAGATTTTCCTATAAAGTTGCCTTCTTTATCTAATTTCTCCAAAGTTGAAATTAAAGAAAAATTGGCATCTTCTCTAAATAACTTTTTATTGGTTTTTGAATTTAGTCTTCCATGTTTGCTATTGAAATCATCGTAGAATTTATTTAGATTTTCTTGTTCTTTTTTTATCTCTTCATCTGAATAGTCTTCTTTTTGATAGGTTATAACTTTCCTTAGACTTTCATTTAATCTTAAATATTCTTTTACCTTATCTTTATCCTTTTTCGTTTAAGGATATTTTTTGCATAATTGAATTTTCTCTAAAATATATTTCATCATCCACTAAAGCAAAAGAATAGTTTTTAACACTATCATCAGCTGGTATTGTTTCTTCTCCTAAATCATCATTTATTTGAGCTTCTTCATACCTACCTTTAATATTTTTAATGGCTTTTTTTAGTCCTTCTTCTAAAGAAATATCTTTATTTTCAATACATACAAGGCTTGTCCCAAATCTTGACGGTATTTCTTCCATAGTCCCTATTACCATCTGAGGATTATCTACAAAGTATTTATTATATATTAGTCCTTTTGCATCTTTGTCTAGCTTTATCCAGTCTTCATCTATCTTTAATAGCCTATCTCTCTTTTTTAAAAAGATTATATCTGAAGTTACTTCTGTTCCAGCTACCCCTTTAAATGTAGTATTTGGTAGTCTTATTGCTCCTAAGAACTCTGCTCTTTCCGATATATATCTTCTAACATCTTCACTTTTTTTATCCATTGTTCCTGAAGATGTTATAAAAGCAATTATGCCTCCATCCCTAACCTTATCTAAAGTTTTAGCAAAAAAATAATCGTGAATTAGAAAGTTATTTCTTTCATACTCACGATCTGCTACTTTAAATTCTCCAAAAGGAATATTTCCTATGGCTACATCAAATAGGTTATTAGAAATATTGGTTTCTTCAAATCCTTTTATTTGTATATTGGAATTAGGGTAAAGTTCTTTGGCAATTTGTCCACTAATGCTATCTAATTCAACTCCATAAAAGTTTGACTCTTTCATTTCTTCAGGTAGATTTCCTATAAATCTCCCTGTCCCAGCACTTGGTTCTAATATATTTCCTTTTTCAAAGCCAAGATTAGAAAGACTTTCATAGATAGCGTCTATAACTACTTTCGGCGTATAAAAAGCTGTTAGGGTTGATCCTCTTGCCCTATTATATTCTTCCCCAGTTAGATTTTCTTTTAAAAAATTTCTTGCATCAAGCCATTGACCTTCCTTTTCTTCATCAAATACATCGGAAAGTCCTCCCCAGCCAATATATTTTGCCAAAATTTCCTGTTCATCTTTTCTTGCACTTCTATTTTCTTTTTCTAAAGCCTTTAAGACATTTATAGCTTCAATGTTGTTTTTTAATCTCTGTGAAGGTGGTAGGTTTTCTTCTTCATTAATAATTTTATAGTTTTCTAAAGAAACTTCATAAACCCCTTCTATATTTTCTCTATCAGTCTTTTTTGTCTTTTTTAACTTCTTCTTCGTTATTATTGTCAATATCTTCAAAGCTGATTTGTTCTACTAGTTCCCCTTTATCAATAGATTGTTTTTCTTTTTCACTAGATTTATATACTTCTAAATCAAGATTTTTGTAATCATTAAAAAGAATTATTTCACTTCCGGTAATAAAACCATTCATTAGTCCTGTGCTATCTTCTAGTTCTATAGTTTTAGGACTTGTAGTATCGTTAATGGCAGTTATAGTGTATTCTTTTCCTTTGTATCTAACATTCATACCTTCTTTAAATGGATTTTCTTCTTGCCTTGTTCTATCATTTTCAATTTGCTGATTTAAATATCCATTTAAAAGCACTTCTCTATGTTTATCATCAAGTAAATAAGGTAAGTTACTTAATATGTCCTTATAACTTTTATATTTTATAGCTTGATTAGAATTTAAAATATACCCATTGTATCGTAAATTTTGTTTAAGAGATTTTCCCTTAACATCTAAGATTAGCTCTACCTTATACCCTTCTTTTCCATCTATAATATTTTCTGGTTTTTTTAATAATCCATCTTCTATTTTCTTTGACAGTAGTAAGTATTCTTCATCTTGAGGATCAAAATAGTATTCTCTTTTTTCTTTGATATCCTTATCTATTAACATGGAAAGAACTTGTTTCTTATCTCTTATTTCTTCAATTTTGGATTTTTCTTCTTGCGATAAATTTATATTAAAAGTGATTTTATTTTCTTCATTTATATGTGCTAAATTTTGATATGCTCCATTGATTTCAAGATTTTTATTAAAAACATATATATCATTATAATAATCTGGAAATTGCTGATTAAAGCTTTGAACATCTATATCATAGCCTTCCTCAAATTTTGTAACTTTATCATCAGTAATTTCAAATAAACCTTCCCTTTCCAATTCTAATACATCATTTAAATTTGTAAGATTTGCTTCTTTCATTTTGGCAGTAATTTCATCAAACAAACTGTCTATTTTTTTGCTATCTTCAAAAGATTTCCCTTTATATAAAGTATAGATCTTTCCTTGTGAGTTTTCCTTTCTTGGATAAACTCTAATTCCTGTTTCTTCTAATTCTATATCCTTTGTTTTATATTTATCTACTAAAGCATAATAAAATCCTACTTTTACTGCTATTTTATCTTCTACAATCTCTTTTGTTAATTTTTCTTCTACTTCATTTCTTAATACTTCTAAAGCTTTTAAATCGCTTTCTTTAAAGGAATGTGAGAATAGTTTTAAGTCCTTATCAAAATAGGCATCATATGAATAATATATTATTTGATTATGGTTATTATCATATCCACTGGAAATATCTTTTATTTTTAAATATTTATTATCCTCTGTTCTAACTATATCTCCCACTTTTATAGAGAGTATCTCCTTATCATCTTCTATATTGTTTTCATGTGAATTATTTAAATATTCTCTATATCTATTTTCTATTCTAATAGCTAATTCTTTAACCTTATCTATTGCCTTCATATCATCCGGAAGATTTCCCTGTTTATCGGCAACTTCTCTCATGATTTTTACATATTCTCTTTGGAATACAGAGTTAAAACTTGCTAAGGTATTATTTCCTAAGTTTTCTCTTGCCTTTATAATTTCATTTTCTAAAACTTTATCCTTAACTAATACATCAAAAATTCTATCTTCAATTTGATTTATTGAAATTATTTTTTCATCTATCTTATTTCCTTCTATAGTTTGATTAAGTTCTATCTGACTTTTTCCTATTTGTTCATAAAGAAATTCAAAGTCTCTTTGGTTGATCTCATTTCCATCACCTATGTCTATCTTATAGTGATCAACTATTTTCCCATCTACTATATGGTTAAAATAGAATTTGGAGTACCCCTCCCACTCATCAGTCATCTGACCATACTCATCTTCTCCTAAGGTCTTATTATGAAGTCTTATCTTTTCATCTATTTTCCTTATTTCATCTAATAGTTCTTTAGTCAGCCTTTGTCCTGCATAATCTTTTTCTATTAGACTTGAACCCTCATTAAACTCAATTATCCAATAATCATCTTTTATATGGCTATCTAAATCAAAACCTATATTCTCTTTATTTTTATTAGTATAAAATTCCTTAAATTCTTCAAACCCATTTACTATATCATCATCTATAACTTCTTTGTTAGAATTAACTACAATATTTGGAATATCATCATATCGACTTTGACTTTCTAAAAGGTAATATTCTCTTCCTTCTATTTCTTCCTTTTCTTTAATATAAAAAGTGTCATGTATTCCCTCAAGAATAATTCCATCGTCTAACTGGTCTAATGGTATATCTAATTGTTTTTCAAAGGCTATGGAATATAGTTCTTCTTTTAAAAAGTTTGGTATAAATTCATCATAAATGATAAGTTTTCCATCATCACCTATACTTGCTACAGACTGTCCTTGATAATAATATATAGAACTATTATTTGTTCTTTCTATATATACATCATTATCAGTTGGAGGCAAATCATCTTGATAATTTATATACTCCTGGCTTTCTTTTTCTATTTTATTGATTTCCTGATCTGTTTTTTTCTCCCTATTTTCTTCAAAACTTTCTTCATCTATATATCTATTCTTTTTAATAAGGTCATTAATTCTTCTTGCAACATTAGACCAAGATAGTAATATTTCTTTTGCATTACCTTTATTATATTTTATTCCCTTCGCATCGTGCCACTCACCACTTTCTCTTGCAGCAGATAGTGCATGAGAACTTCCACCTACGCCATATTCATTTTTCAAGAAGTCTGCTTGTTCTTTCAAATCATGCTTTTTAGTGAAAAATTCATATATTCTTTTCTTTCCATCAGAAAACCCACTTCCTCTTTTTAAGTTTTCATCTATCTCATCTTGTGTTATAAAACTCTGAATAGGTGCAATATCCTTTAAATTTGACCTATATAATTTTCTTTCTATTTCTAGATCATTGATATCATTATAGATTCTAGATAATTTATAATGATGAAATCTTAAAATATCAGGATTAATCTTATATTCTTCTAAAAATACCTCGTATTCTTTTCTGAGTTTATTTATAAAATTTTTATCTTCAAGTTTTTTCCCGAGATTTTCTTTTTCATCTTGGAAGCCTATTCCTTTTATATCATTAAGACTCGATAGATATCTATCCTTAGTTTCATCAGAAAGGTCTCTCTTTAAATACAATAATGTTTCTGCTATTTTTTCTCTTTCATATGTCGCACTTTCTATAACCTCCACATTGCTAGCAAATTCTCCTCTATCTAATAAATCATTAATATTATTAGCTAAATCTTTCCAAGAAACTATTTGCCCTTCTCTATATCTTGCCTCATCTCCATCTTTAAAAATTGCTCCTTCCTTTCCAAACCATGCAGATATCTTTCTTCCTTCAATTTCAAGACCATTGGCTCCCTTATATATTTCTTTCAAAAAGTTTGCCTGTTCTTCTAAAGATTTACCCTTAGAAAATTCTGCTATTACTGCTAATCTTCCATCTTCATGATTTCCTCCATGTATTAAAAATGTATCTATTTCTCTTTGACTTATTGGATTTGAGAAGGATATTTGCTCTCCATGATTTTTAGCAGAAAAAAAGGAAGTAGACTCTACTTCCTCATTTTTTAGATTAGGATTATCTCCCTTTCCCCTATTTCTTGTAGGGTCATATCCATGTTCTTCTTCAATCTCAGATATTTCAGATAGTCCTCTTCTTTCAGTTCTTCTGTCAGACCCCAAGTTTCCATCATTTTGACTTCTTCCCTCGTGATAAAGTCCTCTATCTCTTTTTCCTTTGATAGAAGATGATCCATCAATGTCCCTTGCAAATACATTATCTGATAATCCTCTTCTTTGTTCTCCTTGAGAAAGTTCAATCTCATCCTTCCCCATCTGTTGAGTTTCTTTAAATCTATTTCCTTGGGAATTGCCATATTGGGTATTAGGACTTCCATGCCTTCCTCCAATTCTTCCATCTTGTATGTCCCTCCCTGTCTCTCGAAGGAATTCTCCTTGACGATTGGTGTGTAAATCCCCTCCTCCATGAGGTATTCCTTGCCTGCCAATGTTAATTTCTCTTTCATCTTCCAAGCCTCCTTTAAAATTTATTTCACCGTTTATATCAGAACTTAATTTATTATAACGCTCCTTAAGCTCTTTTGTCTGCTCCAAATCTTTTCTTTCTTGAATTTTCTCTAAAATTTCTAATCTTTTTATTTCACTTCCCAAATCAAGTAAGATATTTTTACTTATATTAGCACTTATACTTAATACTTTGTCTATGTCCGAACTTGATATTTTAGACAGTAAAGATAAGTTTTCTTCTTTTAGCTGATATGAGACCTCCATTCTCTCGCTTATGGAAATTTTTACGGATTCTTTTAACAAATTAAAAAGGTCTACCTTTTGAATGCTTTTTAAACTTTCATCAGATAGACTTTCTAAAATTTTATTGAATTTTCCTCTAACATTACTTTCTACTAAGGCATCAATTTTATCTTCTTGGCTTAATAGAAGCTTACTATCTTTTTCTTTAAACTTATCTATCAGTTCATCTAGTAAGTTTAAATGCTTTTTGCTATCATATTTCCATAGCTTTACCTCAGAAATATTATGATTAATACTTACTGTTTGCCTCATGTCGAATATATATTTTATCCTTCCACTATCTATATCTAAAAGTGGTATTCCTTTTTCGCCTCTTTTAACGCTTCTACCTATACTTTTCCAATAATCAAATTCTGCACAGGCTGTTGCTTTTGGATCCATATTGTATATAGATATTTGATGTATATATGGATACTTATAGTTATTGCCTGATACCTTTAAATATTCCTCATATTTTTTTATATCTTTCTTAAATTCTTCTTTTGCAAGATAGATTGTTCTACTTAAATCTACTATATCATATCTTGGCATTTTATCCCTCCTCATTATAGTGATAAAAATGAACTAAATTTTTATATATTTATTTATTAAACTTTATTTCTTTCTATTTTTTAAATTTCTGTAAGCAAAAGATAACTTTAACATGTCATTTACTCTATCTTTTTATTACAATAAAAAAAGCGATTAGATTTTTTACTTTTCTAATCACTTTAACTGCCTTTATTCTATTGCTTCCAATCCAACATTGCCTTTTCTAACTTTGAAAAATTGCAATTTGCTCTTCTTATAATTCCTGTTTTCTTTTGATTTTTGTATATTTTTTCTACCTTTATCAAGATCTTTGTTTTTATTTTTAAACAAAAAGCATATCCTTTTTGAAATAAGTCTTTATATCTGATATCTTCAAGTTCGTTAAAATCAATTCTTTCATAACAATCAGTCGGTACAGGAATCATTTTCTTAATATCCAATATAGATAATATGTGCATTTTTTCTTTATCAGAATAATATCTGTAAATATCTCCATCTTTAGTAATACTATCATCGATCACTTCATAAATTAAAAAATGCTCATCAGAAACATTCTTTCATTTTTTGCGTTTTCCTTTGCAGAAGAAATTGGAATAAAATAATTATAATTTTCTATACCAACAATAATTCCAACAAATGGTTTTATACTGTTTCTATACGATGGATTATAATAAACTTCTGAATCTACTTTATTTAGATATTCAAGGTAATCGGAATTTACAGTATAAAATCCATATTTTATAACTTCTACCATTATTTTCTCCTAAAAAAACAGAGAGGTTTAATCCTCTCTGCTTGCTTTAATGCTTCACCTTTGGGATATAGGTAGTGAGACACCTTCTTTAATGCTCCACCTTTAACGGTAGTGGGACACCATCTTTATCTGATAAGAGTATAACATATATTCATAGTAATATCAAATAAGTAAATTTCCTAATGCCTACTCTTTTATCACTTATATTATACCCTATTTCTTTCAAAAATCACTCCTTTCTTCATTCCTATAATTATATTCAAGTTTTTATAATTAATTTACTTATAATATTTATCTATAGTATTTTCTATTTCTTCTTCAATTTCTTTTAAAAAATTCTCTTTATTTTCCTTACCCTTTGCTATATCACTTAATCTCATTTCCCATTTTGCTGTTGTCTTTGGAGATTTAAACTCATCTATAACTATAGTAACTAGGTTTAATCCCTTCCTAGTTGATATTAGGTTTTTCTTTTCTCTTTTTATATAACCTTTGTATATCAAATTTTCTATTATTCCCGCTCTTGTAGCAGGAGTACCAAGTCCTTTTCTTTCAACTTCGACATCCTTAACTAATTCATCATTTCCAGCTATTTCCATAGCTTTTAAGAGTGTGTCTTCAGTGAAGTGTTTAGGTGGTTTTGTATATTTCTCTTTTATATCTTTATTTTCAATATATAAAAGATCTCCTATTTTTACATCGGGAAGTTGTATATCTTCTTTCTTCTTTGATGTATATTCTTCTAAATATTTTGTAAACCCTTCTTCTGCAATTATTTTATAAGTGTTTATAAATTCAAACCCGTCAAATTCAGCCACTATCTTTGTTGTATTTTCTACAAGTGGATATCCAAAACTTGCATAGAGTTTATTTGTTATAAGTCTATATACTTTGGCTTCACTTTCCGGAAGATTTGAAATATCCTTATTTAATGAACTTATCGTTGGAATTATTGCATGATGATCTGTAACTTTTTCAGAATTAAAAACTACCTTAATTCTTTCTGTGTCAAAATCATTTTTTCCTATAATATTATTTACAGTGCTTTCTATCATGTCTACTGTCAAATATCTTGAATCTGTTCGTGGATAGGTAATATACTTCTTTTCATACAGGCTTTGGGCATAATCTAGGGTTTGTTTTGCACTGTATCCAAAATACTTATTACATTCTCTTTGAAGTGTTGTTAGATCAAAGGGCAGATTAGGCTTTGTAATCTTTTCTTTTTTAATTACATCGGTTATTTCAATTTTTTCTCCGATTAAATTTTTAAGCTGCTCTGCCACTATCTTGTCATCAATTCTATCTGTCGACAGTGTAAATCCATTCATAGAAATCTCCACTGTATAATATTTTTCTTTTTTAAAACTATTTATCTCATCATCTCTATTCACAATCATTGATAAAGTTGGTGTTTGTACTCTGCCTACACTATAATTTTCATTATATAGACAGGAGTAAAGTCTACTTATGTTCATTCCAACAAGCCAATCAGCTATGGCACGAGCCTTAGCTGAATCAAAAAGATTATCATAATTACTTCCATCTTTTAAGTTGCTAAATCCTTCTTTTATGGAAGAGTCTTCCATTGAGGAAATCCAAAGACGTTTCATTTTCTTCTTACAATTTGCCATCATATATACAAGTCTAAAGATAGCTTCTCCTTCTCTACCAGCATCACAAGCATTAATAATGGTGTCAACTTCATTACTATTCATTAGTCTTTTAAGAATATTAAACTGTTTTTTAGTTGTCTTCGTTACCTCATACTTGTATTCTTTTGGGATAATAGGTAAATCTTCAATTCTCCACTTCTTATATCTTTCATCATACACATCAGGATTTGCCATTTGTACTAAATGCCCAACACACCATGAAACAATGTATCCATTCCCCTCATAATATCCATTATTTCTATTTTTTGCTCCTATAACTTTTGCTATTGATGCTGCAACACTTGGTTTTTCTGCGATTACTAATTTCATTTTTCCTCCTTTAATTTTTTAATAAAAAAATGAGAGATTAAATTTTCAATCCCTCATCTTTTTATAGCTCTACTGATTTTTTATTTTTTCTATAATATTTATTCCATTATCTATTACATCTTCAAACTTTATGTCTCTAGCATAAAGATTTTTCTTCGAATAAGAATTCCATCTGTATAAAAAAGCTTGATCCGTTTTTAGCATTCTCATTAAATTTATGATTTTATCTATATCAAATTCCGTTTTTCTATAATCAAAGGTTCTAATACATGCTTCTTTTAATATCTTGGTATCCATTTCTTTATCTTTTAATTTATAAATTATATAAAGATCATAGTAATCCTTACTTCTGCTATTTAAAAACCCCCTAGAGTATATTGTTTGAATTTTTTCTGCCACAATTGTTTCAATAGGATAGGCTTTAATTAAAATATCTTCTTGCCCAAAAGCACTTATATATTTATAATCTATGGGATGTGGGGTGATAACATCACCTGTTGCAATATCAAGAGGTACAATTTGTCTTATATTCTCCATCCTACAAAGTATACTTACACGAAACCCTCCATACTGGTCATCTTCCTTGATTGTACTTATTCCATTTACTTTATAGGATATATCATCTGAATGACTTGCTTCTAGTAATTCTTGTATTGTTTTTAATACATTTTCTTCTGATAAATGCATATTTCTTAAAAGAAGATCTATATCTACTGTGCTTCTTGAATCTATCCCTACTACATTAGATAAAAGAAAACCTCCTTTAAAAATAAATTTTTCATGATACTTACTCTGTGCTAATTTTTTTAATATGCTTTCCAAAAAATAATATAACATTACTGAATTAAATGGGAGTCCTGATTCTTTGCTTATATTATGACAAATGGCGGTTAACTTTGCTTTATTCATATACCACCTCCATAACTTCCTTTACTTTATCTTCTATTCCCATTTTTCTTGCTATTTTATATAGAGAATGTATATCCTTATCCTTATATTTAAAATAAGAACGAATGAGTTTTACATAAACTTCAGTATCCATTTTTTCTTTGTTGGAAATAAAATCACAAAGTATTCTTTCGTAGGAGTAAACATTCACAGTGTTTCCAAACATTGTCTTTTTCTGTATAATTCCTAGATTATAAATAGATTTTTTTACATAATTGATATTAAGTGTATCTTGCTTCTCATTAAATTTATATCCATTGTATACTGTAACATCTATTCTCCATGGAATTTTGTCCGTTACCCCAAGTAGAAACAAAGCTGTCTCATAGGAAAATATCGCCTTTCTATACTGATATTGGAAAAAATAGTACTCATCGAAATCACCATCTTCAATAATATATATTCCTTTTTGAACTCTAAACAATTTTCCCTCTTTTGCTAGTCTACTTAAATATACTGTAGGTATGTTATTCTCTCTGCAATAAGCAGATGTTATAATACCACCTGATTCTTTTAGATGTATTTCAATTTGCTTTCTATAATTCATTATATTCATCCCCTTGTTGTGTTTACACTTATATTATATATTTTTATAAGTGTGTTTGCAACAAGGCTTTGAATTTCTATCCCAATTTGTTTCAAAAATTATCAAGAAATTTCATATCATCAAATTCTTAATTATACAATCAATCATTTATACTTAGCTTTCCTTTTATATTAAGTTTGGGCTGTCGTTTTGTTCATCGTTTTTTATTAAAGTTCCAGAATTCTAATTATACTTTTTTTATAAATTTACACGATAATTGAGTTTATTGTTGTCCTTAATCTACTACTTAAATCATTGAGAAGATTAAAATTCATCTTCATCTGGAATAATTTCTGTATCTTCCTTATCTTCAAGATCATAATCCTCCCCTTCAGATTCATAATCATCTTCTAATTCATTATAATCTTGCTCCTCTTCAAAACTTTCCTCTTCATTTTTTTTATAGATTTTGAAGTAATATCCTGCACCCATTACACCAACAATAATTAAACCCATAAATAAATAAAGTCCTATCCCTGATTTCTTTTCTTCTTTCTCCTCTTTCTTCGGTTTTTCCTCCACCGGTTCTTCTTTTTTTACTACTTCTTCTTTTGGCTTTACTTCACTTTCTCCTTCAATCATATTTAGTAGATCTTGTTCTCCAACTTCTGTTAGTAGTTGCACATTTTCTTGATTTTCCGAGTGATCTACAATGAGGTGCATAGTTTTTCCACTCTTTGTTTGAAAGGTTAAAAATTGTCTAACATCTATTGGATTTTCCTTTTTTTCATCTCTTGATGTTTGATCTTCTACTTTCGGTGTAATATCCTGTCCATTTTTATCTACATTTTCTATAACTGTTCCTCTTGCCTTATTTTCTTTTGTAGCTAATGGATTAATTGCTTTAGTATTGCCACCTTTAACAAGTATAGACGGCTTTTCTTTTTTATCTACTTGCTCATTTTTTATGTTATTTTCTTGTATTTTCGGAACTTCCTGATAAGGAATTTTTTGACTCTCATTAGATGGTTCATATACATCTTCATCAAATAAGCTTTCTAATTCTTTACTTTTTTCTGGCAAATAAATATCATTTGACTGATTTTTTATTTCATTTTCATTGCTCTTAGCTATGGATATGCTTGGCATACTGAATAGTAAAAGGAGTAGCACTAAGGCTACCCCTAATCTTTTTTTCTTCATAATTCTCTCCTTTTCTTACTTTATATTCTTGAAGACATAAACTGCCTTTCTGCTATTATCCCATTCTATACTTTGATCTTTTTCATCTCTTATATCCCCACAGCTTGCATTAAAAGCTTTAGCTATATTGGAAATAGATGCGTGAATTCTTCCATTTATAATTACAGGTTTAGTGTCAGAATGATAAATGTTTCCTTGACTATCTTTCATAACACCAGTATCTATATTTAATCTTAGAGTTTTTTTAGGTAAGGCTGTATTTTCTTTATTTGAAAAGATAGCCTCTCTCTTACTATCATCATATTCTACATTAAACCCAAGAGTATAAGCTGCATATCTAACAGGTAGCATAATGCGATTATCCTTAATATATGCTTTTACATCCATATACACAGTAGTTTTCTTTCCATCTTTTATAATGTTATAAAAGTTTTTGTCTACTTGGAAAACTGCAAATTCTTTTTCATCTTTAGCTTGTTTTTTGTCCTGTTGTTCCTCTTGCTTTTTCATCTTGTTAAGATCAAATTGATTTAGAATGTTCTTGTCATCAGCTTTTAAAAGTTCGTTCCACTTCTTATCTTGAGATTTCTTATCTTCTTTCTTCTCTTTGTTTTCTTTTTGGAGTTTTAGAAGTTCATCTAATTTCTTAGATAAGTCTTGGTTTAGATTTTTCTCTTTTTCATCCTTACCTTGTTTTTCAAGTTCTTCTTTCGCTTTTTTATTTGCTTCCTCGATTAACTTCTTTGCTTCTTCGATTTTCTTATCTAATTCTTCTTTTAGCTTTTTAATTTTTTTCTTCAGAAGCTTTTTGTTTTTCTTCTAGTCCTTTAATCTTCTCTTCTAATTCTTTTTTTGTATTTTCAGATGATTCTTTTAAACTATCAATAGTCTTTTGAAGCTCTTCAATTTTCTTACAACATTCTGACTTAGCGTTTTCTGTTTCTTTCTTTTTAGACTCTAGATCTTTTATCTTAGTATCTTTTTCATCAAGATCTTTTTCCAAACCCTTAATTTTATTATCTTTATCCTCAATTTCTTTAGTCTTCTTTGCAAGCTCCTCTTCTAAAGACTCAAGCTTTTCTTGCATTTCTTTGACTTTATTTTCGTTTTTGTCGGTCTTTTCTTTTTCAGATTCTAACTCCCATTTTGTAGATGAATAATCTTCTTTTAGTTTTGCATTTTCATCTTGTAATCTTTTTAATTCATCTTTAAGCTGAGTAATTTCTGCTATTAGTTCATCATTATTAGAATTTTTAAGATTCTCAATTTCTTTATTCAATTGAGCAATCTTATTATCTTTATCTCTAATCTCTTCTTCTAACTTAGCTTTTTCTTGTTTTAAGTTCTCTCCATTATCTTTGCAAGATTCTAACTTTTCCTTTAATTCATCTATCTTTGATTGGTCTTCTTGTTTCTTATCATTTAAGTCTTTGATCTGATTTTCTAAGTCCTTAATATTTTTAGTTAAATCATCAATCTTATTGTCCTTTTCATCAATATCTTGCCCTGTTAAATCTGTTTGAGTATCAATGGAATATTTATTTGGATTGTAAATAGTCATCTTTCCTTGATACATATCATTATTATAATCAAATTCAATTTCTACACTATCTACATTCTTATCAAAGACAAACTCTCCATTTTCAAACCTTAATCCATTAGGAATAGATTTGAATCCTTGATTTCCGTTGAAACCAAAATGATTTTCGTAAAATGGATTTTGTTTTGGTCTATATTCAACTTCTTGATTATGGAATACTCCCTTACTGTTAATATTTGGATTGCCTAAAACTTTTATAGTGTGCAATTTATTTTTTGAAAAAGCATACTGTTCAATTGTCTTTACAGACTTAGGTATAGTTATTTCTTGGAGGTTATTTCTTTCAAAAGCATTATGTTCAATATTTACCAAAGTATCAGGTAAAGTCACTTCTCTAAGTCCACAATTGAAAAATGCTAAACCACCAAGATAAGTTAGCCTATTTGATAGTTTTACATCGTCTATACTTGCTTCGTAAAAGGCAGCATAACCTAAATGCTTAACAGAATCAGGAATAATTACTTTATCCCAATGTTTGCCACGTCCAAATTCTCTTTTATATCTAAGTTCATCATTTGAATGACTTAAAGAATAATTTCCATTTACAGACTTCGTTCCTTCAGGAAATACTAGAATATTTGTCTTTTCTTTCTTTTCTAAGCCTTTATCACTAAAGGCAATTATATTTCCCTCAGAGGAATACATAAAATCATCTTCCGTCCACTCTACCTTATAATCTGTACTTGCATATACAGGACTTACAGCCAATATATTCACTAAACTTACAAGTAGCATCATCACAGCTAAAATTCCACTGGTTATTTTTTTCATAAATTTTCCTCACTTTCATTTGTATCTTTTCTTTTAAGTTCTTGTCTTTCTCTATTTTCTTCTTCCTTATTTTTTCTAACAATAAATAAAAATTCATCAAGAGATATTTTTCGACTTCGAAATTCCTTGATGACCTCTAAATTTTCTATTTCTTCTTGTTCCTCTACTAATAACTGAAGTTCTATTTCAATTTCTTCTTTTTTCTTTCTTAAATTCTTCTGTTTTTCTATGTTTCTGATTAATTTTTTATTCATAGATTTTTACTCCTTCCCCTTATTTTGGTCTACCAAAGGAATAAAAGTGATTTTTCCAATACCTTGAGTTTATACTGGCATATTGGATAGGATCTCCTGCATGGAGCATCATTCCATTTCCGGCATATATCCCTACGTGAGAAATTGGCGTACCCGAATTATATGTGCCTTTAAAGAAAATAATATCCCCAGGTTTTGCCTCGCTTGGAGATATTGGATTACAATAGTTTTTATAAATTTGCCAAGCTGTAGTTCTTGGCATTCTCTTTACACCAGACTTTGTAAATGACCAACATACAAAACCTGAACAGTCAAAGTTAGATGGTCCACTTGCTCCAAACACATATCTTTTACCTATATGCTTTTCTGCTTCATTAAATAAGGCTTTGGCAGTTTCAGAATCAAAAGCAAGACCAGGATTTCCAAAGTTTGGATTGTCTATAATCTCTCCCAAGTTCCCATAGCTTGATCCAAAATATCCACTCATATTTCCCTGACTATCAAGTAATGCTAAATAATGAGCCATATTTGTTTCATAGTTTTCAAATTCTTCTCTTGCTATTTCATCAATACTTTTCTTTTTTATAGTTAGTGTTAGAATTCTATAGGTATATGGATTTCCTTCACTGTCATATTTTGTAATAGACTTTGAAGTATATTTTTTCTCATACATTTGATTAAATAGTTTTTTTAATTCCTTTTGTATCTCTTCAGCTGACTTAATCTCTCCATATCTTGCTGTTAAATAGCTAAAAAGCTCGTGTAGATCATGACCAACAGAATCTCCTTTTATATGATATTCATCATAATTTGGATAATTTTCTTTAATACTATCTATTTCATCTTGTAATGCATATTCATAACTTGTAAATTCATTATTAATATCCATTAAAACTTCTTCTTTTGATAGATAGCTTGTAGCTATAACATTACTTGTTAATCCTGAAGTAAGACTTCCAACATTGCTAATTCCTTGAAATAGCATTAAAAAAAGTCCTAAAATACAAAGGGCAATTAAAATTTGCTTATATCCTTTGTTTTTTAAAACTTCCAATGTTTTCTTTCCAATATTAGCGAAAGATTTCTTTATTCTATTTACTAAACCTTCCCCGTGTTTCTTCCTAAAATCTCTCTGAAACTTCTTTTTCATAAAAAATCGATTCAATTTATTAGAGTTTTGATAAGCTTTAGTCTTCTTCAATTCTTCAAAATTTCTTTGAAAGAGTAGTTTACTTTCTTTCTTATAAATTTTTCCTTCTAAAGATTTAATTTTTCTCTGAGTTTTTAAAGGTTTTTTTCTTCTAAGATGGCTAATTTCTCTGCCAATAACTTCGGTAGTTCTACTAAACTTATAAGCAGCGTTAACGCCTGCATTATCATCTTTCCCACTATATAGATAGTTTGCCGTCATAGCACTCGCAAAAGTAATAGGTTTTTCTAAACCCGCTTTTTTTGACTTTTTCTTATCCTTAATTAACTCTTTTTCCTTTTTATTCTTTTTCTCATATAGTTTTGATACTTTATCTTCCTTTTTATAAAACTTATCTTTTTCACTTTTGTTATCTTTTTTAGAATGAAATTTAGTTTTATTTTTTGTATCTACCTTATTTTCTTCAGATACATTTTTAGAATCCTGTACTTCTTTTTTTGTCCTGGTGTATTCTTTCTTTGGATCAAAGTTGCTTTTCTTTATAGTATTATCAAAAGCGTCTTTTATTTGTCTTTTCTTTCCCTTGTTTTTATTAGAAATTCCACTATGATTTAAATCAAGTTCATCTACTTCAAGATTCTCATTTTTTATTACGTTTTTTTCCTGTTTGAAGATTTCTTTTTTCGTACCTATTTTTTCTTGATTCTTTTTATTTATATTATATTTGTCTTTATTTTTTTCAGATTCACTTTTAAATCCTTCAGATAGGCTATCCTGTCTAAATTTCCCACTAGAAACCCTACCCATTAGCATATTTTTTTCTTCTAAATTTCTAACTTTGCCCTTGAAATATTTGCTATTTTGTTTTTTATTAGTATTCAGGTCTTGAATTATTTTTTTATCTTCTTCATTTGCCTTATATGATAGATCTTTTCTTCTAAACTTCCCATTTAAAGATTTTAATTCTGCTTTTTCCCCTTTATCCTTAAACTGACTTTGAGATTGATAAAGTTTTTTAAAGGTGTTTTTTTGAAAGCTTTCTTTCCCTTTCTTACCAAGAATAGAATAACCATCCCAATTTTTTTCTTTGCACATCAGAAGATGGTAAATACTTATAGTCATCTCTTGTATCCCTATAGGATACATTGCTATCACTAAAGTTCATGTCATAGTGATCTATGACACCATCATTATCTGAGTCCTGTGATAATGGATCATATGTTGAACTTACCTCTCTATTAAAATTCTTATCTTCTTTTCTAAATCTCCTTATTTTTTTCTCTGGCACATCATTAAAACTTTCACTCTCAACGTTTTTCTTCCATTTTAAATTACTATTCCCCTTGCAATTTTTTTGAGGAGAAATGCTACTTTTTATATTAGAGTTAGTTGAAATTACTCCATCATTAAAATCTTCTTTAAAATTACTTAGCCTATATTCTGTTTCTTGCCCGTGATATTCACCATATCTACTTTCCTCATTTTCTTCCATTTTTCTATGCTGCCGTTGCGAATATTCCGGCTGATATTCATTATGATATGAGGCTTCTGCAAATTTTTCCTCATGGATTTTTCTTTGTCTTCTTTCTCTATTTGGCTTTTCTTTTTCTTTGAATAAATCCTGACTATTTTCTTGCAAATGATCTGAGTAATATTTAGAGTTTTCAACATTATTGTCTATGTTGTTCCTGCTTTTTACTTTATTTATTTCTTTTTTTGAAAAATCTGATGGTCTCTCTGTATTACTGAATTTTTCATTGCTTTCTTCTTTCTTTTCTGATATAAGCTTGGTCTTTGGTACATCTCTTGGGTTTACTTTCCCTTTCTTTTTCATATACGCCTCCTATTTCATATTTTTCTCAATCCTTTCTTTAGCTATTTGACAGTAGTCTTTGTTTATGTCGATTCCAATATATTCTCTGTCCATCCTAATAGCTACCATTCCAACAGTTCCTGAACCCATAAATGGATCAAGAATCAAGCCTTTTTTAGGACATCCTGCTTTTATACAAAGTTCTACCAGTTTTGGTGGAAATACCGCATAGTGTTTTCCTTTAAATGCACTGGTGTTAATAGTCCAAATATCTCTATTGTTTCTAAACTTAGGGACATTATCTCCTATATATTCTCCATACTCTCTTGCTTCATTTATGCTCTGTCTTTTAGCTCCTGTACCTTCTTGTAAATACTTATTATTTTTTCCTCTTGCCCTCATATATCTTTTCTTGCTTATTTCTTTTATTGGTTCTTTCATAGCGTCAAAGTTATAGAAATACTTTCTTGCTTTTGATAGTAGGAAGATATGTTCATAAGACCTTGATGGTCTATCTCTACAAGACTCAGGCATGGCATTTTCCTTATGCCAAATAATATCGCTTCGTAAATACCAACCGTCCTCTCTTAATTTTAAAGCTAGTTGCCAAGGTATCCCCATTAAGTCTTTTGCCTTGTATCCACTGAGTTTTTCTGTAATAGACTCTTTTTGACCACTTCTTCCTTCTGTGTTTTTAGGATCTTTATATTCTTTTTTGCTTCTTGTGCCTGCATAAGAATCTCCAATAACTATCCAAAGTGTTCCTTCTTTTTTTAATACTCTTTTTACTTCTCTAAAGACTTCAATTAATTTATTTAAATATTCCTCCGGACTTTCTTCTCTTCCAATTTGTCCTTCTGCTTTATAATCTCTAAGTCCATAATATGGAGGAGATGTAATACAGCAATCAAATGTTTTATCTGGAAATTCCTTTAGAGCAGAAATTGCATCTAAATTAATAATATAGTTAGTTTTTAACTTCTCTCTGTCTATCAATTTCTATCCCTTCCTTTAATTCTTCTGGTTTAGTTGTCATTAACTTATACAATTTCGTATCTTTAGGAAATCTATCTACAAAAGGTACTATTGTGTTTCCGTAGAATAGTAATCCCTCTCCCTCATTGGAATTTGTGACGTAGGATAACTGATAAAGAGATATATTTAACTTATTAGCTAAAATTTCCCTATCACCACTAGCTTGATTAAGCATTAAGATAAAATCTGTGTTATCAAATATATTTTCTATTTCAGGACTGGCTAAAAGGTCGGCGGGTAGGGCAAAGGCGCCTACTACAAAGTAGCGGTTTCCTAGACCCTCCCACAGAACCGAACGTACCCCTCTCGAGGTATTCGGCTCCCCATTAGTAATTAACATATTAGTTTAGTGTTCATGTATTTCTTTATGACACTTGTTACAGACTACAAGTGTTTTTCTTCTTTTCTCTTTCATTGCTTGTTCCCAATTGGAATCGCCTAAGTCTTTTAGGTTCTTAACCACATGAACCTCATAGAGTTCAGCATTTTTACAACCACACAATTCGCAGGTTTTGGCATTCAATCTCTGTCTAATAGTCGTTTTCCAATTAAATTTCTTTCTAACGAAAATTATATCTTCAACCTTTCCACCTTTGCAGTCTGCTATTTTAACGGGCTTCACACGTTTTGTTCCTGCTTTTGTTTCATAGGGTACAGACCATGTTTTCCCGTCCTTATACTTATTTATGATTTTGCGAATGCTTGTTTTATGCTTGTTTGCTATGGTTTTTAAGCAACTATATTCCATGAGATAACAAAAGTAGTCTAATGTATGATAGTCAACTGCTAATTTGTAATAATTACATAAACCTCTAGCTTCTGCATTATAATGCTCCACAATTTCAGAATCAGATAAGTTTAAAAGTCCTGCACGATGTATTGGCTGAATTTCACCATTTTCTTTTTGGCGTATAACTCCTTTATCAAACATAAATTTTTCTATTTTGTCTGAGTGGGGAATTGTAAGGGCAACTTTCATATGCAAGGTTCGAGATTGTCGCCATTTTCCATTTTTCATTTTATGCCCTTTGACTTGTTTGTTTCTTCTTACTGAAATATCGTATCCTAAAAACCTAACTTTCTCAGAGCTATGAGTGATAAGGGTCTTTTCTTCGCTTAATGTAAGCTTTAGTTCCTCATCTAAAAATTTGGCGATTTCTTCTTTTAAATCCTTGCAATCTTCTTTTGTACCACAAACTCCAACTAACCAGTCATCAGCGTATCTAACAAAGGTAAATCTTTTGTTATCTTTATTTTTACAAGGTAAAGTTCTTAATGACTTCTTTTGCTCCTTGTATTGCTTTATTAATTCCTGTCTTTCTTCTTCGTCCGTGGTATTGTCTATCCAATAGGACAAACGTTTCATTTCTTTATCCACTTCATGGTATTTAGGGCTTTTATATGCTGAACTTGGCTTATCAAAATGAGTACTTATTTCATCAAACTTTTTATCAAGTTCATTAAGGTAGATATTCGCTAAAATTGGTGCACATATTGAACCTTGGGGTGCTCCACTATAGGTTGCATTGTATTGCCAATTTTCAATATAGCCTGCCTTTAAGAATTGACGTATTATGTTTAAAAATTTGCTATCTTTAATTTTCCTGCCAAGTATTTCTATTAACTTGTTGTGGTTGATATTATCAAAACAACCTTTAATATCTCCTTCTATGAACCACACTACACCTGTAAATTCAGTTTTAATCTGCTTTAATGCTGTATGACAGCTTTTTCCAGGTCTAAATCCATGTGAGTTTTTGTGAAATATTGGTTCATAGATAGCTTCCAGTATCATTCTGACTACTTCTTGCAACAATTTGTCCCTAAATGTTGGTATGCCCAATGGACGCAATTTACCATTTTGCTTTGGTATATATTCTCGTCTTACCGGTTTTGCTTTATAGCTACCATCTTTAAGTGAATTAATCAACTCTTGAACGTATTCGTTACTGAATCCATCTGCTGTATCTTCATCGATACCTTTTGTTGTTGCTCCTTTGTTTGCATAAAGATTTTGGTAGGCAGCGTGGTAAATATCTTCACGAAGCAAGTATCTGTAAATCCTCGTAAACACGCCATCTACATATTTTGTTGAACACTTTTCTATACGCTCTAAAATTTCAAATGTTGGTTTCATTGAGGTTTCTCCTCCCTTTCATTTTTCTGTTTTAGAATTTACTAACTAGTTCCCTTCGCCATGTAAGAGTTATTAACTCTCTCGGACTACTATGGAACTTCCGTTGCCATATCAAACAAATATGTCTGACTTAGGCAATCCCCAGTTAATGTTGTGTATAGGTCGTTGAAGATTGTCGGATATGCTTTCGGTCTGTTATGACATGTTCTCATGCCTGTTTCATAACTTTCTTGATAGTTACAATGCCGTAAAAGATGACATTGTAGTGTTATAACTAGGGTTTCAGGACTTTTACCCTAACCTGCAAAAAACAGGAACTTAGACCTCACATTCGATAAATTCAATCTTATCCTCATATCTTCTTATCATCGGGAAACAGTCGCACCTAAAGTCCTTCGGTGACTAATCCCTTAACTGTCATGCTTTGGTCCCGTGAAAGTTTCCTTTCAATCGGTAAGACAGTTTGATTTGCACACTATCGTATGCAGTAGCACCTACGCTACTTTACACAACACCCTATCTGGGCGCACCTTTACATTTTGTGTTAATCCTGTTGGAATCCCGCCCCATTTTCTAAATCTCTTCCAAATTTCTATGGAATATGAGGCTGTTTGTTCTTCTCTTAAAAGCAAATGGAATTCGTCACAGTAATATCTGGTTTCCTTCTTATTTCTATTAATAGTTACTCTATTCCACACTTGATCTTGAACAATTAACATACCTATTTTTCTAAGTTGCTTTCCTAATTCCTTAATGTCATAACAAAGAATTCTATTTCCTGTATCTACATTAGTCCTATGGTTAAATACATTGAGGCTGCCTTTGACATAAATTTCCATTTCTACCGCTAATTTTTTCCCTACATTTTCTTCTTGTTTTAAAAGTAAATTATATAAATCTTCTAAAATTGGCATATTTTCAGAAATTGGATTGTCGAAGTAATCCTTATATAATATTGGAAGACATCTATCAATTACTGAAGTTTCTTCTGCACTTAATCCTTCCTTTCCTACTACAAGTTCAAACAGTGAAAGAATAAAATCAGACTTTAAAGATAAGGGATTGTCTTCATCGGCATAGTCTACATTTATATCCAACGGGTTTATATAATCCTTACTTGTTGGCGATATTTTTATAACTTCTCCACCTAGTGCCTTAGTTAAATTTCCATACTCACCTTCCGGGTCACAGATAATGATGTCATCTTGTGTAATTAAAAAAGCATTGGTAATTTCTCTTTTAGCCGAAAAAGATTTACCACTACCAGGCGTTCCAAGTATTAAACCGTTTGGATTCTTTAAAAGCTTTCTATCTGTCATAATGATGTTACGACTTAAAGCATTTAATCCGTAGTATAAGCTCTCTCCTTCTAAGCACAACTCTTCTGTTGTAAAAGGAATAAAGACTGCTGTAGAGCTAGTTGTAAGTCCTCTTTTTATTTCGATTTCATTTTTTCCAAGTGGTAGGGAGGAAATTAGTCCTTGTTCCTGTCTATAGTTAAGATTTTTCAATACACAATTATGCCTACCTGCTATTGAATTTAGTTGAAAGATTATATTACTCAATTTCTTTCTACTTTTTTCCATATTTGTAAACAAAATAGTTATGACAAACATTCTCTCATTATGATTTTGAAGTTCTACCAATAGTTTCTTAGCATCATTACCATAGGTAATTAAATCGCTTGGAAGAATATCAATATCATATCCTGATCTTATAGCCTTCTTATTTTCTTCAATTTTCATTTTATCCAAGTCCGTTATTTTTCTTTTAATCATCTTTATAGCTTCTGTTTGATCAATGGAATTTATATGAAATGTTACAATCATATTTTCTTCAACCCCTAAAAATTCTGATAATAATCTATCTGATAATTCAGGTGCTAGAATTTGCAGAAAGTTTACTTCTCCAAAGTATTCTCCAATTTTAAATTGATTGTGAGATGAAAAGTTAAATGATGCTGGTACTATATAATCCTTAGTAGATAGTCCACTATATTTTAGGTCTTCAAAGGAAAAAACAAAATTCTTATTCGGATTTAATATATCGTGAATAACCTTTAACCTTTCATATCCACTTAATACATAAGCTTTTACTCCCATCTGCTTAAAGTTATTTAATATATCCATTTCCATTCTTTCAAGTCTTGTAGTTGCCTCTTTTAAATCTTGTGCTTGTAAGCTAAAGGTGATATACATATATTTAGTAAGTCCATTATTTCCTTTTTGACTCTGATTTTTTAGCATTTTCCTGTACTCTTTTCGTATTTCATTATATGAATCGTTTCTATCTGGAACATTGATGTTTTTTTCTACTTCTTCATTTTTTCCTATGCGATTAATATATGAAAGTTCTATATCAACACTTGGATCAAAATAGTTTAAAAAACTTGAAAATTCATTAAATATGCTTTCCTTATCTTCTTCTGTTGAAAGCTGGTAGTTAATATCTAAAAAACGTATCATTTTATTAAATTTGTTCTTCTCAACTTGGCAAATCCCATTTCTCAACATTCTTAAATAAGGGATTGTTTCCTGAACGCTCTTTTTCTTCTTCCCACCAAAAAAGGAAAGCTTCTTTTTGGGCTTTCCTTTTTCTTTAGAAATATTTGCTTTTTTCATCTTTTTTTGACTTATACTAATGCTTTTTAAATCTTCTTTTTGTTTTTTTAAATTTCTTTTTTCTTGATTTAATTTTTTCTGTTGTTTTTTCTGTATTTGATTCATTTACTCCTTTCCTTTCTTTGTTTCTTTATATCATAAATACATTCTGTCTTGTATATCCTTATACTTGTCTGTCTTTTCTTATCTATAATATACTTTAAATATTTTTCAAAATAGATCCCGTCCTTTTCATAAAGAGTTGCAAATATTATAGGAAAAGACACACCTATCATAATTAACATAGATAGGTCATTAGGCAGCACTTTTTTTACCATTAAATATACTGGAAAGCCTATTAGACCTGCAATTGTAAAGCCAATTAATTGTCTTTTTGTTAGATTTAGAGCTACCTTTGTTTTTACTTTTGTTAAGTCCTTTGGGACATTTACATAAGCCATTATTCTAAACCCTCTAAGTAAAAGCCATATATATCTTCTCTGTTCAGATCTTCTAATGATTTTCCCATATTCACTGCTATTTCTAAGACTTTTTCATTCGTTTCTTCTCTATTATCTAAAACTTCCAATGTTTTTCTTATAATCATTCTATTTTGTATTTCTCTTGTAATATATCCCGCTATTAAAAGTATTGGGAGTCCTATTGTTCCAAGTGTTTTTAAATTAATTTTATTGTCTTTTTTTCTTCTAATTTTCATCATCTTCTCCTTTTTTATTAATGAGCATTTAAAATTGATTTTGCAATACTTCCTGATTTCATCATAGTTATACCAAGTATTAAGGTGTATCCTAGTAATTCAAAAATACTTTTGTGTATGTCTGATATATTTAAAGTCTTAACAAGTACGGCATAAATTCCTACGCATATAAGTAGGAATAAACCTTGCAAGCCAAGTGCGAAGAGCCCTCTTATATAGTTTGTTCCAATACTTCCCCATTCTTTATTACCCATTGTGGCAAAAGGTATGGCGCAAACTGAAGTATAAATATATATTTCTATCATCCTGCCGTATAGAATAACTGTAATTAGTATTGATATCCCTTGAATTATCATCTTTACAATTGATGTCTCTAGTACTATAGTCATTAATTTTCCTATTGACTCTCCTTTTAGGCTATCTACCATATTAGCTATATCACCTGGAGAAACTTTTGCACTAGCATTTGCCACACCTGCTGCCTTTCCTATTAAATTCTGTGCCACATCAAATACTGCCATAGAAAAGTCAAAAGCATGAGATACAAGCCATACTGCTATCCACATTTTTATCATATATTTAAAAAAATCAAAGGTATCTGTGTCATGCATATTATTTTTGTTCATTACCATTTGAATTAATTCAATACATAGTACAGCCGTTATGATAAGACCTGCTATGGGAAGTATAACATTTTCTGAAATAGACTTTATGAAGTGGAAAACCTCCAAGTTCCATCCACTCGGAGTCTTTCCTACCTCATTTGCTATCGTTGATACTTTGTCATTTATATCAAGGAACATTCCGCTTAAATTTTCCTTGATCATATCAATAAGTATCTCCGAAAAAAACTCTTTGATCTTATCTACTATATTAAACATTTTATTTTAACACGTTTGCTAATAGCGGTATTAGTTTTAAACCTATGAGTACAATTCCCCCTCCAGCCATAAGCTGCTTTATGCCTAATTAGAGATTGTAAAATACTTGTAGTGTGTCTGTATTTCCTATGAAATTGTAGTAAATATCAATTGTTTGGGTGATTTCTCCATTCACTACTTCTTTTTCGTGAACATAGATTTTTGAGATGAGTTCATTTAAGGTTTCTTTGTCCAGCCTCTTTATATCCTTATGTTTTTTTATGAGTTCAATCCATTTTTTGACATTAATATCTTCAAGATCTTCTTTAACAATCAATTTTTGATTATCTTCTATTCTTTGGTTTAGATAATCTTGTTCTTTCTGTGATTTTTCAAGAATTTTTTGGAAGTTGCTTTCACTTATCTTGTTATCTAGCCAGTCATCATATAGTCTTTCAATCTTTTTAGTTAAGTCTTCTACTCTTATCTGATCTTCGTAAATCTTATCCATGATAAATTTTTGTTCTTCTTCATTATCAATTTCTCGTGATTTTTCAAGTGCTTTTATAATTTCTTTTTCGTCTTTTAATGCTATTTCTGCATTTTTTCTAATATCTTTAAGCACTATCTCATAAAGAGTATCGTAATAAATTCTATGTTGACTACATAATGACTTTCCATATCTTCTATAAGTGTTACAAGTGAGTAACTTTTCTCTTTTTTTCGATTTGTTTCTTCCAAGATTTAAAGATTTTCCACAATCGGGACATTTCACAATACCTGCAAATATACTTTCTTCTCCATTTTTAAATGGTCTTCTCCTGCTCTTTAATTTTTCATTTGCTATATTATAAATATCTTCAGAAATAATTGGTTCGTGTGTATTTTCTACTATTATCCATTCCTCTTTAGGTTTATCGGATAACCAACCTACTTTGAATTTATAATTAACTTTTTGACTAGCAATATGACCAATATAAACTGGGTTTTCAATAATTTCTTTTAGGGTTGTGCAATCCCACCAATACTCTCCACCATCTACGGTCATTTCTAACTTAGTTTTTTTATTTCTAAGTCCTTTTTTTCTATTCCACCAGGTAGGTGTAGGTATTTTTTCTTCAAAAAGTCTTCTCCTAATTGCTTGTACTCCATAACCACTAAAAGCAAGATCAAAAATTTTTTCAACAATCCATGAAGTTTCATCATCGATTACTAATTTATGTGGATCATCATTGTCTTTCCTATATCCTATTGGAGCAAGACAACCAATAAATTTCCCTTGCCTTGCTCTTGTCATATAGGCAGATTTCATCTTTTTGGAAACATCTCTTGAATAAAACTCGTTTAAAACATTTTTAAAAGGAACTATTTCATTGTTTTCTTGAAAGGTATCTACTCCATCATTTAAAGCTATATATCTGACATTGTTCTTTGGGAAGAAATTTTCTGTATAGTATCCAGTCTGTAAATAGTTTCTTCCAAGCCTTGATAAGTCCTTAGTGATGACTATATCCACTTTTTTATTTTCAATATCTCTAATTAGTCTTTGAAATGATGGTCTATTTGTATTTAATCCAGTATATCCATCATCTATATATACATCGTAAATACTCCAACCTCTTGATTTTACATAGTTTTCTAAAAGTTCCTTTTGGTTTTGTATGCTGGCACTCTCTCCTTTCTGCTCATCATCTTTAGATAGTCTGCAATAAATTGCAGCTTTGAATGAAAAGTGATTTGAATTTGTTTGTATCATTTCCTATTCCTCCTTATTTGAGTTTTCGGAAATAACACAACTTTCTCTAAAACTATTTTTATTATAGCACTCTTTTTTATTACTATCAATATTATATTTGTTGTACTCAATTTCATTAGTCTTATTTAATTTGCTTGATTTTTTTATTAATCTTAGAAAAGCGTCTGTGTCTGTTCTTCTATTATCATAATTTCTTTTTACAATATATTTTGTTTGTCTTTTTGTCATAGCTTATCCTTTCATGCAATAAAAAAAAGGCGATTAGATTTTTAATTTTCTAATCGCCTTTTAAGTGTCATATTTATCTTTTTATTATCTCTGGCATACTTTTATACCTTTTCATACTTAAAGTCTTTAATAATGCCTTTCCACCTCTTTTTATCTATAAAGATTCTCCTACGTCATAGTTCATTTTTTTATTTAAACTTTTCTGTGTTAGTTTTTCTTTGTCTTCTTCATACCATTTTAAGATTGTCACATAGTGGTTTTGATAGGTCTTACCACTGCTTTCCATGTATCTGGATAGTTTATTTATCATTATTTCTGTGTGTGAGTTTAATTTTTCTTTAAGATTTTTATATTCTTCTTTGCTTAATCTTACATTTTTAAATTCTCCATAAAAGATGGGGGTGGACTTTTTATCTATCTCTCCCTCTCTATCTTTATCTATCTCTATATCTTTCTCTATCTCTATCTCTTGTCGGACATGGGTTGGACTCATTAAGGACAATGTCCTCTGTTTATTTTGTCTGTATCTTCTTTTTTTTCTCTGCCCAGGCTGTTTCTGATCCGATTAAGTTTGGTATTTCAGTTAGGTAATATTCATCATTTTCTGTTACAACTTCTAATAAGCCTTGATTGATTAAATAATTAACTGTGACCATTACATCATCGTCTGTTTCATCTATGGTTAGTGCTAACTCTTTTATAAAATCACTTTCTACTCCGTCATAATAGAGTTTGCCCTCATCTTTTAGGCTTAGTAATAAAAGTTTGAGGTAGATTATCGTGTAGGTATCTCCTCCCGATATTCTCCTTAGTCTTTTTATCCTCTTGTCTGTGAAAAATTCTTCCTTTAGTTTTATCCAATAATATCTTTTGTTTGCTGCCATTCTAATCCTCCTTGCAATAAAAAAAGAAGTAGATTTTTTTCTCTACTTCTCCTTATAATTTATATTTTATTTTTCCTTATATTTTTTAATAACTTTTTCTACTTGTTCTTCAAGCTCTTCCCTATCTGGTATATACAAAGTATATTTTGATGCGAATATTTTATTTGATAAATTTCCTAAGGCGTATTCTGCTTGTACTCCGTCTTTGTCTGTACATAAGATTATACCTATTGGTTCATTGTCCATCTCGTCATTGACTTCTGCCTTATAATAATTGAGATACATATTTATTTGCCCAACTGCTTCCGGCATAAGCTTACTTGTTTTTAGTTCGATTAAGACATAAGACCTTAATATTTTATTATAAAATACCATATCCACATAATAGTGGGTGTTGCCGAGCGTTACCCTTTGCTGACTACCTACATACATAAATCCCTTGCCAAGTTCAAGCAAGAATTTTTCGATATGATCTATGAGTGCTTTTTCTAAATCACTTTCCATCATTGGTTTTTCTTCTGGCAAGCCTAGAAATTCAAACACATAAGGGTCTTTTACAAGGTCAGATGCTTTATTTATTTCATTGCCCTTTAAGGCTAGGTCTAGGACTTTTTCTTTGTTCTCTTCTCCTGATGATAAGAGCAATCTTTCAAAAAGTGAGGTTTTAATTTGTCTTTTAAGCTCTCTTACTGACCAGTTTGCATTTATACTCTCTTTTTCATAGAAGCTTCGCTTTTTCTCATCGCTGATAGATAAGAGTTCGCAATAATGGGACCAGGTCAATTTGCCAGACAGTGTCTGGCAAATTGGATATGATAAATATAGGTTTCTCATATTCTGTAAATTAGACCTTGAAAATCCTCTGCCATACTCTCTTGTAAGCTGTCTTGATAAGTCATTTATAAGCTCTTTGCCATACTCTGCTCTTTCTGAATGACCTTGCTCATCTTCTACGATAATACGTCCAATCTCCCAGTAAGTTTGAACTAAAATATTATTGACTTCTCTTGCGACTTCATTTCTTGCCTTATCCATTAATGTTTTTATACTATTAAAAACATCATCATGAACTCTATCTATGTTATTTTTGTTATTCATACAAGCACCTCTTTGACCTCTTAATTGTTCTAATTATATCATAAATATTGTGTTTATTCAATTTTATATCCTTTCTACATTGATATGTTCCAGATTTTCGATAATCGAAATTCTTGATTTCCGATTTTCGGAATTCTGGACTTCTGCTTTTTGGAAGTCTTGTTATTATGGTTATCTAAGGGTGTAACTTTTTGTTACTCCCTTAGATTTCTCTGGTCATATCTTTTTTGTTTGGTTTTACTTTTTCTTTTACTTTCCTTTTGACTTTCTCTTTTGTCTTATCCTTGTTATTGGATAGGTCTTTGTATTTCTTTATTTGTTTTAGGATACTTTCTTTTTCTTTTTTATTTTCCTTGGCTATGACTTGCTTAAAGGCATATTCCATTACTTTTATATCTTTGGCTTGGAAGAATATTTCATAGTTTTGGTTTTCTTTGTTTTTCATTACTGAAAAACTTACTCCAAGTTTGTTTAGTTCTTTTTTTAAGTCTTTGAGGTCACTTTGATCTATGCTTATATTTTCTAGTTGTCCTTTTTTGTAGAGGTCTTTTATTTTCATTTCATCGCCCATAAGACTTTTTAAGTTTCCGTTTGCTTTTTCTAAAGTATCATTCATCTTTTTTCTTATTTCTTTTTCAAGATTGATTGATTCTTTTGCTGCCTTTATTGTGTATGATATTATGGTTTGTGCTGCTTGACCTGCTTCTTTGCTTATTTCTTCGTTTATCATGTTTTATCTCCTTTGCTTGAATTAAAAAAAAGGAAGTATAGGCTTTAATTTTTCTATACTTCCCTTTGATTGTTTTTATTTTATTGTTTTTGGTGGTGGAATGCTTTATTTTGATGTTTTTATATATTTCTTAGGTATTTGTACCTTTTATACTTTAAAATAGCTTACAATGCCTTTCCACCTTTAGTAGTTTATGTGTGTTCTTTTGTCTGATAGATAGTTTTTCATGTTGGAATATAATATCTGTATTTCTTCATTGTTCATTGATTTTATTTCTTCTGTGCTTTTATATGTTTTGTATGTTCCATCTTCATTTGCTTTTATGAGTTCATCTATTAGCTCTTGCCTTTTATTCATCTCTATTACCTCCTAGAACGGTTTTTATTTTCTTGGTCATATTATAGCTTGGATAAGTTATTTTTACCAGGTCTTATCTTTCTTGATCTATTTTCTTGTTTTTCATCATTTCTCTGTATTCATTATCTTTATTAACTTGGTCTTGGAATTTTTTAATCTGTGCTATTACACTTGGTTTTTCACCTTGTTTTATTAACTTATCTATTTCTATAGATAAATCTATTCCGAGTTCTTTGTTTACAAAATCTACTGAATATTTTATATGATTAATTTCCTGGTATTCATCTTTTATCTTGTCTTTTTCTTTATTTATTTCTTCAAGATTTGCCATTAAAAGATTTTTTTCTTCATTCCATTTTTTAGGACTTAGTTTTTCCTTATCTGATAGGAGTTTTTTTAATTTCTCTCTTACTACCTTATATTGGTCTATATCTTTCTTATGTTTATTATAAAATGCTTCTTTTGTGAATATATTTTTCTTTTGATATTCTTCATAAACTTCTTTTTCTGCTTTGTAGATTTCATAGTATAAAATTTTCTTTTCTACATCTTCCATTTCTTTATGGATTGTCTTTGCTTTTTTATTTAGAGTATAACTATTAGACTTTAAAGTTTCTATTTTTGTTTGCAACTGACCTATGGTTTCTATGTCATTTTTACTTAAATAACTATATGCACTTGTTAGCTTTTTGAAGTCATATTTTTCTTTATTAGTTTTGGCATATCCTTTTAGATATTTACTTTTTTCTTTTTGAATTTCTGAATAAGTTAATAGATAATTTGTTAGATTGAAAAGTTTAGGATTGTCTATTACCTTATCTCTTTCTATATCCTTAAATTTTTCATAAGCAGTAGATAAGTTATCTAATAAATTTCCTATCCAACACTTTAATGTTTTTATCTCTTCTTTTATTGTTTTTACAAGGTTATTATATTTTCTTATTTCTCTATTATAGTTTCCCTTGTCAGTTTCTATTCCTTTTCTTTCCATTGCACTTGCTGCTGATCCTAAGTGGATTGTCGGTAGATAATCTGAATTTTGTCTTTTAAAACTCCTATGGTCTACTCTTTTTTCTATATTATTTTTTCCTAGATATTCATTGCAAAGGCTAGAAAAATTTTCTCTCCATTTTTCTACATTGCCTTTATCATTCCAGCTTGTTAGTTCTACTTTTCTTGTCTTTGGTTTTCCATTTTTGTTTAATACTTTTTTTCCTTTTTCATCTAGGATATATTCTTTTTTTGACTTTGCTAAGAACTCTCCTTTTTCGTTTATGGGTCGCATTATGGTCATTATATGACAATGGATATTTCCATTTTTGTCTTGACTCTCATCATGAATTGCATAATCTACTATCATTCCTTGTGATGTTAGATTTTCTTTTATAAATCTTTCAACTAGGTTTTTATTTTCACTTAAAGTTAATTCTTTTGGTAGTCCTATTATGAATTGTCTTGCTAGTTGTGCATTAGAATTTTTTTTCTGCCATTTCTACTTTGTTCCATAAGGTAGACCTATCATTAAATTCTTTTGGTATATGATCAGGCAATATTATATTTTTTACTAATACTTTTTCTTTTCTTGTATAGTCATGGGTTACTCCGTCCCATTCATTTTTTATTTTTTCTCCACTTATATATGCTGCACTTGCTACTGCACTTTTTCCTTTTCCTCTTGATATTATGTTTACTGAAAAATGAAAACTGTCTGCCATTTTTATCACTTCCTTTCTTTCTTGTTGTTTCACCCTATCGGGTACAAGTAGGTGGAGGTTTAATAGATTTTTTATAGCCTCTTTGTGAATGAGTGTTTTGAAATGATAGAATAGAAAAAGCCGACTACTGAATTAATTTTTGTTGTTTTACCCTTACGGGTACAGGCAGTTAGTCGGCTTAATTGTTTTGTTCATTTCAAATTTTAAAAGTCAAGGGCGAGCCTTAGCGAGTTTATTTACCCTTGACTTTTAAAAAGCGAATGGTTGTTGCTCCCTGCAAGGGTTTGGCTCTAAAGGCACGCAAGCACCCTTTAGGGTGTATAATTGCGCCCTTGTAACCAAGGGACAATTATGTTATTTCATCTTTAGATGATTTTTCTACATTATCATCTATTCTTTCTTCTAAAATTTCCATTATGTTTAATCTTATTTCTTCATCATTTAACATTTTTATTAACTTATAAAATTCATCTTTTGTTAAATCAGTACTTTCTTCAAAAATACTTTCAAACACCGCTCCTTTTTCTATAAGTCTTTTGTTTCTTGCTTTTCTTTCTTGTTCATTAAGTTTTTTCTTCAACTGTCTTTTCTGATTTTGTAATTGCTTGATGCTTTCTTCTTTCTTTTTCGATCTGTTCTTCAATACTTAATCTTTTACTTGTCATAATATTTCCTTCCTTAAAATAAAAAAACGACTAGATTTTTTCTAATCGTTTTTCAGCTTAGTGTTTTAATACAACTTGTTTTGTCGCTTCTATTTTTTTGTCTGCCCATATTACAACATGCCCTGAAGTTCCAAAGTTCCGTAACTTTTTATGATTAATTATACTGAAAGCAATTTGATATAATTCTTGTTTATTCATTTTCTTCTCCAATATTATTTAGCTTAATAATACGTTATTCTTTTTTCAAAACACTAAGTTATTCAGTTCACCATCAAGAACTTTTATAGTTTCATTTCTTTCCTTATCCTCTTGATTGTCATATAAAAGTTGTTCAATAAACTCCCATATATCTTCTAGTTTACGTCTAATATGATAGAATAACAAAGCATCCGTATTGATTAAAAAATCTTTGTGTAATTTCAGGTATATGTTCATAAATACATCATAATATGGCTTATCAACAAAAAACATGAGATCAGCTTTTACTGGAGCCAATTTCAAGCCTTCCCAGTCAATTAGAACTAACTGCTCATCCCGTTGCATCAAGTTCCAATTATGAATATCTGTATGGCATAGGGCCATTTTAGGATTACTTCGTCTTAGAATCTCCGACAGTCCTTCAACTCTGTCAATAGATTGTTCAAGGGGTTTTATGTGTGCCCCAAGCAAGCATTTTAAGTCCATGGGAAGACTGGCGCATTCTTTACGCAATACTTGTTTTAGCTGTTTCAGAAATGGCAAGCTAAAATCTTCCCTAATTAGTTGCACATATACCTACTATATCAATAAATTTTGAGTTATCATTGACTATATTAGTTGCTATTATCAGAATAGTCGTCGATAACTATATTTTCGTGCAAATATGCAAATAAGTAAAATGATAGTTATGTTATATCATAATAATTGAAAATAATAGAATGCATTTTTCAATGTAATAAGATTAAGCGTTCTCTTAAAGTTAGAGAACGCTTAATTATTTTTAATTTATTGAAATAATTTGTAACTATTGAAAACAGACAAAAATTGTTCATTGGATAATTTATCAAGATCAGTAACATTCGCATGCTTCAGCACCTGTCTTAATTGATTTTTAGTAAAAAGAACATGATATTCCCTGTTTACCCATTTATAAACGAAAAATCTATACTTTTTGTAGTCCTTCTTTAAAATAAATGGTTTATGCCTTTCAAGTACAATCAATACAGAATCTACATTAGGCTTAGGGTGAAAATATGCTCGTGGCACTTTTTTAAGAATTTTTATATCCATTTCCACCATTAACAGCAAACCTAAAGCTCGTTGGGTATTTTGCAACCTTTTAGCAAATCCCCTCTCTACAATAAGGTAGCTATATTTCGCTTGACTATCAAAAGCAATCTTTTTTACAATATCAGTACTAATATTGTAGGGAATATTACCAAATATTTTATAGTCTGTATTTTTAGGAAAGCTAAACTTCAAAATATCCTCATGAATAACTTTTATATTCTGAAAAGGTTCAACTGCTTTTTTCGTGGAATGACATAAACCTTCATCAATCTCTATAGCATTCACCCGTTGACTCATTTCCACAAGTTCCTTGGTAAAATGTCCTTTTCCTGACCCAATTTCTATTATTTTATCTTGTTTATTGATATTCGTATATTTTAATATTTCCTTTACATGCTTTTTAGATGTAATGAAATTTTGCGTATTTTTCGGGTTTTTCTGTTTCATTATAAACTTCTCCTTGCCGGTTATAATGAACTAATCTTAAGAGCTCATTATAACCAATTATTTTTGGTTTGGTTGATAATGAAATCTCTCAATAACAAATATAGAAAACATACCCATACCTTTACCTCCTTTAATTTTTTTCATTATAAATGAGATAAAGTAATATCTACTACTGCAATACATGTACACATATTTAACTCCTCCTTATGCAACTGATTATATAACTTTTAATTTCTCTATTCAATAAAGTTCTGTGCTAATCTACCTCACCCTATGGATTTTTAATCCCGAAACATCAAATGTCATCTGTCAAATGCCCTATTTAAAAGGGTCAAAAAACGGTATTTTTTAGCCTGTTTTTGACCCAATTTTCGTACTCAAACCACTACATGTTGTGGTTGACTCCTATTATTCCTTGTCCAAACCACAATACGTCATCAGAATTGCTGCTTCAACGTGTCCGATAACCGTAGCCCATGCTGCACCCGAAAGACCTTGCCCTAATACCCATACGAACAGATAATCTAAAATTATGTTTGTCACAAACCCTGCAATCATAGAAAACATTGCATAAGACGAGCCGCCGTGATTACGGATGAACGGAACTAAACCAGTTCCTATAATCTGTAAACCTGCGCCTAACGCAATAATAGAAATATAGTCCTCTCCCAAAGAAAGAAGCTGATTTCCTGCTCCTAACAGCCTTAAAAGGAAACTGCTCAAAAAGAAAAATGTGATTGTTACAAAAACACTTGTGACAATTAACAGCCACACAGCTCCCGCAGTAAACGCTTTTGCTCGTGCCTCCTTTTTTTCGGCTCTGCTGATTGAATAATAAATTGCTCCTCCCATTCCAATTCCCGTTCCCAGAGATTGAATGACTGCCACAAGGGGATATGCTATGTTTATAGCGGAAACGCCTATATCTCCCATACTGTTTCCGACAAAAAAACCATCAACAATCGCATATACTCCAGATAATGCAAAAGATAATACGGAGGGAATTACATATTGAAAAAAAATTCTAATGTCATGCTTATATTTCATTATTTTTTCCCTCTGCTTTTCCGAGTAGCTTTACAAACAAGGCGGCATCTTCATTAAATCGCTTCATACGTTCTATCCCCATCTCATCAATTGCATTCATTTCCACTTTTTCGAAGTTTAGACAAAATGGTTTTTGCATATTCTTTTCCCTTTGGTGTAAAGCAGATTGTCTTGCGCCTTTTGTCTGTCCGCATAGGAGACAATTCGACCAAGCCCTGTTTTTCAAAATCTTTCAAAATCATGTTCACTGTCTGCTTGGGAACCAACCATCTTTGACTGATTTTTTTCTGTGTGCATTCTTCCTTACTATCATAAATCGCAGAAAGCACTAACAGACTGTTGGCAGATAATCCATTTGCCTTTGCCCATTCTTCATACATACAGTTCCATTCCTGCCATGTTGTATAGTATTGATTTAGTTGTTCCATAAATTGAATATTTTTTATCATAATATCCTCCTCACATTTAGTCTATATCCGTACTAAATCAGTATAGTCCATAACCGTACTATTTGTCAAGAGGTAAAACTAAAAAAGCAACAGAGTTTTAAGCTCTGCTACTTTTCTGTATTTACGCAAAGATCATTTCTACTTCTAGAATCTCTCATGCACACGCTCGTATGTTATTCATTCGTCCAGTCCATTCTAAGGCGTTTTCCATCTTTATCTGTTCCGTGATACCCTATGCCTGTTTCACCTGCTCTGTGAGCGTTTCAAAGCGTTCCTATATGTTCGATTTTAAATTGTACCATTTATTTTATCCATACCATTTATTCTTTTTGTTAGAGTGAAAATTTTGTTTTTATCTATATAATTTTCTTTAAACAAATCAATATATTATTGCATATGTTGAAGTTTATTAGCTACTCTTATGAGTTCCTTATTTTTATATATAGCGATTTCTTTGCCATTGTACAAAATCCCAATTGTCTTTTTATATTTGCTTGAAATTATGTCTATATTTTTTATTAGCTCATCAATAAAAATTTGTTTGCTAATATCTCTTTCTTCTGATTTTGTTTCAAGGATTATTGCTACATCATTCATATTTTTAGGCAAATACCAACCATCTGGCTTATCTGAATATTCCTTAAAGCCTAATTGATTAAAAGTGGTTATTTGTCCAGTACCTTGATTGATGTTTTCTTCAATTTCATCAAAGCCTAATATTTCTTTTGCATAATCCCTAACTTGGTCTTCTGTACTTAAAGTCATTTACTATTCCTCGTCACTAAAATTATCTTCAAAACTAATGATATCATTAGGAGTGCAATCTAATGCATTACATATTTTTTCTAAATTCTTAAATGTAATTGGTTTATCCTTACCCATTTGTGCCATAACATTTGTTGTTAGTCCTGCCATAGCTATTACATCTGTTTTCTTTAATCCTTTTTTTGCTAACTGTATCCATAATGGTTTATAGTTAAGTGCCATAATATCCCTCTTTTTCTCTGTATTAGATTTATTTAATTATAGCATAAATATTGATTTCATTCAATCTTACATTGATTTAGTGATTTGTTTTAGAGAATTTGTTGTGTTATTCCGTCCTTATTTTGCCATAAATTGCTTAATACCTTGAGATTTAGCACCAGGGTTGTCATTCCCATAACCTTCCATCAGGTTGATAACACCCCATGCTCCAAGCCCTGCACCAATTGCTGTAACTAATATTTTTAATACATTTACTGCTTGTGTAAAAAATTCCATTTATATTTCCTCCTCTTTTTCTTCTTTTTCAATTTTATTTATGTGCTTTACTATAAAATTTTTAAATGTCTTGTCTTCTTTTTTTGTTTCCTTAAAATATCCAAAAATATGGATGTATTCTCCACTTTTAAATTCCTTCACACTTTTTGCCTTTTCTCCGTAGAGATTACAGTAAATATATTCTTTTTTAACCCTTCCTTCTTCTTTGTTCTTTCTAACTATTGTGAAGTTAGCTACTTCTTTTTCTCCTTCCTTTGTATCTATTGCAGTTGTTTTTATTTCTCCTACTAGATTTCCATTAATATTTAGCATTTCTCTTTCCATTTGTTCTATCTCCTTTATTCCATAAAAAAAGCGATAGTTTTCTCTATCGCTTCTACTTCTAATTGATTAATATTTCATTTTTCTCTGTATCTTATTTTTTCGGCTCATCTCGTATATATTTCATTCTTCCTCCTTTGGGCATAAAAAAACACCGAAATGTTTTTTTCGGTGTAAATTTCTCTATTTAATTTTATGGTTTTAGTAATTCTTTCCAGTTTTCTATAAAACCAACATGTCTTAATTCAATATTTTCATATCTTGCTATTAGTTCTGTTAGATCATGATAAAATTTTTTGTAATTTTCTTCTTCAGAAACTATTCTAAGATTTACTAATGTGGCAAATATTGTGTTGTTTGAAATATTATTTTTTAAATATTCTTTATATAGCTTTGGTGATTTTGTAAGCTTTGCTCCATATAGCCTGCCATAATGGGCACATATATTTCTTATATAGGCAAAATTTTCTATCCAAGATTCAAAGTAATGGTAGTCTGTATGAAAGACTTTTGCAATTTTACTTTTATCTTCATTTTTCATATTCTTATACATTTTAGATAAAGTTCCAAAACTTGCCACTTCTATCACTGCATAGAGTGGAATTTCTCCACCTTCATAATTGTCTTTAAAGTTTTTTATAAATGGTGAGCGTCTATTTCTTTTAACTTCCCTTGCTAATTCTTCTAGTACCCTTTCTTGTTCCTTTTGTTTCTCAAAATTATTCATATCTTTATATGAAAAGTTCCCATATCTTAAAGAAAAATAGTTTGTGATAACTGCTCTTAAAGAAACTTCAATATGCTCTATTGTTTCAAATATAAGCTGTCTAAGTTCTCTATCAAATTTATATAAACTTACAATATCTTCAAAACTTATTCCTGATATATATCTTCCATCTTTTTTTAATGTGATACTATAAGCTTTAATCAGCCTGTAATAGGATATTCTTCCAAGAATTTTCTTAGCATAAGTTTTATCTTCTACTAAAAGTCCTAAGTCTATTAAGTTTTTTACTTGATTTTCTATACTAATCGGTTCTTGATGAATTTTTTTCATTTTTTCTCCTAAAATCAAATGACCCGACTTGGTCCGCATTGTTAAGAGGCGTGTCGGGTACTGTTGACATTATTATATGCTATAAAATATTTTTTGTCAAGTAATTTCTTTTAATCTTTCCTAAATATCTATCTTACTTCTAATTTTAAATTTATTCATCTAATATTTCAACTACCATACTCTCTTTTAACTTAACCTCATCTTTTCTCTGCAGGTATTTCTCTATGTCAAATATATTTCTCTTATCATAATCTTCAAGGAACTTATAATTCTTATGTTTGGTTATGTCAAATTTATCTGAAAGAAATGGTCTAACTCCTCTTAATTGGTAGATACATTTCCCACCATCCATTACAGTTATTTCATCTTGACTCATTAATTCTTTTCCAGTTTTTTGATAGTTTAAACCAAAACTCTTTTGATTTGATCTTGTTTCTGATGTGTTATATAGGTCTATGGTTTCTTTGCCTAGGCTTTCAGATAATTCTTTTAATGTTGTTCTTTCTTTGCCTCCTAAAAATAACGTCGAATCACAATTGCCAACTATGGTATCTGCATTATCTTTATAGATACTTTTTAGTTGTGATTGTGCTTGTAATATTATACAAGCTGATATTTCTCTACTTCTAATAGTTGCTATCAGCTTTTCAAATTTAGGAATTAAGCCGATATTTGCGAATTCATCAAGTAGGCATCTCACATGAACAGGAAGTCTTCCGCCATATTCATCATCTGCTTTATCACATAATAGATTAAATAATTGTGAGTACATTATTGATACTACAAAGTTAAATGTATCATCTGTATCCGATATTATTACGAATAAAGCTGTTTTCTTTTCTCCAAGTGTATCAAGCTCCAGTTCATCTTCTTTCATTAAGTCCCTAAGTTCCTGAATATCAAATGGAGCAAGCCTTGCTCCACAGGATATAAGGATTGATTTGGCAGTTTTTCCTGTAACAACTTGTCAAGGACTTTCTAATCATTTTTATCGACTTTTTGATGTTTTTCTCTCTCCATTTCTCTAAGAATTATGCGTTTTAATTTGTCTTGCATTGTTTCCGTTGCATTTTCATTAAAGTGAACAACAACCTCATAGGTTGCTTTACCAATTTTCTTTATAGTTTTTGTTCCTGTATTCTGTTCATTTTTATTTTCGTGCATATATTTTTCCTCCTGTTTGTTGCAATAAAAAAAGACGATAGATTTTTACTTCTACCGCCTTGCTTAAAGCTCATATAACTGTCTATTCTGTTATCTGCATATTAAATTTTCAAATTCTTATTGTTTAACATTCCACCAAACATTGTATGATACATATCCTTAGAGGATTCTTCTATCTTGGTAATACTTGATATTTTATTTCCTGCATCTTTTGATGAAGCTCCGCAAAGATAAAAGGCTTCACTGTCTGTTCCATAGTCAATGGCAATATATCTATCGTGATACTTTTTACCTGCAATTTTCATCTTCAGATTGATATTAGGGTAATCTTTTCTAAAATCGTTTAGGATATTTTTTGTCAGCATATCCTTGTTTTTCACATTGTCGCTAAAGACTATAATTTCAACATTGTCTTTTGCAGCCCTTAATAATTCTAAGGTTTTCAAGCCTATATAGTTGTCTATCACATAAATACTTTTCTTTGCAGACTTATATATTTTGGTATAGGCAACATCTGCTTCAATCTTATCTCCGTTCATTAAAAGGAAATGCTTGTATGTGTCCGGATCTATAAAATTATCCATAACCTTTTTCAAATCTTCTTTTGTAGCCATTTGCGACTTTATTTCAGCTATATCCTTTGTGTTTTGATTTGTCTGTACTGCTATTTGTACCAATTCTTTTGAGCTAATAAAATCTTGATTTTCGATTATAAAATCTTTCATTTGCTTAAATGTTCTAACTAAGGCTCTGCTTTGCTTAACAGCAAGTTCACCCCTTAGTACAGTCATAAGCATATAGATTCCTTGTTCTGTAAAGGCATAAGGATTGTATTTAATATTACTTCCTCTACCAGTCCCTCTGTTCAAGGTGAAATTTTTGCACCTTGAAAGTTCTACCATTTCTTCGTCCGTTAATTGGAACATGAAGTCTTCACCTTCAAATTTTTCTGCGTTGTTTTTCACCTGTCTATTAAAGTTTTTTGTTTCATAACCATATATTTCAGCTAAATCTGCATCAAGCATTACTTTTTGCCCACGAATAAGATATATTTTTTCTTGTATAGTTTTATCATCTACAATAACTATCTCTTTATTTTCTTCTGCCATGAAATGCACCTCCAACATTATCTAAATTCTTTTATATTTTTCTACTCCGCCTTCAGCTTTTCCGATGTGTTCCACATTTTTTACAAGTCTCTTATTTACATTTTCATAAAACCATCTGCCAATCAATGCCGGCGGTGTTGCGATTAACTCTCTCAAAACAAATTCTTTGCCTTTCGGTAAAGAGCTAATTTTGTTTAATAAGGTAGTATATAGGTCAGCATAGCTTGTATTTTCTTGTAAACTGCTACACTTACAATATTCAGTAACGCTTGGGAAACCTCCCTCTATTGCTTTTTTAGTTAAAATTTCAAGTTCTTCATCGGTTACAGTAAATTGAATTCGCATTTATATATCCTCTCCTTATAACTGAGTTTATTACCATATCATTATCATTTTATCATAAATACGATATTTTTCCATACTGCAATTTTAAGCCCTATTTTACACTTAGCTATAGTCTGATACCTATTTTATCATTAACGCTCTAAAAACACCTTTCCACCGTCTTATACGAGGTCTACAAGTGTTCCCCCTTGTCATAATCTTCAAAGGTATATACTTTTGATTTATGGCTTTCTTTTAATTTACCTTTATCTTGCTCATACCAATGAACTAAGGTCGCATAATGATCTTTATAGTTTCTTCCCGTGCTTTGCATATAGGTTGACAGCTTCTCTATCATTTCTTCCCTATGACCTTGCATTTTATCCTTTAACTTCCCATATTCTTCATCGGTTAAGGAAACATTTTTATATTCTCCATAAAGGTTGGGGGATATTTTTTCTATCTCCCCCTCTTTTTCTAACTCTATATCTATCTCTTTATCTATCTCTATATCTCCGTTGCAGTTTTGTTGCAAAAGGTTGCAAGGTGTTGCACCAGTGTTGCATTGCAACGCTTTTTGTCCTCTCGATTTTCTTGAACGCCTTGTAGAAGCTGTTTCTGAACCTATAAGACTTGGAATTTCTGTTAAAAAATACTCGTCATTTTCTGTAATTATCTCCATCAATCCTTGTGCTACAAGATAATTTACTGTAACCATTACATCATCTTCCGTTTCATCAATCGTTAAGGCAAGCTCTTTGATAAAGTCTGTTTCTACTCCATCATAATACAGCTTCCCACTATCTTTTAAGCTAAGTAAAAGCAATTTAAGATAAATGATTGTATAGGTATCTCCTCCTGATATTTTTCTTAGCCTTTTGATTCTCTTATCTGTAAAAAAATCTTCTTTCAATTTTAACCAATAGTATCTTCTGTTGTCTGCCATTTTTATCTTTCCTCCCCTTTATTTTTATAATTTTCTTTAGCCTTTTCTTTTGCTTTTTGTTTGTACTGACCCTTTCTTTCCTCTTGCTCTTGAAATTTTTTTCAGTTGTGCAATTACACTTGGTTTATCTCCCCTCTTAATTGCCTTGTCTATCTCTATGGATAAATCTATTCCATACTCATCATTGACAATCTTTACTGCATATTTGATATGGTCTATCTGCTTAAATTCATCTTGTACTTTAGCTTTATCTTCCGTTAAACTTTGTATCTCATTTTCAAGACTTGATATTTCTTTTTGCCAATCACTCGACTTTATGGCTGATGTCCCGGTGATTTTTTCTATGGTCTTTCTTGCTCTTAGGTATCTGTCTATTTCTTTTTTATGGGAATTGTAAAAGCTGTCTTTGAATATGGTTTTGCTCTTGTATTCCTGATAGACCTCTTTGTTTTCTTTGATAGAGTCTATGCAGCTTACACATTGATTTAAGTCTTTTATTCTTTGTGTTTTACTCTGAATATCACCACTTATCTTTTTACTTTGCTTTGCCAGTTCAATGACTTTTTCTTGTAGGTCTGCTATGGTTTGAAGTTTATTATCTTTCAAATAGTAGATTGCTTTTACAAATCTCTTTAGGTCTGCATTCCCCTTTTTTATCTGTCCGTAGTAGGATAAATTTTTTGATTTTTCTCCCTGTATCTCGTTGTAGATAGAAATATATTCATAGAGGTTAAAGAGTTCCGCTTTATTCTCAAGTTCATCTTTCTTAGTCTGTTTATACTCATCGTATTTTGCTTGCAGATTTCCAAGTAAAGAGTCTATCCAATAGGTGATTTCTTTTATCTTGTTCTTGATGGCTTTTACTAAGGAATTATGCTTTTTGATTTCTCTGTTGATGTTTCCTTTGTCGGTTTCTATTCCTTTTTTCTCTAAGGCACTGGCACTTGCTCCTAAATGAATGGTTGGGATTTCTTCTATCCCTTGTCTTTTGTAGGAGCGATGATCCACTCTCTTTTCCTGATGATTTTTTTCTAAATACTGATTACAAAGGCTTGCAAAATTCTTTCTCCATTTCTCTGCGTTGCCTTTATTGTTCCAGTCTGTCAGTTCTATTTTTCTTGTTTTATAGTTTCCGCTTTTTAGTTTTATCTTTTCTCCCTTTTCATCAAGTACATATTCTTTTTTGCTTTTTGCCTGCCACTCTCCTTTTTCATTGATTGGTCTGAGGGTAGTCATAATATGTGCATGGATATTGTTATTTTCTTCATCATTTCCATCATGAATAGCAAGGTCTGCTATCATTCCTTTTGATACAAAATTTTCCTGTATAAAGTCGGTAATGAGTTTCTTGTTTTCTTCAAAGGATAATTCTTTCGGTAAGGCGATAATGAAGTTTCTTGCAAGCTGTGCATTGCTTGCTTTTTCATTTAACTCTACTGAGTTCCATAAATAACTTCTGTCTTTAAATTCTTTTGGCACATGCTCCGGCAAGAAAATTTCTGAATGTAAAAGTCCCTTTTTATTATGGTAATCGTGAACTTCTCCGTCCCATTCATTTTTGATTTTCTCACAAGAGATATATGCTGCACTTGCAACTGCCGATTTACTTTTTCCTCTGCTTATCATGGAAATATTAAAGTGAAATGTTTCTGCCATCTTCATAAGCTCCTTTCGTTTATTGTTTGTTTTCAGGTAAAGAAAAAAGCAGACAGGTTATTTTTTGTATCTTTTCCTATCTGCTTTATCCGTATATTTTTATTAAGTTTTGGATTTTCAAAGACTTGCTAAAATCCCTTAGATTTTCTAAGGGCGCAATTATACACCCTAAAGGGTGCTTTGCGTTCTGCGAAGCTTTTTGCCCTTGCAGGGAGCTTCTGAAAAAACTAAGTTTTTTTATTCTGTCTACTCGATGTCTGTTTTATCTTCCATATCTTTCCCATTTATCATTTCTTCATAGGCTTGTCTGTATTCTTCTGTGTGAGTAGAGATGTTTAACAGCTTTTCTATCTCCTCATTGGTAAATATTAGAGGATTTTTAATTACTCTTTCTACTATCAAGCCTCTTTGTATAAGCCTGTGATTTCTTCTTTTTCGTTCTTTTTCATTTGCAAGTTTTTCTAATTTCTTGCCTTGATTTTGTAATTGTTTCAGCTTTACATCGCACTTTTCTCTTTCTTCCTGAAGTTCAAAAATTTGTTCCTGTACTTCCTGTAATGTGTTTTCTTTCTTCATTTTTAATTCCTCCGTTTTGGTATCTGCTTGTTTCCATAAAGAAAGGTTAAGCACCTTTTTTTGACACTTAACCTTTCCAAGTTTTTAGATTTTATCTTCTAAAATTTTTTTCAGTTTTTCTAAAATCCTATCCCTCCTCCCGCTGATTGCTTGATGTGTAACTTTCTCTCTTCTGCTGATTGACCTTAGGCTTTCTTCTTTGTAGAAGATGGCTTCCATTAGCTCTCGTTCTTCTTGTGTTAGAGTATTTAATGCTTTATGAAGTTCTTCAATTCGCATTTTTACTTCTACAATTTTTTCTAAGTCTATTTTTTCATCTATGATGTTATCTACAAAGTGTCCATCATGATCCAGTGCTGAAAATGGTATAACATTATGCTTCCAATCTTTTCTTTGGAGATATTTTTCATGCTCTGTTATCTTCCAGTAGGCTTTATAGACTTCTTCACTTACAGGTACGGCTTTTCCTTTGACATAAAGGAAATATTCTTTTTTGTCCATTGTGTAATCCTCCTTTTTAAGTTCTCTGTTTTGCTTTTTGAGAATAAAAAAGGAGGACTTCTACACTTTGGTGTAAATAGTCCTCCGAAAAAGAAATGAATCTATCTTTTCTTTAGATATATTTAGTTGCTTGAGATAATAAGAAACTATAAGGCAAGAAGAATTTTTTGTTATTTCTTTCTTCTATATGAAAAGTCTTTTTCATCTTACTCCCCCGTTTCTTACATCTATCTAATATTCATATATCAAACCTTTCTAAACTACCCATTCTTCAGATTGTTTTCTGATTTCAATAAAATCCTTATATATTCCATGTTTAGATGCAAGTTCACTATGTGTTCCTACTTGTTTTATAACACCATCTTTTAAAACAACTATCTGATCTGCATTTTTTACAGTAGAAAGCTTGTGTGCAATTACAATAACGGTTTTGCCTTTTAATAAGTTTTTCAAAGCAATCAATAATTCTTTTTCATTTTCTGGATCTACGCTTGAAGTTGCCTCATCAAGAACTACAAACCTACTCGGTTTTAACATGGCTCTTGCAATAGAAATTCGTTGACGCTCACCACCCGATAGATTTGAACCCCCTTCTTGCAAAACAGTTTCATAAGCTTGTGGCAATTTCATAATAAAATCATGGCACTGAGCTTTTTTGGCAATATCTATCATTTCTTCATCTGTTGCATTTGGATTACCAAACTTAATATTGTTTTTTATGGTATCATCAAAAAGATACACGTCTTGAAAAACAAAGCTAAAATTTGAAAGCAATTCATCATACTTGTACTGTTTAATATTTAGATTTCCAACTTTTACTTCGCCAGAATTTACATCCCAAAACCTCGCCATTAAATTGCAAAGTGTTGTTTTACCACTTCCTGAAAATCCAACAAGAGCAGTAGTTTTTCCATCTGGAACAAGCATACTTAGATTATTGAAAAGATTTTCTTTTCCATAAGAAAATGAAATATTGTTCATTGATATTTCTGCTTTATCTACTTCTGTCATTTCACCTTCTTCAATTACAGGCAAATTTCTTAAATTTATAACAGTATTAAGATTTCGTACAGCAACACCCTTAATACTCTGCATACTTCCTGCTAATTCAAATCCAGAAAAAACAACAAAACTCATAACAATTAATATAATAGCTTTAGTAACTTCAATATCCCCTGATAAATATCTTATTATAGAACTAAAAATTATCACACAAATACCAAGTTTAAATACTAACAAGAATAAAAACTGTGTTGGAACTAAAATTTTTTCTACAGCAAGGAAGCCTTTGCGACTTTTTGTAATACTTTCGTTTAGTTCCTTGACTGTATTTTTATCTTTTCCAAATGCTTTAGTTATTCCTATCCCATTTACATACTCAAGCATTTTTTCACTTAAATCCAATTTAAGTCCTAACAATCTCTCTGTTAGTTGATCTGTGCTTTTTTGTGTGAATAAGTTTACTAAGGTTCCAACAATCAAAGTCAACAATATAATTATAGCTGTTGCAAAATCATAAGGTAGTATGAAAATAACCATAATTAGTGTCTGTATTGTACCTACAAGCATTTGCTCAATAATAAAAACTCCTATTGTTTCAAGTTCACCTATAACAGTTGACAATGCTCCTGCTATATTCCCTAAAGAATTTGTGCTGAAATATCCCATGTTTACATTTTTTAAACGATCACCAATATATAATCTATTTTCTGCTCCTAAATTGTACGAAGCAATATATTTGTTTTTATCAGCCAGATATCCAAATATAATTTTCCCCACCAAACTTATAGCTGCAATAATAAAAACAATATACACATCTTTCATTAAAATGCTTTGGTTCGTAAATATATTTTCACAAATTTTGGTCAAACATAATAGAATTGCACCTAAAGAAACTCCTTCAAATACTCCCTTAAATACATCAAAAATAAGCATTTTTGTTATTTTATTTGAATATGACCCTGACACCTCATATAAAGTTTTTATCAATTCTCTCACTTTATATCACCTCGATTTCTTTAGATTCTGTATATACATCCCACATTTTTTTGTATCTCCCATTTAACTCTAGTAATTGTTTATGAGTGCCTTCTTCAATTACTTCTCCATTATCCACCACAATTATTTTATTTGCATTTACAATTGTAGATAACCTGTGAGCTACCATAATCACTGTTTTATCTTTAATTAACTTATCAATAGACTGTTGAATAACTGATTCATTGTCAGGATCAGAATATGCTGTTGCTTCATCAAGTAGTACAATAGGACTATTCTTTAAAAAACACCTAGCTATTGCAATTCTTTGCTTTTCTCCTCCAGAAAGATTTGCTCCTCCCTTCCCTACAATAGTTTCATATCCATTTGGTAGGCCCTTTATAAAATTATAGCAACTCGCTTTTTCACAAGCTTCTTTAATTTCATCCATACTCGCATCTTCTTTCGCCATCTTTAAATTTTCTAATATTGTTTTATTAAAAAGAAAGTTTTCTTGCGATACATAGCTAACAAGCTCCATATTCTGTTTTAAAGGCAATTCGTTCAAATTTGTTTTTCCAATTAAAATTTCTCCATTAGAAACATTCCAAAATCCTGCGATTAGTTTTGTAATAGTAGACTTTCCACTACCTGAATTTCCAACGATTGCAGTTAACTCATTTTCATTTGCTTTAAACGAAATATTATTTAATACATTCTTTGACTCTTCATATGCAAATGTAACATCTTTAAACTCTACATCATAAGATTTTATATCTCTTACTTCTTCTCCTCTTTTTAAGTTAGGAATTTCCATTATTTTTTTTATTTCTTCAAATACAACTTTTATATTTGCTATTGTTTCCATATGACTCATAGCTTTTATTAATGGTTTATATGAAGCATATGATAGCAATATACACGTGATAAGAGTTCCTACTTCAACACTACCCTTCATAAAGAAATACAATGAAGCTGGTAAAACGAATACCATAGTTGACGGGATAGTTTCCATAGTTGCTGTCATTGAAAAACAAACACTCAAATACCAATCAAGCATTGCGTTCTTATTCTCTTCAACAGTCTTTCTAAATTTCCCAAATGATGATGCTGATTTATTAAATGCTTTTATAACTTTAATACCATTTACATATTCAACCATTGTCGTATTCATAGCTTTAGCTGCTTCTTGGTATCTTTTAGATTTTTCTTCATAACCTCGCATCATTAACATTGAGAACAATAATCCTAATGGAATTGTAAGCAAATTTGCAATTCCTATTCTCCAGTCCATTATAAAAATTGTTATGATCAATACTATAGGAATGAATATATTAGCAATAACTTCTGGAATCACATGAGCAATCGGTTTTTCCATTTTATCAAGTGTTTCCACCATAAATTGAGACCACTGTCCGCTGCTTTTTCTTTCAACTTCTCCCATAGAAATTTTACTTAATTTGTCAGCTAATAACTTTCTTTTATCTTCAATAATCCTGTAGGCAAGATTATGAGAAATAATAGTAGATATTTCATGAAATAATATACTTGCCAAAAATCCCAAAAATACAGCAAAAATATATGGATAATAATTATTTAAATTTGCATTTTTTGCAACCAAGTTATTAATAATGGCTGCTACAGAAAAATAAGGTATTACACCAAATCCTACTCCTATTATCGCAATGAATACAGCTGCGAAAATCTTGCTTTTATGTCCCTTTAAGATATCCATCTTTTACCTTCTTTCATAAAATCTTTTTATTCTGCCATCGCAAATTTCCAATAATTTATTACATGTACTATCAATCAATTCATTATCATGCGTAACAATAAATATAATTTTATTATTTGAAAATTCTTTAATGACTTTACTTATTTCGAGCATATTTGTATAATCAAGTCCACTCGTTGGTTCGTCCAAAATAATAATTTCTCTATTCATTAACATCCCCAATGCTACAGAAAGTCTCTGCATTTGACCTCCTGATAAGCACATAGGATGACGATTATCTAATTTTTTAAGATCTAATTTTTCTAGAATATTATCTATTTGCTTTTCATCTATTTTAGAATCAAATAAACTAAATTCATCTCTTACAGATTCCGAAAAAAACTGATGAATTACATCTTGCATAACCATATAACAAAGTTTTCTTCGTTTTTTATATTTTATGGGACTTCCTTTATAACTTATTTTTCCTTCGTTTTCTTTCAACAGTCCACACAAAATTCTCATTAATGTTGTTTTTCCTTGACCATTTTTACCTGTTATTGCAATAATATCTCCCTTGTTTCCGGAAATATTTATCTTATCTAAAATTTTTTGTTTCTTATTTTCATATTCTAAATTTGAAACTACAAAGTCATCAGATTCACAAAATGTGACAGGATTTGCAAAATCATCATTTTTCTTTCTTACAAAAGTTCTAAGTCCTAGTTTCTTTCGTGAGTCATCACTAATTGAAGAAAATTCCACATTTGAAAAAACATATTTTATTTTTCCGTCTTGTAAATAAATAGCTCTATCAATTAAATCCATTAAATAATAGAGTCTATGTTCAGAAATAATAATTGTCTTGCCCTGAGTTTTAAGATTTATAAGCATCTCTCTTATTCTTTCAATGCCATACTCATCAATATTTGCAGAAGGTTCATCAAACACATATACATCTGGATTGGTAGCATAAATAGATGCAATAGCAAGTAATTGCTTTTCTCCACCTGACATCATAAAAACATTTCTGTTTTTTAATCTTTCAATTCCCAAATCACGTACCACTTTAAAAACTTGTCTTTTTATTTTATCAGGGTTTTCACCTAAATTTTCTAATCCAAATGTTAGTTCACTATCTGAATCTAAATTAAAAAACTGTGTTTTGGGGTTTTGAAAAATTGTTCCCACTTTTTCAGAAATTTCATATATCTTCATTTGTTTTGTGTTTATCCCATTTATAAAAATATTTCCTAATAAATTTCCCTCTAAAAAATGAGGAATCAATCCATTGATTAATTTTGTTATAGTTGTTTTCCCAGAACCAGATTTTCCGCATAATAAGATAACTTCTCCTTGATTAATCTTTATTGAAATTTTCTTTAACTGGTTTTCTAAGCTTCTCTTATAGGAATATGAAGCTTCATTTATATTAATCATGTTTCGTACCTCTTATAAAAATAACTTGAACTTTACATTAAAGAACATCAGAATACATAATAGAATAATTATTAGATCCCAAATGTTAAATCCTGCATCATCCATAAAGGTCTTTCTTGCAGGATTTTCTATCCCTCTTACTGTAATAGCCTGAGCTAATTCATCTGCGGTATTAGAAGCTGTAACTATTAAAGATATTAGTCCTAATTGTATCTTTTTAAATCCAGTCACGCCTCTTATTTTTATTGCATCTGAGATTAATATTTTTTCTTCTCTTAAAGATGGAAAATATCTGATGCCTATTGCTAGAGAAATAATTAGGCTTTTTGGAAAATGCATCATTTTTAAGGCATACATAATATTTCGTATAGGATTAGTTTTTACAAGAATTTGACCAACTAAAAAAATCGGTATTAACTTAGGAGCATGAATCACCAATAATCCAAAATGTGCTGATATGACATCTGGTAGAATCGGCAAAACAAAATATTTCAATCCCTGTAATAATACAAACATAGACAATGCCTTTAAAGATATTTTAACAAGTCCCATAAATAACGCTATAATAGCAACCATTAAAAGAATAAAAACATCTAATTTTAAGCTATTATTTGCAAAGCTAATAATACTAACTGAAATCAAAAAAATGATTTCAGTTAGTGGATTTAGCTTTATAATGCCTCTTACAATACCCTCCATTTACATAATTCCAGCCTTCTCAAAACGTTTTTTGAACATTGCTTTACCTATATATGCACCAATGACTCCTCCAATAAATGCAGTAATGATCATCCCGATAAGTGTTGGAATTGAAATTAAAGTTTGTAATTTATTTACATATTCTGGACTCATTCCCATTTTAATAATAGATTTCATATAAGATTCTTGGAACAACCACATAGGCAATGGTGATCCAATCAACCCAATGCAAATCAATCCTGAAGATACTATTACGCTTTTTTGACTTTTATATCCCAAAATTTTTCTAGTAATTTCTGCTAAAACTCCTGCAATAACGCAAGTTATGACAATTGTAAAAGTGCATTCTCCTATAGCAAAATATATAATCCCTGTAATTGCTATCAAAAGTAAAGCCGTTCCTGGTTTTGGCACCTTAGAGACCAACAACATGTAAATAAAATTACATATTATGCCTGTCATTGCTGGCCATAATAACCAAAGTATCGGTGAAAGTATTGGAATAATCATTACCGCCATGGATAATGCCATATAAATCACTGAAAAAATGCCGATGTTAACTAAATCTTTTGTTTTTAATTTTGTTTCATTCATTTGAATACCTCCTTTTAAATTTTTATTTTTATTTACCAGTTGCAATATGATTGATTCAAAATAATCTTTACTGGTAAATTTTTCTTATTTTTGTTTACTTTCCATAAAACGCAGAAAATCGGGATTAACCCGATTTCAAAATTTATTATTTTTAATTTTATATTATGTTTTCATTTAATAATCCTCCTCCAACCAAAATTCATTGCTGCCTCCATCATATCGATAAAATTCAAGGCTTCATTATATGAATACCTATGTGTGATTACCTCAAATAAAGGTGTACATGCCATTGTATAAAGAACATGAAGTTCATCATCATTCAAATCATTTACTTCAATCTTTTTTTCTTTAAGAACATCGATCAATTTCTTAGCACCCTGCACTTCAAGATTCACTAAATCATGACGAATTGATTCAAATTCCGTACCCTGAGAACAGTTAAACAAAAGATTAACTATAGGATCGTTTTGGTAAATAAATTCCAATAATTCCCTATTACTATCATCAGATTTTTCTCCAAAAGCTTGTAATCCATTTACTTTAATTTCTTCAATCGCTTGATTTGTCAATTCTTTACTTCTTCTGTATAAGTGATTAAGTATAGGACTTACAAGTACCTTAAAAATATCTTCTTTAGACTTAAAGTGCTTATATATTGCACCCGGTGTAACTCCTGCATTTTTAGCAATTACTCGTACAGATGCCTGTTCAAATCCATGCTCTGCAAACTCATCATTTGCACTCTGTAAGATTTTTTTAATTGTAGCTTCTTTGTTCCTCACTAATTTTTCACCTCTATTTAAGATAACACCGTTTACTATATGTTAGCATAATCTAACCTCAAAGTCAATCAAAATATTCTACTGAAAATCTCTTGCCTTTACTGAAAATCTCTTGCCGGTATCCCCTCTCTTTTTAAAACCTTTAATTTCTCTTGTTTCTTCTGCTCCCTTCTTGCCTTATATTTATCCTCATACTCTTTCTGTTTTCCGCTTGCTTTTCGTTTCAGGTAATTTTGATGTAGCTTGTCTTTTCTTTCTTCGATTTTTCTTTCTTCTTCCTCAAGTTTTTGTTTTTCTTCATCACTTAACTCCGCCTGTGGCAGTTCATAATTGCCTATGAAATTAAAGTAAATTTCTATCTTTTGCTTTGATGTCTGACTTCCTTTTCTATCTCTTTCATGTACGACAATCTTTTCTACAAACTCATTTATCATTGTGGTTGTAAGTTCATCAAAGTTTTCATAACGACTGATAAGAGATATAAATTTTTTAGCTCTGTCTGTTTCTTTTTCATATCTTGATACCTGCTGCTCCAAATCCTTAATTTCTTTACTTAAAGTTATCTGCTCCGTTTCATATTGGTTATTTAGTATTTCATATCTGCTATTTGGTATTTTGTTAAGGATCATATCTTCATAGATACGACACATCAGTCTTTCTAATTCCTGTAATCTTCCTTTGCTGTCAATAAGCCTTGTGCGTTTCTTTTCTATCTCTATTTTTTCCTTTTCTTCCATTTCATTTTGAATGGAACGGATAAAGGCTTCATTATCTTCATCAAGGTATTTTTTAATATCTTTTAGTGTTTCCCTAATAAGGTTTAAGACCGCTTCTGCTTTTATTCTGTGTGCTGATGGACAAAGTGTGCCACATGGTGTTTTAGTATAGGCACTGCAAGTGTAATAGGGAATATTCTTATAATTGCTTGTTCTATGAACATACATCTTGCTCCCACAATCTGCACAATACATTAGTCCTGTGAGTGGGTGATATTCTCCCCAACCGTCAGGATACCTTTTTACATTTCCTCTTATCCTTTGCACATTATCAAAGGTTTCTTGGTCTATGATTGGCTCGTGTGTATTTTCAAAAATAAGCCAGTTATCCTCGGATACATATTTGCTTTTCTTGTCCTTGAAGTGCTTTCTTGTTTTGAAATTGACTGTATGCCCCAAGTATTCTTGTTTCTTTAAAATGCTTGCTATTGTTGAGCTGCACCAACGATAGGGATGTTCAAAGTTTTTGCTTTGATGTAATCCATATCCCATTTTTTGCTGATGATAAGCGGGTATATCTATCTTGTCCGCTTCCAGTATCTTTGCTATTTTGTATGGTCCTGCTCCGTCCATTGTAAGATTAAATATTCGTCTTACTATCTCGGCTGCTTTTTCATCTACTATCCATTTGTTTTTATCTTTTTCATCTTTGATATAGCCATAAGGCGGTGTGCTTGCAGTATGTTTCCCACTTTCGCCTTTTGACCTGAAAGTCGATTGTATTTTTCTTGATGTATCTCTTGCATACCATTCATTCATGATATTTCTAAAGGGAGTAAAATCATCTTCTCTGTAAAAACTATCTACATTATCATTGATAGCGATTAGTCTTACGCCCTTTTGTCTTAATATCTCCATACATTGACCAACTTTGAGATAATCTCTGCCAAGTCTGCTCATATCTTTTACAATGATACAACCAATATTTCCTTGATTGACTCCGTTCATCATTTCCATAAAGCCTGGTCTATCAAACTGTGTCCCGCTTATTCCGTCATCTGTAAAATGGATGATGTTGGTTAAATTATTCTTACTTGCATATTCTTCAAGGATTTTCTTTTGATTAACGATTGAGTTACTTTCTCCTTCAAGTTCATCATCTCGACTTAATCTCTCATAGAGTGCTGTTATCTTTTCAAAATTCCTCACTTTTTCCTCCTTCCTCTTAATTTCTTAAATAAAAAAGAATTAAGAAGTACATATTTCACTAAAACAGTGATTAAGTGTTCTCCTTAATTCTATTACTCCTGCTGCTAGTTTGTATTTCTTATATTGTTTTACTGCAAAATGATTTGGCTTTTCTTTTTCTAATGCTTCAAACATATAGTCTACTGCATTTTTAAAATTTTCATCTTCTTCTCTTACCTCACTTGCATCTATCATAGCAAGTAAAGTTGTAAAGTTCTGTTCTTCTTTAGGAGCTTCATACCAGATATATCCTATAAGTGCTGTGTAATAGAGTTTTTCAGCTTTCACCCAAAAATCCTCAGTTGATTTTTCTCCTTCTCCCTTAGTATTTGCAATTATTGTTTGTACTAATTTCAAAATATCTTTTTCACTTTTCAAGTATGCAAAGGGATTATATCTCATGGATTTTTTAAAGTTTATTGTGTTTAGTATTTTTATCTCATATCCATTTCTTTCCAACATTTTCCCACATTCCAAGACTAATGTTCCTTTTGGATCGGTTACTACATATGAAGAGTGCATTTGCATGAGATTTGGCTTTACAAAAAACCTTGTTTTACCACTACCAGAACCTCCAATTACCAATACATTTTTATTTCTCGCATATTTTGGATTTTTAGGTCTATTGTTCATGGTAAGTCTTTCAGTTTGAGTTAATAGCACATTGTTTTCAAACTTCTTGTCAATGTATGGCTCAATATCTTTTTCATTTCCCCATCTTGCCGATCCATATTCTCTGCCCTCTCTAAACTTTTTTGCTTTTTTCTTTTTCTGTATAAGGATTAACTTAATAACTACTGATAGAATTAGACCGGGTATCAGATTTTTTATTTTTAATGATGGAATATATTTTAAAGTATCTATTTGACTAAAAGCTACTAGAATTCTATCTATTATATCTCCTCCTACATAAGAGTTGACATGGCTTGCAAAGATATTTCCTATATAAAAAAATAAGAGGTAAGGAAGATTTTCTAATACAAATTTCTTCTTATCTCTTATCTTAAAAACATTTTTTATATCTTTTATTATTTCATTTAGTATTTTCGAATTAATCACTTCCTCTCCATAAAAAAGAGTAGATTTCTCTACCCATTAGTATCTTATTTATCTTTTTTATATATTATTACTGGAACTTGTTTTATTTTTTTACCTATCTTTTTTTCTTTCCAAGACAAAAATCATATTCTCATTTCTTTTAAAATATCCTAAATCTCTATGATAGCTTATACCACACTTGCAATGTAATAGACCTATAAACTGTTGCTTCATCTTTGAGTTACATATGGGACATATTCTTTTATTTGTCATTTTAAACCACCATTATACTTATATTTTACTTTCAAAGGTATTTTTTAGTTTTTTCCCTAATGCTTCTGTTCTCATTTTTTATCTATAGATAAGAGAAATTCTTCTACTGGATGATTCCATCTTCTTTTTCATAGTATTCAACAATAAAGCTATTCATGCCTTCTCATCATATATATTATATATCTAAGTGCTTTTATTATAAACTTTGTTCCTGATGCTTATGTTTAACCTTATCTCTGTCAATAGTATCTTTGACTTTATCCTTGAAGTTATTAAGCCTTTCTATTACAGATTTTCTTTTTCTTGACTTATCTTTAGTAAATTTCTGGACTGTCTTTTTAAAAGCTTGTTCCATCACTTTTATATCTTTTGCTTGAAAAAAGATAATGTTGTTTCCATTTTCTAAATCTTTCTTTATGGAAAATTTCACCCCATATCTTTTTAATTCTTTTTTCAATGCTTTTAAGTCTATGTCATTTAATTCTAAGGTTTCTACTTTACCTTTTTTTACAAGATCTTTTACTTTTACTTTTTTAAATTTTTCTAAGGGTCTTGACTGTTCTGTCTGCGCTTTATGTTTATTTATTTCTAATATTTTCTTCATCAAATTTATAACTTGCTTGGCTGTAACTATCCCCGCTTTTTTTACTATGGCTATTGTTCTGCTATTTATATCATCATTTTGCATTCACTCACCTACTTTCATTCTTTTTTTAATATTTCATAGGCTAATTTTGATTTCTCCTTCATTTTTTCTATTCTTCTATTTTCTCCTGTAAATATAATGGGACTGCATATTTCAAGTATCCTTGAGTAAATTCTTTTATCTTTTATAGTTTCAGGATTAGTTAAAGCTGATATATTTAAGTTTGTTGTTATAATTAGAGGTTTCCCACTTCTATATCTACTATCTATTATGTTAAAGATATGCTCAGCTGCAAAATCTGTATCTCTTTCCATTCCAAAATCATCAATAATTAATAGTTTCTTATGATTTAGGTTATCTATATACTTACTCTTATCAATCTCAAAGTTAGTCATATCATTTAAAATTACTGAAAAATTTGTCATTTTGACTGATATTTCTTTTTCTAGTAAAGCATTTGCTATAGCACTTGCAAGATATGTTTTTCCACATCCCACATTCCCTATGAGAATTAATCCTATATTATTTTCATATATTTCATCAAATTTTTCCACATAATTTTTTGCTACTTTTTCATGCTCACTATCTTTGTCCATATTTTTAAAATTCCAATTTAATAAGATAGGATCAGAAAAACACTCTTTTTTTAAGTGTTCAATTTTTAAAAGCCTTTTATTTTCTTTTCTTTTTTCTTCCTCTAATTTTTGTCTTTCTTTTTTACATTGACATAAAATACCAACTTTTTTTATTTCTCCAAAGAAGTCTATTTCTTTTTCAATTGGTGTTTTACATTTTGCACAATATTTTAATCCTGTTTCTTGATCTATATAACTCCTATTTTCTTCATCTTTTGATGGACTATTTGTTTCTGCATTTTTTATTTTCTGTTCTAGGATTTCTTTTATTAATTCCATATGCTCCTCTCCTATCAAGTATTTAAAATTTCTCTCCATATATCCTCATCGTTACTATAGTCATAGTTTTCTCTTTTCTGATCTTCTCTCTTTATGACTTCTATGTTTCTAATATTTTCATCTGCATTGTATAAGAGAGTCAGTAGATAAGCATTAATGTTTCTAATATCCTTTGGAGCATTTTCTCTTAGGTATTTCAAAACATAGTCTATGTGTTTATAGTTAAGACTTAGAAATTTTTCTTTAAAATTTTCATTGGATATATGCCTCCCTCCTATTTTAATGTTTGTAAAGCTAGTTAAGGCTTTTACAAGTACATTTATCATTACATCTACTTGCTTCTTTTCTTCTATTCTTACTTTTTCAAAGATTTCATAAGATATATTCTTTTTTATAGTTTCTTTTAATTCTTCCTCCTCCAAAGTTTTTTTTGATTTTTCTCCTAGCTTTTCTAAGGGGGATATGGGGGTGGTATTATTAAAATCAGTATTATTAGTTTCAGTATTATTAATATTAGTATTATTAGAGTCCTCTTTTGAAACTTCTTGAGGTTTGTTTTCTAAACTTCCTGAAGTTTGTTTTTTAAACTTCTTGAGGTTTGCTTTTGAAACTTCTGTAGTTTTATTATTTTCTGTGTAAATAAAGTTCTTTACATAGAGTAAATTTGGCTTTCCAAGTCCTAACCTCTTTTTTTCTAATAATCCTATCTCTTCAATTTCTTTCATTACTTTGACCGATTTATTTCTCCCCCAATTTAATACTTCCATAATTTCTTCTATGGTATAGATAATGTATACCTTGTTTTCTTCATCTAACCATTTATTCTTAATTGACAAGCTCATTCTATCGAGTAGAATTCCATAAAGAATTTTTGCTTCTACGGATAGTTTTTTAAAATTTAAGTCGGTGAATAAAGTTTTGGGAATCCTAAAAAATGAATATTGTTCTGATTCATTGCCATAATAGTATTCAAATTTAACTATTTCTTTCATCATAACCCCCTTTCTTTTCATATAAAAAGAGATAGCTTTGATTTTGCTATCTCTTTTTCATCGTTTTAATCTATTTATTTTTATATTTAAATTACTTTTATTCTTTCATTCACCCCTTCTATCACTTCTATAATAAAATATCCTAGCACTGGTAAACCATAAGGACTAAAAAGATATGCTAGTATAAACGCATCTATAGCAAGTGCTTTTTCTCCATGATAAACAGATCCTAAAAATCCCATAATAGCGATAAATGAAATCAGTTTGAAAAATATTGTGCTGAGTCCTAATACAAACGTTAAAAATAGAATTATGATACTTAACGCTATCCTAATAGGAAACAATATGATTTTGAAAAAAACTCTAAATATTATCATATTCTCTTCAATCCTTATTACTTATGTTTTCTTTTCTTTTTTGTTAATTTAATAAAAAAGATGACAGACTTAATCCTAAATCGTCTTGTTTAAAAGTTTTGTGGAAGCCTTTAAACTTTGATTTTAATGGATTTATTGTATCTGTCATCATTATATCACTGTCCCCGGAGCCATTGTATCCAACTATTGCCACGCTCTCGCCCTCATATATACTTAAGCTAATATCGTGAAGACCATTATCAGTTTTTGGATAAGTAAATGAAGCATCTTTTACACTAATTTTGCCAAAATTTACATCGTAAGCCTTTTTCTCTTCGCTGCTGTCCATAAAAGTAAAGTAATCGCTTGCGAAGGAAACATTTCTAGGCAAATTGCCTACAGTCACTATCATATCCTTACTAGACTTTTGCATGTCTTGATAAGCCATAAGTGCAGCACCCATCATACCAATGAGTATCTTACCAACGAAGGCAAGTTTTATTGTTATGACTATGGCGATGGAGAAGGCTATAACGCTTAGTATGTCACAGAAAAGCAGTGACTTAGCATCTTTTAGTCTCTCGTAAAAATATTTTTTGCTAATATCTTTAAAAACGCTAGTATATTTACTTAAGAAAAAATTTGAGCTATTATACGATTTTATCTCTCTATTAGTCTTGGTATCTGTAAATATGCTGTAGAAATAATTTAGCTTCCTCTCGTCAAAGGCTTCTATGCTCTTGAGATCATAAAAGGCCTTGCCGCGTATAAGTCTTGTGATCAGGTAAGGGGCTACTGTTAAAGCCGCAAGTGCAACTAAGTATGGACTATAAGTCCAAAGCGTTATCAGTATCAATATAACTTCAAGTCCTTGACCTATCACCATGGCAAGTAGCCTTACCGAATTACTTAGCCTTTCGTCATCAACAGCTGTGGCTGCTCTTTCTTCTATAGTTAAAAAATCTCTATCTTCAAAGTTAATTAAGTCTACCCTTGATAATTTTTCTGCCAGCTCTCTATTTAAGTAACTGCCAGTCTTTTTCGAATAGATAGCCATTCATAGCGATTGCATAAAAATACTCAAGAAGCCTTTCAAGTAAAATTATTATTAAAAGCATAAGGCCATATTTTATAATAGTTTCAATATTATTGGCGTGTTTGATATATTCATAGCCGCTTTGTATGATCTGCATCGAGGCATATAGCTTAGCTGCGACAAATAAACCTGAAATTATATGGTAGATGAAGACATAGATGCTCGCGATTGGCGTTATGCTAAAAACTTTTTTAATCACTTTATTCATTTTTTGCCTCCTTATACCAAGCTGCTTGCTCAGTGAACATTTTTGCATATTTGCCGCCCTTTTCCATAAGCGTTTCGTGCGTACCTCGTTCAATAATCCTTCCCTTGTCAATGACTAGAACTTCATCAGCAAGCTTTGATAAAACAAGTCTGTGGGTTATAATGATTGCACCACGCATCTTAAGTACCTTGATTATACCCTCATACATCTTTGCTTCCATCATTGGGTCCATGGATGCAGTTGGCTCATCAAAGATCAAAAAGTCAGAAGATTTTGAGATGGCTCTCGCAATTGCAAGCCTTTGACTCTCGCCACCAGATAGATAGACGCCGTCGTCTTCAAGTTTACCTAAATTAGTATTGGCATCGTACTTGTCAAGCTCCATTAAGCTTAAATCGCTTGAAATGTCCTTTTCATCACCCAGCAAAACATTATCCTTTATACTAAGCTCATAGTTTTGAAAGTCTTGATAAACTATTGCTAAGCTATCTGCCAATTCTCTTTTCGATAAATAATATGGCTCAGTGCCATTGATCTTGACAGAGCCACTACTTGGCTTATAAAGCCCAGCTATCAGCTTAATTATAGTTGATTTGCCAGCACCATTCTCACCAACTATGGCAGTTACCTTATTCTTGTCAATCTCTAGAGATAAATCATCTAAAACAATATTTTCACTTTGTGGATATTTAAAACTTAAATTTTCAAAAATAATTTTGGCTCCGCTATTAAATTGCTCTTTGACTGATTTTTCATCATAATTAAGTATATAAAGAAGTGTTTCTGCGATGTAGCCAGAATTAGCTACGCTAGAAGCTTCATAAACAAAATCCTCCGCCATATCCAAAGTAGTCGACGCAGATGTGATGACCGCAGTAAGTGAGCCGACGCTAATTGCTCTTTGCATAAGTTTTAATATTACAAAAAGTATCGCAAGGCCCATCCATATTATGTTTATAAAAGAGCTTAGCAAAAGATACTTTTGACTTGCTATAGTCGTCTTAAGTCTCTCATCAAAAACAGCTTCGGAATATTTTTTAAACTTCTTAAGAAACAAAGACTTCATTTGAAAAACTTTTATCTCATAAATGGCGTTCTTGTCCTTTAGTATCCTTAAAATATTTTCCATTTCACGCTCATTATGCGTTGTGTTCTCAAACATCTTATTCATATTATTGACTGCCTTAAAGCTGAAAAATACATCAAGCGCAGCACTTATGATATACGCAAGGCCAAGATAAGCTGATATCGTAAAGAATACAAAAGCAACGCCAACTACCTTCACCGCAATTGCTGCTATGGCTATGGATGAATTGAATAATTCGATGACTGCCATGTGTGGACGGTCCTTCACCTTGTTTAGTTTGTCTTGAAAACCTGACTTTTCAATCTCTTCCAAAGATATTTTATCAAGTTTATTCATGACAGCCATATTTAAATTAAGTTCGAGTTTTTGCTCAAGCTTAATATCTAAAATATTTCGAATGAACTTCGATACTTCGCCCCAAGCAAACAAAAGTATTAATAAAATAACTGGAAATAAATTGCGTTCCCCATGTACATAGTTAAGAATCGAATCGACAGCCATAGCCGTAGCGTAAATTATAGCTGGACTAACAAGAGCCGTGATCAAAGATTCAATTAAGATAAATATGTATGTGGAGCCTGCATGCTTGCGTACGAGTTTGTACGTGTTAAGAATCGCTTTCATAACAACGCCTCCTAAAAACATTGTTGTCTATTTCCTCAACCATTGTAGCAATTTTAATTATGTCATATAGATTTTTAGTAACATAATATTTATATGGTCTAAATGGATTCTTGCTAAATAAATCATTTACTAATAAATCATCAGTATTGTCATTTACATTTATGACAAATATTTCTTCCATTTTCTCGACATTTATCGAGCTGATATTTTCATCAAAATCCTCAATTTTCAAGTAATTTCCTGAGCAATCTACCGTTTTGCTATCCCATACATAGACTGTTTGGCATTTATCACATTTCCAAAAGTATTTATTATATAATCTAATAGTTCAGTTTTTGTGTAAATATCATAAACTATAGCGCCATCATGGTATCTCATTATATTTTTACCGACGTAACAACCCATTCCTGCCATACTATCCTCCAATTGATTTAATCATTGTTATATAATTATACCCATATTAAAAAACAATCAGTCCCCTATCATCATAAACAGATTCACTTGTATCATTGCCGCATCTTATCGCCCTATCTAGAGCCATTCTGTTATCAGCTAATATATAAGCTTTCTTCTGCGCCTCATTTAAATGGTCTGCAAAGATACAAGGTGCTTCTTTTATTCCTTCTTCCTTTGCCGCCATAATTCTTCCATGGTAAGTTGTAAAAATAGTAGAATTGTTAAGGTGGATTAAAGAATTTTTTGCTTATAAAATATTTTTAGTATTTTTTCTTGAAGCCATAGCTTGTTTAAAGAATCTATATGCTTTTTCTAAATATGTTATAAATTATTGGATGAAATTTAGCTATTCTTTTATAGCTATCTAAATCATAACCACCGGCTAATAAGGTGACCCCAAAAAGTTGGACTTTATACCAGAGACATTTAGAAATATTTGTCTCTGGTTTTTTTGTCCTCATATTTCCCCTAGGGGAAATCGCAGCTAAGCTGCATTCAATTTCCTATATTCAACTGGACTTAAATATCCAAGTTTTTCTTTTATTCTATCTTCATTGTAATATTTTATATATTCTTCTATTGTCTTTTTTAGTTCGTTAAATGATTTAAACGTTCTACCATAGTAAATTTCTTGTTTTAATATCCCGAAGAAATTCTCCATAGGAGAATTATCTAAGCAATTTCCTTTTCTTGACATACTCTGTAAAATTCCATTAGATTCTAATTTTTCAGTATATTGTTTTAATTGATATGCCCATCCTTGATCTGAATGGAATATTCTTTTAAACTTGCAATCTGAAGTCTTTGAAATTGCTTCTTCAAGTGATGTTATTATTGCATCTAATGTAGGTGAAGTTGTTATTGAATAGCTAATGATTTCTCCATTAAACATATCCAAGAAAGGATTTAAGTAAAGTTTTTTTACTTGCATATTCCCATACTTATCTGTTTCATAGTATTTGAATTCACTTGTATCTGTTGTGATTTTTTGATGTACTACAGATGTTTTAAATCTTCTTTTTATCCTATTTGGTGCTACTTTACCTACTGTTCCCTTGTATGAGTAATATTTTCTTGATTTACGTGCAAAGTTTGTTACCTGAAGTTTCAGCTTCTGTACCAACCTTTGAACTTTTTTCTTGTTTATTAAAATTCCAAGTCTTCTAAGCATCGCATGTATTCTTCTGTATCCATAGTTTGGATTATCTTTTCTCATTTTCTTGATTTGATTCTCAAAGGCTTCATCTTTATTTTTTCTATCAAATCTTTTTTGCCAATACATGTATGTTGATTTTGGAAAATTAAATTGTTTAAGTAAATCTTTTAGTGGATATTTTTCTCTTAATGAGTGAATTATTCTAGCCATTCTCTCATTTTCTGATCTTCCTCGTCCTCTAATTCCATCTTTTTTTTTTAGAAAATCTATTTCCATTTGTGCCCAGTAAAGCTTATCTTTAAGTTCAGCAATTTCGTCTATCCCTTCCTTAGAATATTCTTTCTTTACTTGTTCTTTTTCTTTTTCATTATTTTTATCTTTAGTCATACTTGAAGGTCTTCCTCTCTTTTTAGGTCTAAGTCCATCAAGTCCTTGATTTCTAAAATCAATTACCCATCTAGCAATGATCGCTGGATTATTAATCTTAAATTGATTAGAAAGTTCTTGATAGGACATTTCTCCTGTTAAGTACAAGTTTACTATATTCTTCTTAAATTCGAAAGAGTAACTATTATTTTTTCTAGAAATTTTTAAGCCTTCATATCCTTGTGTTTTGTATGAATTTACCCATCTTCTGACTACTGAATGATCACTGAGTCCATATTTATCAGTTAAATATTTATATCCTCCTTCTTTATTTAAGTATTCTTGTACTATTTTCATCTTAAATTCTGTACTATATTTTGTCATGAAAAAACTGACCTCCTCAAAGTTGGTTTTTTTAGGTCCAACTTTTTGGGGTCAGTTCATAAGCCGGTGGTTTGTTTTGCCCCTATAAGGGGCTGTTACCGGCAGCATTTCATGCTTCGAACTTTCTTTCTCGTGCACCAATTTTCACAGCTGGTGCTAAAGCACCTTACTTTTTGCTTTTGTTTACTTGCTCTCCCGTAAACGGGTCTACAAATTCTTTAATGCTTATTTGGTCTGCCATGTAATCTTCTTTTAATTGATTTTTTATATATTCTTGTATTTTTTTCGCATTTTTTCCTGCTGTATCTACATAATATCCTCTGCACCAAAAATGTCTATTTCCGTATTTGTATTTTAAGTTTGCATGTCTATCAAATATTATCAAACTACTTTTTCCTTTTAAATAGCCCATTGTTTGAGATATGCTGTATTTCGGTGGAATTTCTAACAACATATGAATATGGTCTGGACAACATTCTGCTTCTATTATGCTTATTCCTTTTCTATCACATAAGTCCCTTAATATTTTTCCTATATCTTGTTTTAACCTTCCATATATTACTTGTCTTCTATATTTTGGAGCAAATACTATATGATACTTACAATTCCATGATGTATGTGATAAACTATTATTATCCATTTAGGATACCTCCCTTTTCTGTCTATGCTACTGCCAGTAACATAAATAGTTTATCATGGGAGGTTTTTTGCTTGAAGCTAAAGCTTATTTTTCTACCACCAGCATAGCTGGTGGTTTATTCATGCTAAAGCGCACAATAAAAAAGCAAGCTCTCAAAAAAGCTTGCTTTAATTTATGTTTTATAAATAATATCTAAATCTTGTGGTTGATATTACGCTTAGTGTTATATTGAATGCTTCTAATATTAAATACATTACAAAGTATGGGGTTGGTGAGTAGCCAAGGCTAAATGTTAGATATGTGGATAGTCCTATTTTTAATATGGTTATCAAAAGAAAAAGTATGAGCTGTTTTTTACCTACTAAATCTTTTATAATTAGGGAGAAAAATATATACATTATAGAAAGTCCTATATAAACTCCTAAGTATTTTCCAAATACCATCTCTCCCGTTATTGTTTTTTTAGGTAAATAATACCAGGGCAAATATATTGGTAAGATGGAAACTAGCTCCATTACTATTAAAAAAACTCTTATCCTTTTAGGATACTTATTTCCCATAAGCTCTACCTACTCTTAATTATTTTCAATCAGTTCAAACCCTGTCCTACCATGTATTTTATCAACTAGTTCAAGATCTTCTTCTCTAACTCTTCCAATTACTGTGACTCTTCTATCTAAGGCTAGGTCTTTTTTGGTAATTTGAACCTCTCCCATAAATCTTCCATACCTGTGGTTGTCTATGGTTAAGGATCCTTTTGGCCTTGAAACTAAATATCTATCAACTATATTTATTCCTTCTATTTTTTTATCAAATCTAACTACATTTTCTGCTTCATCTTTGCAGTTGTTGTGAATGCCACATACAAGTTCAAATGCTTCTTCATCTAATACATCTACATATAGTGGGATTATTTTATTAAATGAGTATTCTTTTACTTGATAGATTGTTTTTTCGCCAATTGGGCTATCGCCAACATAGCAGGAGTCTACTCCGGCGTCTTCTATTAGGTCTATTATGGAATAAAGTGGACTTCTTCCCCTATGGCACTCTAGAGTCACATACTCATTCATCACTTCTTCTGTGCTATCTCCAGGAGAAAATGCAACTGTTTCTATGCCTCTTTTTTTCCAAAATTTGATTTTTTTCTCTCATATAATCCATGGATAGACCAGTATCTTCCCTAGAATAGTAGTTAAACCAAGCTTCTAATTTGGATAGGTCGCAGCCCAGTTCTTTAAGTTTTTTAATGTCCTGTTTTGTAGTATGGGATGCTGAGATTCCTACTCTAAAATGTTTGGAGATTTCAGCTATTCGCTCGTTAGTGGTTTCTTTAGTAACCCTAATACCATTTATGCCTATGCTTTTTAAAAATTCTATATCTTCCAGGTCAATTTTTGTTTCTTTTAGAGATTGTTTTGATACTGAAAGCATTATTGTCATATTATATTTTTTGCACTGCTTGCCAAGGATGGTCAGTCTTTCCTTATATTCTTCCTTGCTATCATCTTCTGGAATATTTATTGTTATAAATACACTTTTAAAACCTGCCCCATGCATTTTATCAATGTATGTTTTCATAAGTGAACTTTCAAGGGTTAGGTCTAATGAAAATCCTATCATATTAATTCCTCTTAAATTCTAGATGCTCCTGTCTTAATAGCTGCTTTTTTTACTTCTTCACTTACCATCTTGCCTACTTCTTTGTTTGTTGCAAGTGGCAATATAAAGTCTTCGTTTAGTTCGTCTTCTTTAACCATATTAGCTATTGCATGTGCTGCAGCTAATTTCATTTCTGTATTTATTTCTTTTGCTCTTACATCAAGTGTTCCTCTAAAAATTCCAGGGAATACTAAAACATTATTAACTTGGTTAGGAAAATCACTTCTTCCTGTTCCAACTACTCTCGCTCCACCAGCTTTTGCTTCGTCTGGGTAGATCTCTGGAATAGGGTTTGCCATAGCTAGTACTATAGCATCTTTGTTCATTGTTTTTACCATTTCTTTTGTTACTAAATTTGGTGCGGATACTCCTATAAATACATCTGCACCTACTAATGCATCAGCTAGGCTTCCTTCTCTATTTTCTTTATTTGTAATTTCAGCTATTTCTTTTCTTGACTGGTCTTTTGCATTGTCCTTAGTTAAAATCCCGTGTCTACTTGTAAGAAGTATATGCTTTGCTCCAGCATCCATAAGAAGTTTACTAATTGCTATTCCTGCTGCTCCTGCTCCTGAAAGTACGATTTTTACATCTGAAATTTCTTTTTTAACTACTCTTAAGGCATTTATAACTGCAGCAAGAGTTATAATTGCTGTTCCATGTTGGTCATCGTGAAAAACTGGAATATCAAGTTCTTTTTTTAATCTTTCTTCGATTATAAAGCAGTTTGGTGCACTTATGTCTTCTAGGTTAATTCCACCAAATGATGGCTCTAAGTTTTTACAAATATTTACTATTTCGTCTGGATCTTGAGTTTTTAAGCAAATAGGGAAGGCATCTACATTTCCATATTCTTTAAATAATACGCATTTTCCCTCCATAACTGGCATACCTGCTGATGCGCCAATATTTCCAAGGCCAAGAACAGCTGATCCATCTGTAACAACTGCTATCATATTGCCTCTATTTGTATAAGTGTATGAAAGCGATTCATCTTTTGCAATTTCTTTACATGGCTCTGCAACTCCAGGAGTATATGCTAGAGCAAGATCGCTGCCGTCTTTTATTTCAACTTTTGAAACTACTTCTATCTTTCCTTGTTTTTCTCTATGAAGCTTTAGGGCTTCTTCTCTAATATCCATTTTACAATACCTCCAGTAATTCTGATTATATCTTGATTATAAACTTTATTAAGCTATTATTCAAGACTTATTTACTTGAATAAAATTATTTTACTTTTAATTTACTTAATTTGTAATAATAAAAATTATAGATTTATAGAAAATTAATTTAAAAACATTTTCTTAAAAAATATTTTTTTATCTTTTAATTTACTCTTATATTCTTCGCTAGCTTTACTTTTTAGCTGTTTTTTATAGAGCCCAATAGATAAAAATCGTTTACAAAATACCTATTTGTGTTATACTTACATTAGATTTATAAATTTATAAGGAGGATTTTTTTGTATATGGATTTTAGACTTGAAAGTGATTCAATTGGTGAGAAAAAAGTACCAAAAGATGCCTATTATGGAGTGCAATCTCTAAGGGGAAAAGAAAATTTTAAGATAACTGGAAAAACTTTACACAGGGAAATGATCATAGCTCTAGCTATGATAAAAAAAGCAGCTGCTATTTCTAACCACCAAGCAGGCGTATTATCAGATGAGGTAAAAGATGCAATAGTAAAGGCTTCAGATGAGATAATAGCTGGAAAATTCCACGATGAATTTATCTGTGACCCTATTCAAGGTGGAGCTGGAACTACTGCCAATATGAATGCAAATGAAGTTATAGCAAATAGAGCTGAAGAAATTCTAGGCGGCGAAAAAGGGTTCTTATAGTAAGGTTCACCCTAACGATCATGTAAATATGGCTCAATCAACTAATGATGTTTATCCAACTAGTGGAAAGCTTGGAGCTATTTTTTTAAGTAAAAAACTTTTTGAACAAGTTGATAAGTTAACTGAGGCCCTAGATAAGAAAGCTAAAGAGTTTGATAAGGTTATTAAGATGGGTAGAACTCAGCTTCAAGACGCTGTTCCTATAAGACTTGGACAAGAATTTTTATCATATAGAGATTTGTTTATTAGAGATGAGAGAAGGATTAAATATGCTATTGAAGATTTAAAAAATATCAATATGGGCGCTTCAGCTATTGGTACTGGTATAAATGTAAGTGAAGAATACCTAGCTGCTATTACAGAAAATCTTTCAAAAATTTCTGGTCTTGACTTAAAGAGAAGTGAAAACTTAGTTGATGGCACTTGTAATCTTGACTGTCTTCTATTCTTCTCATCAAGCCTCAAAACTATGGCTGTTAATCTTTCTAAGATGTCAAATGACTTTAGACTTTTATCTTCTGGCCCAAGAACTATGGTTGGAGATATTAATCTTCCTCCAAAGCAAAATGGTTCTTCTATTATGCCAGGAAAGGTAAATCCTGTTATTCCTGAAGTTGTAAATCAAGCTGCTTTTAAAGTTATCGGAAATGATGTAACTATTGGACTTTGTGCTGAAGGCGGTCAGCTTCAACTTAATGCTTTTGAACCTGTTCTTTTCTATAGTCTTTTTGAATCTATTGAAGTATTAACTGGTGCTATTGATACTCTTGTAGTAAATTGTATAGAAGGAATTACAGCAAATGAAGAAAAACTTAAAGAAGATGTAGAAAAATCTACTGGTATAATAACTGCTCTTGTTCCTCATATTGGATATACTCATTCAGCTAGGATAGCAAAAGAGTCTCTAAGAACTGGAGAAAAAGTAAGATCTATTCTTGAAAGGGAAAAACTTTTAACTAAGGAAGAAATTGATAAAATTCTAGATCCATTTAATATGACTACACCGGGAATAGTTAGGGAGCATTTACTATAAAATAATATTTACTGTCTCGTCCATTTTAAAAGGGGAAATTTATGGAAAAAATTTATATTGGTAATTCAGAAAAAGGAGAAAAAGTTTATCTTGACCCTTCTAGCCTAACAAGGCATGGACTTATTACAGGGTCCACTGGTTCAGGGAAAACTACCACTGTTAAAGTTCTTATAGAGGAGTTAAATAAAAGAAATATTTCAACTTTTGTAAGCGATATTAAGGGCGATCTGTCTTCTCTTATAGAAGAGGGAGATAGTTCTACTGTAGAAGAAAGGTTAGAGAATTTAAAAATAACTGACTACAAGCCAGAGTCTTTTAAGGTTAATTTTTTAGACCTCTTTGGAAAAATGGGTCTTGATGTCAATACTTCTGTAACAGACTTCGGCCCTTATATGCTAAAGGTCCTTCTGGAGTTAAATCAAACTCAAGAAGAAATTATGGTACAAGCTATTAAGTTTGCGGATGAAAATGGAATCAAAATCTTAGACTTTGATGATCTAAAGGCTCTTTTTGAATATTTTAGAGACAATATAAAAGAGTTAAAAGAAAAATATGGTCTATTAAATCCTCAATCAATAGGAAAAATCTTAAGATCAATTGATGCTCTTGAAGAAAAAGGCCTAAGAGATTTTTTCAAAGAACCAGCCTTTGATATAAATGATCTATTCTCTGAAGATGGTAGAATTAATATTTTATACTCTAAGGAGCTTTACAAATACCCAAGCCTTTACACCGCAATCAATCTTTTTTTCCTATCTAGTATTTACAACAAATTAGAGGAAGTAGATTTTGAAGATGTTCCTAAAATGGTATTTTTCTTTGATGAGGCTCATCTTATTTTTAAGGGGGCAAATCCTTATATGATAGATGAGATTGAAAAAATTGTTAGACTTATTAGATCTAAAGGAGTTGGTATCTTCTTTATAACACAATATGTTGAAGATATTCCAGAAAAAATCCTTTCAAATCTTTCAAGCAAAATAATTCACTCCCTAAGAGCCTACACTCCAAATGAAATAAAGAAGGTAAAGGCATTAGCTAATTCCATAAGGCAAGAAGAAGGCATAGACTACGAAGAAGCAATATTAAATTTAAAAAAGGGCGAAGCTATAGTAAGTTTTTTGGAAGAGGACTTTGTTCCAGCTACTGCGAAAAAAGTTCTTATAAAACCTCCTCTTTCAAAGCTTGGTCCAGCAAATGAAAATAAGGTTTCAGAATCAGTTAATTCATCTAACCTTTATAATAAATATCAAATAGATCAAAACTCATACTCCTTCTACGAGTTTTATATAGAAGATGCTGAAAAAAGAAAAGAATTTGAAAAAGAGATGGAGCTTCAAAAGCAAAAAGAGATGTCAGAAAAAAAAGAAGCTAAGGAAAGAAAAAAGGCCATGTCTCCTTTTACAAAAATGTTAAATTCTATGCTTTATTCTATTGGAAGAGAGGCTGGAAAATCTATTTATAGAGGAATATTTGGCACTAGAAAGAGGTAAGTTAAAGTGAAATTTAAATTTAAGAAAAATTTTATAATTATGGGTCTATCTCTAGGACTTTTCCTAGCAAGACCTGCATTTGCAGAAGAAGTAAATGGTCTTGGAAAAATAAATATGAACAATCCAAGGCCGCTTACTCCAGAGATTATGTACCACCACATTGGATCTACAAATTCTTTTGGTCCTCAAAATCTTCACCAAATTGATTTTAATTATACAAATAGTCCAGTTAAGGCAAAAGTTTTATTTGGACCATATCTAAAGGGCGGAGATAGGCTGAGCGTACTTACTAAGGAATTTGAATCAAAAGGAAATTATGTAGTTTTTGGAATAAATGGAGATTCTTATTTGTCTGATGGAGTTCCAAAGGGATGTGTTATTTCAGATGGAATACTTGAAACTACTGGAGCTTCCTATATGAAAACACTTGGATTTACTAAAGATAAAAAACTAGTTTATGGCTTTGTAAATCCTATAATCCATGCGAAAATAGGTGGAATCAATCAGGCAATATATTCTATAAATAAGGATAGGTTAACAAAAGTTAACCCTGTTCACATATACACTTCATCTTTTGCACCAAGTTTTTTAGAAAAAGATGATCATATAGAAATTACTGTTAAAATGGAAGATGGCTTTAAGGGAATTAAAATCGGTTCTACGCTTAACGGAAGTGTTATAAAAGTAGAAGAAAAATCTTCCAAAAAGCCTTCAAGCTCATCTTTAAATGAAGGAGAGCTTGTAGTAACCGCTTCAAAAAAGTCCATTCACTATAAGGATTTGAAAAGCGTAAAGAAGGGCGATAGTTTTTCTGTAGATACAAGAGCCTTTGGAGATAGCATTGACTGGCAAAATGTAGATGAAGCCATTGGCGTTTTCATTCCTATGCTAGAAAATGGCAAGAAAAACGAAAAATATTATAATTTGGGTGGAGGAGCTCCAAGAACTCTTTTTGCTAAAAATGATGAGGGAAAAGTTACTATAATAGCAGCTGATGGAAGGCAGAAACCTCACGCTGCTGGTTTATCACTTGCCCAATCAACAGACTACCTATCCCAGCTTGGCTACAAAGACATATACGATTTTGATGGCGGCGGATCTACTACTATTATGATTAGAAAAGCTTGGGAAGACGCTGCAAAGATGAGAAATATTCCTTCAGATAAGGGAAATAGGGAAAGATACAACGGAAATGCCCTTGTTTTCTATGCTACTGAAAATCTTCCAGAGGACTTTGTAAATAATCAAAAGGCTGAGTATGAAAAAATCTTAGAGGAAGCAAGAAAGAGAGAGGAAGAGAGAAAGAAAAAAGAAGAGGAAAGAAAGAGAAAGGAAGAAGAAGCTAAAAAATTGTTAGCTGGCATGAGAATCTCTGGAGAAAATAGGTATGAAACTGCAAGTGTAATAGCTAAAAATCTAGATGACTCAAACTATGCAGTAATTGTATCTTCAAATTCTTTCCCAGATGCTTTAGTTTCTTCTAACCTAGCAAAGCATTTAAACGCACCTATCCTTCTAGCTGATACATCTCTTCCAGCTGAGACTATAAATTCTCTTGAAGAAAAGGGAGTAAAAAATGTCGTAATACTAGGTGGAGTAAATTCTGTATCTCAAAATGCTGAAGGAAAGCTAAGAGAACTTTCTTACTCTGTAAGAAGAATTTCTGGAGAAGATAGGTACGATACAGCTATTTTAGCAAATGAATATACTTTAAATAAGGATATAGTTTACCTTGCATCAGGCGAATCTTTTGCCGATTCCCTATCAGCTTCTGCACTTGCAGCTAGAAAAAGTTCACCCCTACTGTTAACCGAGTCCAATACTCTTACAAGTAGGTCTTTAAGTGCAATTAAGGCTTGGTCAAGTAAGAAGATAGTTTTAGTTGGAGGAGTAAATTCTATATCAAGTGAAATAGAAGAAAAACTTAAGAGTCTTGGCCTAGAAGTTACTAGAATTTCTGGAGAAGATAGGTATGAAACTTCTGTTAAGATTTCAAATACTACAAGCTCAAATGGACTTATTTTAGCATCTGGAGAAGGTTATATTGATGCCCTAACTGCATCTAACCTTGCACAAAGCTTAAACTATAGCCTGGTGCTAACAGCAAAAGATTCACTAAATCCATACCTAAGAGATAGTCTAAAAAATTATGACAAAGAAAATATTCATGTGGTTGGAGGAAGTGAAACTATAAGCGATAATGTTATAAAAGAAGTAAGTGAAATTTTGAGTGAGGCTTCTAATTAATTGAATGAGTAGTAAATATAGCTTTTTATTTGCTTAAAATAAAAAAAGTAGTATTTATTTGTAAAAAGCAAGAAAAATTTTACCCTAGTTTTATTAGAGTAAATTTAATTCCTGTTATAATGCATTTTAAATTTAAAAAAGCTATACTAGATATATAAAAACTAAATAGCTAAGTCTTTAGCAAAAAAAATAAAAGTCTATGAGTTTTTCAGCTCTCATAGACTTTTAACATTTTTATATCTATTCACTAATTATAAAATTTTATAATTTTAATTATTTAAAAGTTAACTTACCTATTCTAAGAAAGAGTAGCTGCCTATTTACTAAGCCTTGAAGGAGTTTAAAAATAATCTTGCAAGAATTTAAGCAAGTTTTGTCCTTCCTTATAGTCAATTTTTAACTATTGACCTAAATTTACTTATAAAAGTTAAATACTCTCATTAAATTTAAGAAGATATCTTCTAAGTGATTTAGTAGCAACCTTATGCCCATCAATAAAATCTCTTAAATCAGATTTTCTTACCCACCTGTGACCTACAGTTTCTCCTTCTTGGTATCTTATATTTTCCTTGTCCTTGTTGGTTTCGTAGATAAAACCCATGTAAAAAGCTGCGTTTGATTTGTAAAAATATAATCTTTCAATATTTTTAGCTCTGATCCCAGTTTCCTCATAAAGCTCTCTTTTTGCAGCATGAAAGGGTCTTTCTCCTTTTAGGCAAGATCCTCCAGCTGTAAGTTCGTAGTAACCTGGATAGGAAGCTTTATTAGGATCTCTTTTCATAAATAGAAAATATTCCCCTGATTTAACTATAGTGTTTACTACAAGATGATAATATCCTTTTGGAATTCTTCTTCCTCTAATGTGAGAATAGCCATCTAACTTTATAAAATTCTTATCATATAAATCCCAATACTCAATCATTTATCTTTATCCCTTCTATTTAGCAACTAGGGCTGTCGCAAATTTAAAGTAGATAAATAAGCTCATAGTATCAACAATAGTTGAGATTAAGGGTCCAGCCATTATAGCTGGGTCTAACTTTAATTTTTTGGCTATGATAGGAAGAGTTGCTCCCACTAATTTTGCCATAAGAACAGTAAAAATTAAAGTTAAGGATACTGTAAGAGCTACTATAACACTTTTTGACTCTATAAATGTAAGTTTAATAAAATTGACTATGGCTAAAATTATACCACATGTTAAGGCTACCATAGTTTCCTTTCTCATAATTTTGAAAGCATCTTTAATCTCAACATCGCCTGTTGCAAGAGCTCTTACTATAAGGGTTGATGATTGAGAACCAGCATTACCACCAGTATCCATAAGCATAGGTATAAACATAGAAAGAACTGTAAACTTAGATAATACGTCTTCATACCCCTTAATAATACTTCCAGTAAAAGTTGCAGAGATCATAAGAATTAAAAGCCAAGTTAGCCTATTTTTTGCCATTTCAAATGATGAAGTTTGAAAATATTCTTTTTCCGATGGTGATACGGCCGCCATTTTATGAAAGTCCTCTGTTGCTTCGATTTCCATAACGTCCATAATATCATCCACCGTAATAATACCTGTTAGTCTCCTGCCATTATCTATAACTGGAATTGCTAAAAAACCATACTTTTTGAAAATATCTAGGGCCACTTCCCTATCATCTTCAGTATTTACAGATATAATATCTCTTTCCATTATATCTTGGATTAAAAGACCCCTATCTGATGTTACAAGTTTTCTAAGTGAAACAATGCCAACTAAAACTCCGAGTTTATCGACTACATATTGTGTATATACCGTTTCCTTTTTGAGTCCAACTTCTCTAACGTGCTCAATAGCTTCTCCAACTGTCATTTTTTCTCTTAGCTCAACATATTCTATAGTCATTATAGAAGCAGCGGAGTCTTCTTTATAATTTAAAAATTGATTAATTAGATTTCTTTTTTCGTCAGAAGTATTTTTTAAAATATCGTATACAGCTTCCCTAGGCATCTCTTCTAAAAAGTCTATCATATCATCAAATCTTAGCTCTTTAAGAATATAGCCAAGTTCGTTTTTAGAAATTTTCTCAGCTAAAAGATTCTTTTTTCCATTTGAAAGATATGAGAACACATTAGCTCCAGTATCTTTTGGAAGAACTCTCAAAGCTAATAATAGCTCGTTATCCTCCAGCTCTTCTAAGATGGCTCCAGCATCTGCGGGATTTAAATTCATTAGCTTTTCTTTTAGTAGAGTTAAATTATTTTCTTTGATTAATTTTTTTATTTCCTCAATGTTTTCCTCTAAAATATCTTCCACAATATCCCTCCTTTGCTTCCAACATATATATTTATTATAGCAGAGAAAAATACATATTAAAAGAGAAAAAAACGTTGACACTATCACTTTTATCTGTTATCATAAAAATGATAATCAGTTGTTACGTTTTAGCACTGATTAAATTACCAAAGGGGGAGATAAAATGTTCAATAAAAAAACGTTTTCATTTCTTCTTGTTATTTCTCTTCTAATCCTAGGATTAGCAGCTTGTAACAAGGCAAATGATACTACCAAATCTTCTAACAACACAGAAGATTCGGCAACTAGTGGGGAAAATAGTGATAAGAAAGATAATGAGGATTCAAAACCATCTTCTGATAAAAAGATAGCTGTTCTTTATTATCAATATTCTGACACTTATATTTCTACAGTAAGAAAAGAAGTTAATAAGCTTTTTGAAGGTTACAATGTCCTTGAATATGATGGACAAAATGACCAAGCTAAACAAAATGACCAAATTGATACTGCTATTCAAAAGGGCGTAGACCTACTACTAGTAAATATAGTTGACGTAGGGGCTGCTCCAACAGTTATCGAAAAAGGCTAAATCAGCTAATGTTCCTGTTATTTTCTTTAATAGAGAGCCATCTGACGGAAATGTTTATGCTTCTTATGACAAGGCTAGATTCGTTGGAACTAGAATTGAAGAAGCTGGAGAAATTCAAGGTGAATTAATTGCTAAATATTGGAAAGAAGGCGGCCACGATAGAAACCAAAATGGTAAACTAGACTATGTTTTACTTCATGGTGGTATAGACAATGCTGAAGCAGTTGCAAGAAGTAAATATGCAGTAAAAACTCTTGAAGAAGCTGGAATAGAAGTTAATAAAATTGCTGAACAAATAGCTGGCTGGGAAGGCGGTCCTGCTCAACAAGCTATGGAAGCATGGCTAGCAAAGGATGCTGATAATATTGATGTTGTTATTTCAAATAACGATACTATGGCAATCGGTGCTATAACTGCTCTACAATCTGCAGGTTTAAATAAGCCTGACCAAGAAGGAAAATTTGATATTGCTAAATTCGTTGGAGTATTTGGAGTTGATGCAGTTGAAGATGCTAAAGTTGCAATTAAAAAAGGTACTATGACTGGTACAGTTAAACAAGATCCAGAACTAATGGCAAAAGCTATAAAAGCACTTAGCGTAAATGCTTTAGAAGGAAAGGAATTTATCGAAGGTACAGAATACGAGTATGATGACTCTAAGATCGCAGTTAGAATTCCTTACCTACCTTATACAGCTGAATAGATTTTTTTATGGAAGGGCTAGTTCCTTCCATAAATTTACATAATAAAAAGATAGGGGTGATTTTTTGAACACGAATAATGATTATGTCCTTGAGATGAGGGGAATTTCAAAATCTTTCCCTGGCGTTAAGGCTTTAGATAAGGTGGATTTAAAAGTTAGGAGGGGAAGTGTCCATGCTCTTATGGGAGAAAATGGTGCTGGAAAATCAACCCTCATGAAATGTCTTTTTGGAATTTATCTAGAAGATGAAGGAGAAATATTTTTAGATGGTAAAAAAGTACATTTTGAAAACCCAAAAGAGGCTATGGAAAATGGTGTTTCTATGGTTCACCAGGAGTTAAACCAAGTCCTTCAAAGATCTGCAGCTGAAAATATGATGCTTGGAAGATTTCCTAAAAAATCTATTTTTGTAGATGAGAAAAAAATGTATGAAGATACTAAAAAGATTTTTGATGATATTGGTCTTGATATTAGTCCCAAAATTAAAATGGGTAAACTTTCTGTTTCTCAAAGGCAAATGGCAGAAATTGCTAAGGCTGTTTCCTACAATGCTAAGGTTCTTATTTTAGATGAACCTACCTCTTCTCTAACCGACCAGGAAGTTGAAAAACTTTTTGAAGTTTTAGAGATGCTAAAGAAAAGAGGAATTGGTATTGTATATATCTCTCACAAAATGGAAGAGATAAAACAAATCTCAGATGATATAACCGTTTTTAGAGATGGAAAATGGGTAGCAACTGAAAGAGCGGAAAATCTATCTAATAAAGACATAGTTTCTCTTATGGTAGGTAGACCACTTGAAAATAGATTCCCAGAAAAGACTAATAAGCCTGGTAAAGTTATTTTGAAGGTAGAAAATCTTAACTCAGTTTATCCTGATGGAGTTAAGGATATAAACTTCTCACTTAGAGAAGGAGAAATCCTAGGTATAGCTGGCCTAGTAGGTTCTAGAAGAACTGAGCTTCTTGAATCAATTTTTGGTTCCAGACAGGCAACTGGTAAACTTTTCTTAGAAGGAAAGGAAATAAAAAATAAAGATCCTAAGGTAGCTATTAAAAACGGTTTTGCCTATCTTACAGAAGAGCGTAGATCAACTGGAATCTTCCCTATGCTAGACTTAAAGGAAAATTCAACTTTAGCTTCAATTAAAAAATATAAAAATGGACCTTTTGTTTCTGAAGCTTTAAGAAATAAATCTACTAAGTGGGTTATTGAAAGTATGAATGTTAAAACTCCTTCAAGCAAGACAAAAATAGCATCTCTTTCTGGTGGAAATCAGCAAAAAGTAATCATTGGAAGATGGCTACTGACTGTCCCTAAGGTGCTACTTTTAGATGAACCTACAAGGGGAATTGATGTTGGGGCGAAATTTGAAATCTACAAATTGATATTAGATCTTTGTAATGAAAATAAGGCCGTTATAGTGGTTTCTTCTGAACTTCCAGAACTGCTTGGAATATGCGACCGCATACTTGTTATGAGTAATGGAAGACTTGCTGGCATAGAAGATGCAAAGAACTTGACCCAAGAAAAAATTATGGAACTTGCTGGAAAATACTTATAGGAGGAAAAAAATTGAAATCTGAAAATAAAAGCTTAGCAGTAAAAAAGGATAAAAAAGAACTTAAAGCCTTTCTACTAAATTATTCACTATATATTATCCTAGGCATTATGATATTAGGAATTATAATTTATGAACCTTCATTTTTGTCTATAAAAAACTTTACAAATATTTTAACTCAAGCTTCAACTAGAGGTATTCTTGCCCTAGGTGTTGCAGGCCTAATTATTTTACAGGGAACTGACCTTTCTGCAGGTAGAATACTTGGACTTTCTGCAGCAGTATCTGCATCTTTGTTGCAATCTCCAGAATTTGCATCTAGAATGTACCCTAACCTACCTCTTTTACCTATGATAGTTCCTCTAATTGCATCTATCATAATTGCAGTTTTATTTGCACTTGTAAATGGTTTTGGGGTTGCAGTTTTAAAAATTCACGCATTTATTATTACACTTGGAACTCAACTAATTGCATTTGGACTTCTTCAAATTTATATTGAGTCACAAACAAATGGTGCTCAGCCTATAGGTACACTTCAAACTAGATACACAGAACTTTCAACTGGTTCATTTTTAGGCATTCCAAATCTTGTATGGTTTTTAATAATAGTTGCCGCTATTATGTGGGTAATATGGAACAAGACGGAAGTTGGAAAAAATATGTTTGCAATCGGTGGCAATCCTGAGGCTGCTGAAGTTAGTGGTATAAATCTTGTAAAAAATATAATGATAATTTACCTTTTATCTGGAATCCTTTATGGTATAGCAGGTTTTCTAGAAGCTGGTAGAGTTGGATCTGTTACCTCAAATACTGGTTTTTCTTATGAACTTGATGCTATTTCAGCCTGCGTTGTAGGTGGGGTTTCATTTTCAGGTGGTATTGGAACAATTCCAGGGGTTCTTATAGGAACTATAATTCTTCAATTTATAACTTATGGTTTAAACTATATTAATATGAATCCTTATTTGCAATATATTATTCGTGGTCTAATTATTATAATAGCTGTTGCAATAGATGTTAGAAAGTATATAAAGAAAAAATAATGAAAAAAATAAGATCAGAAATACTTGAAATGACTATTTGTGAAGACTTTGGAGGAAAAATCATATCTTTTAAAGATTATTCAAAAGAATATTTATTTCAAGGAAATTCCAAAATCAAACCTGATTCAGATTCTCTATTTGAATCAGGTTTTGACTATGGACTTGATGAGTGTTTTCCTACTATAGACCAGTGCCAATTTTTAGGTGTAAATTATAAGGACCACGGAGACCTTTGGAGATCTGGTTGGGATCTTTCTTTTAAGGAGAACTCATTTGTTGGTAGGGCTTATTCTAACTCTTCAGGTCTTTCCTTCAAAAGAATAGTAACTTTAGAGAAAAATAAGGCTCGATTTGATTATGAAATTGAAAATAAGAACAATCATATTTCTTATTTTTTATATACTCTTCACCCACTTTTTAATTTTGATCCAGATTCTTACTTTTCTCTACCTTTTGACAAGGATAAAATATTTAATGTAAAAGGTATGGAGGAGCTTAAAGAAAAAGATATTTGTGAGCTTAGAAGCTATGAAAGTGGAAAAACTTACAAATTTTACAATGACCAAATTTTAAAAAATAATAAAGCTAGGATATTTTATCCATCTATAAAAAAAGTTTTAAGCTTAGAATTTGATAAAAATACTCTTCCCTACTTTGCGATTTGGATCTCTAGAGAAAAGGGCAAAGAAAATATGGCTCTTGAACCTAGTAATGGATTTTATGATAAGTTAGATAGGGCTGTTGGAAATGGTTTAAAAGCCCTAAAGCCTCATGAAAAAATTAGCTTTACTACAAAGATAAAAATAGAAAGGATGGACTAATGGCCGAATTAAGATATAATCCACTTTTAGATGATTACACGATGATTAATAGCAATAGAAATAAAAGGCCTGATATGCCAAGTGGCTACTGCGCTTTTTGCCCTCAATATAAAAATGTTGAGCCTTATGATGTACTGCTTTATCCAAACGACTTTCCTATTCTTTCAACTGAGCATATTTTGGAAAATAAAAGAGATGGCTTATATCATAATAAGGAAGCTTATGGCTACTGTGATGTTGTTTTATATACTCCAGACCATAATGGTAAGCTTTATGACCTATCGGATGATCATCTTTTAAAGCTAGTTGACCTTTGGATAAATAGATTTTTAGAAATAAAAAAGGATAAGAAGATAAAATATTTCTTTCCATTTGAAAATAGGGGTAAGGAAGTTGGCACAACTATGCCCCACCCACATGGACAAATATATTCATATTCTTTTATGCCACTTAAAATAAAAGAAGAACTTAATAATGCCCAAAAATATTTCTATGAGTCCGGCAATAATTTATATGATGAGATTTTAAAAGAGGAATTAAGGGATGGTAAAAGGATTATTTATAAAAATAATACCTTTACCGCCTTTATCCCTTATTTTGCAGGATATCCTTTTGAAACTTACGTTTTTAATAGTAAAAGTCTAGCTTCTTTTGAAGATTTTGATGATGATATAAAGAAAGATTTTGTAGATTTATTAAAAAATTTAGTAAAAATAATGGACTCTAGCTTTAGTAGAGAATTTCCTTACATGATGGGTATTTTTAATAAGCCAATTAATTCCGAGGCTTACGCCGATGCGGATGATTTTTTCCGCTTTCACCTAAAATTTGCTCCAGTTTTAAGAAGTGAAAATTCCATTAAATATAACGCTTCATCTGAAACTCTAGCAGGCGCTTTTGGAAATCCTCTTAGCCCTGAAAAAGCTATTGAATTTTTAAGGAAGTAGTAATGGGAATAATAGAGAATAAAATAAAAAATAGGGCAAGAACTTTTTTCGGTAATTTTAAATACGATCTTTTCTTTGCTCCAAGTAGGATAAATTTAATTGGTGAGCACTTAGACTATAATGGAGGCTATGTACTTCCTGCTGCTATAGATATTGGAAGCTACATTGCCATTAGAAAAAATGGTACAAATAAAATTAGACTTAGGTCATTAAATGCAAAAGTATATAGAGAGCTAGAAATTGGAGAAGATTTTAATCCAAAAAATAATTGGCTTAATTATCCTTTAGGTATGGTTAATTTCTTAAAGAAAAGAGGATATAATGTTGAAGGCTTTGACGGAGTTATTATGGGAAATATTCCAACAGGGTCTGGACTTTCTTCCTCTGCCTCACTCGAAATTTTGATTGGATATTGCATGAGTGAGCTTTTTAACGATGGAAAAATTGATAATAAAATTCTTGCTGAAGTTGGCATGGATGTAGAAAATAAATTTATTGGGCTTAACTCTGGGATTATGGATCAATTTGCAATAGCTATGGGAAGAAAAGATAAGATGATTCTTCTTGACACTTCGAACTTAAATTTTTCCTATGAGGATATTGATCTAGATAATAATGCTCTTATGATTTTAAATACAAAAAAGCATAGAAAATTAACTGATTCAAAGTACAATGAAAGAAAGGCTGAATGCGATAAGTCTTTGGAAATTATTAATAGGACTAAAAACTATAAATTTCTTTCAGAAATCTCTACTAATGAAATGGATGAAGTCTTAAGTTTATTAAATGAAGATACACTAGTAAAAAGAGTTAGGCATATAATAACTGAAAATCAAAGGGTTTTGGATTTTATAAAAGCTTCTAGGGAAAAAGACTATGTTTATATGGGCAGTCTCCTAAATGAATCAGACAGATCTTTAAAAGATGATTATGAGGTTACTGGATATGAACTTGATACCATAACTAGCCTTGCTAGATATTTTGGCGCATTGGGGGCAAGGATGACTGGTGCAGGTTTTGGAGGATGCGCTATTGCCCTTATAAAAAGTAAAGATAGATCTTATTTTAAAAGAGCTTTACTTACAGAATATAAAAACAAAACTTCTCTTTCAGGAGAAATTTATGAGGTTGTAATTTCCGATGGGCCAAGGAGAATTATTGAATAATTTTTTCTAAATTCAAAAAACGTAGGATAAAATCCTACGTTTTTTGTGCATAATATATTTAAAAAAGGAGTCGCAATACATACCTTCAATCACTCTAATTTAATTGGCCTGAAAATGTAATTTCTATTTCCATTTCCTTTCCATCTCTTATAACTTTTAGTTTTGCCTTATCTCCTAAATCATAAGAGAGTAATTTAGATCTAAGTTTACCCATTGATGAAATTTCTGTATCATCAATAGAAACTATAATATCATTTTGTCTTAAACCACAAGCTTCTGCAGGGGAATTTTTAACAACTTCTACAACGATAATTCCCTTATCAACTCCAGGATCTCTTCCTGTAACTCCCTTATAGTAGTCAGTAGTTACTGATTTTATTCCCATTACAACTGGTTCAAAGTTTGATCCACTTTGAATCTTTTTTACAATTGCATTTGCTTCATTTATAGGAATTGCAAATCCTAGACCTTCTGCTCCACCAGCTTTTGCTGTATTTATTCCAATAAGTTCTCCCCTATTATTTAAAAGAGCTCCACCTGAATTTCCTGAATTAATTGCCGCATCAGTTTGAATAAGACCATCCATTTGTCCATTTTGAACCTTAATAGTCCTATCAAGACCGGAAATATAACCTGAAGTTAAGGTTGATTGTAAGTCTAGTCCAAGAGGATTTCCTATTGCAATAGCCTTATCTCCCACAGTTATTTTAGATGAATCTCCAAGGCTAATTGGAGTTAGGCCATGAGCGTCAATTTTTAAAACAGCAAGATCCATATCCTTATCAAACCATAAAACCTTTGCTGGCATTGGTTCTTTGTTTTTATCTTTAAATACTACTTTTACATCCTGAGCCATACCATCTGATATTACGTGGGAATTAGTTAATATATAACCATCTTCTGACATAATTACTCCCGATCCAACTCCTTGACCTGATGGCATTTGGAAAAATGGATTTGACTCCCCAGGAATTACTGTAGTAACTCCTACAACAGATTTAGATGCTTTTTCATAAACTAAAGATTCTGTATTTTTTTCCTCACTTGGACTTATATTTACAACATTTTCACCATTTGTGCCAATATTTTGACTTTCGTTTGCAGCAGGAGTAAAAACTCCAGGTAAAAACTTAGGTCCAAAGTTTAGTAAAAGGATCACAGCGAGAAGAGATCCTAGTACAGAAAATAAAAAAGTTAAGATAGGATGTGATTTTTTTCTATTAACTTCTTCTCTTATCATAGACCTTAGTTTTTCTTCTCTATTTTTCATTCTTTCTTTTTTTCTTAAAATGTCATATTCATCATTTGAGTCTTTATCACCCACATAACTACTTTGATTATCGTAATCTGAATAATTTTTGTAACTTTCATATGTTTTATTTTTAAAGTCTTCATCATCATAAATTTTTTGTGTGAAGGATTCATCGTTTGAATTTTCTCTATTATTATCTAAGCCTTTTGTATCATCAAACTTATCATAGTTTTCATTAGTCATATTATCATCTCCTTAAAAGCTTCATACTTCTTAATCTCATCCTTACAATAGGTATTATACAAATGAATTATGTAGAAATTATGTAGATGAAAAATTTTTCTTGTAATTTTTTATTAATTTTTATATAATGATTGATGAGGTAGATAAAATGAAAAATAAAAAAAATAATTATAGAAGAAAGTCTAAGAAGCATCCACTAAAATTAGGCTTATTTTTATTCATAATGGCATTTATAATAACTAGCCTATGTGTTAAGTTTTTTTCCCCAAATATTCAAAACTCATTTATTGCACATTCTGCTAGAAAAGTAATAGATAGTAAAGAAAGCGATGAGTCAAATAATGGTGAGGAATTTGTAGAAAATAAAGAGTCTATAAATCCAGATCAAAGCAAAGAAAATAATATTGCTAAAAAAACTGAAGAAGAAAATAATAAAATCCTAGAAAAAGAAACAGATGATAATAGTTTCGATAATATTAAATTATCTTCAGTTGCTGGTCCTTTAAAATATTACAATCAGCTAGATCCTAGATGGAAGGACCTTCCTTTTGGTTCAAATACAAAATTTACAATAGGAACCGATGCTTGCGGTCCAACTGTTATGGCGACAATTATCTCTTCCCTTACAGATAACGAGTTTGATCCGGTTAGTATGACCGACTGGGCTGATAAAGAAGGCTATTTAGCTTCTGGTGGCGGTGCTTTCCACGAAATAATTCCAGGCACTTGCGAAAGTTTTGGACTTAAAGTAAAATCATTAGGAATTGCAACAAAGGAAGAACTTTTAGATGAATTAAAAGCGGGCAATTTAATAGTGGAGCTTACTGGCAATGGAATTTTCTCAGAAGGAACTGGCCACTTCATAATCCTAATTGACTATACAAATGATGACTCAATCTATATATCTGATCCTGCTCATGTAAAAAATATTTACAAGAAGTGGGATGCCGACACTCTTATAAGAGAGGCTTCTAGAGCTGCTCAAGATGGTGGACCTTTCTGGGTTATATCAAAATAATGTAGACTTTTTAAAAAACACACAATTTAATCTTTTTAAATTTTGTCCCAAGTATTTTATAATATTTGGGACATTTTTTATGTTTTTAAAAAAGTAGCCAATAAATAATTAAAATAAATTAATTACCTATTGGCTTATTTAACATTTTTTAAAATTAGATTTTTTATAAATACTATTTATTGAACTTAAAATTTAATTGTGACTTTCTAGCTTCCAAATTTCTTCTGCATACTCTCTAATTGTCCTATCTGAAGAAAAATAAGCTGAATTTGCTATATTTAATAGGCACATTTTTCCAAATCTCATCTCATCTTTATAAACTTCAGAAATTTTTTCTTGGGCCTTCCTGTAGGATTCAAAATCTTCTAAGACAAAATATCTATCAGCCCTATCTCCTCCCTCACTTTTAAGTAGTGAGTTATATATATCAAGGAACATATAGGATTCATTGTCCTTAAATTCACCACTCATAAGTGAGTCAAGGGCATTTTTAATATATATATCTTCTTGGTAAATCTTGTATGGATCATAGTTAGGCTTTATTTCCATAAGCTCTTCTACAGTCTTTCCAAATCTAATATTATTTTCCTCTCCAGCCTTTTCAAATATTTCTACATTTGCACCGTCATAAGTTCCTATTGTAATAGCACCATTCATCATAAATTTCATATTTCCAGTTCCAGATGCTTCCTTGCCGGCTGTTGAAATTTGCTCTGAAAAATCACAGGCTGGATAAATTTTTTCTCCTAGAGAAACTCTGAAGTTTTCTAAGAAAACAACCTTTATCTTTCCATCTATATCCTTATCATTATTTATAACTCTTGCAATTTCATTTATAAATTTAATTACAGCTTTTGCCCTAAAATAAGCTGGTGCAGCTTTGGCTCCAAATATAAAGGTTCTTTTTTCGCTTATAAAATTTTTATCCTCCTTTAACCTATGATAAAGGTAAACAATGTGTAGGGCATTTAAAAGCTGCCTTTTATATTCATGTAGACGCTTAACTTGCACGTCAAATATAGAATTTGGATCAACGTCTATTCCAGTAGTTTCTTTTATAATTTCTGTTAGTTCAATCTTTTTCTTTTTTCTAATTTCTAAAAATTCTCTTATAGAAGGTTCATCTTCGGCAAATTTTTCTAATTCTTTTATCTTAGAAAAATCTTCTCTCCACTCATTTGAACCTAGCTTTCTATCGATAAAATCACTAAGCTCCATATTTGAGTAGATAAGCCACCTTCTTTGAGTTACTCCATTTGTCTTATTGGTAAACTTATAAGGATAAGCTCCATACCAATCTTTTAAGGTTTCATTTTTTAGAATATTTGTATGAAGTTCGGCAACTCCATTTACCTTGTTGGAAACAAAAATTGCAAGATTTGCCATGTGGATGCTATCATCTTTTACTATTCTTAAAAAATTAATCTCCTCTTCCTTAAAGCCTTTATTATAAAGCTCCTCTACAAGTCTTTGTTCAATCATTTGGATTATTTCAAGAACTCTAGGGCTAGTTTCATCTATTAAGTCTACTGACCAGACTTCCATAGCTTCTCTTAAAATTGTGTGGTTGGTAAAATTAAATATTTTTCTTGCAATATTAAAACTATCTTCAAATGAAATTTTTTCTTCGTCTAATAATATCCTTATTAATTCTGGTATGCCAATTACAGGGTGGGTATCATTTAACTGAATACTTACATATTCATGAAAATGTTTAAATTCTTTATCGTCAAAATTTTTCTTGTAATTTGAAACTATATCTTGAAGTGATGCTGAAACAAAAAAGTACTGCTGCTTAATTCTAAGTAGTTTTCCCTCTCTTCTTTCATCGTTAGGATATAAAACTCTGGTTAAGTCTTCAGCTTCATTTTTTTCTCTTACCGCCCCATCATAGTCAAAATTATTAAAGCGGTTAAAGTCAAATTCATTTACAGCCTCCGCCTGCCACAGTCTAAGTCTATTAATTTGTCCATTTTTATATCCAAAAATAGGCATATCGTATGGACAAGCCTTTACTGTTTGATTTTTGAACTTTATAATTTTTTCATCTGAAACAATTCTCTTTGACCAAGGATTATAAAAACTTGACCAGTCGTCTCCCTCTTCAGCTTGAAAGCCATCTTTAAAAAATTGCTTGAAAAGGCCCTCACTATATCTTATCCCATATCCATCTAAATTAAATCCTTGGCTTGCTGCTGATTCTAAAAAGCAGGCTGCAAGTCTACCAAGACCGCCATTACCAAGAGCTGCGTCTTCTTCTTCATTTTCAATATCCTTAATTCTATCCCCTTTTTCTTCTAAAATAGAATTAACTAAGTCATATATTCCCAAATTTAATAGATTATTTCCTAGGCTTCTTCCAATTAAAAATTCAGCAGAAAAATAATATGCCTTTCTTTGCCTAGCTTTTTTACCAAGCTGGTCTGTCCAATCTTTAGAAGTAAGGGCCATAATACTATCTGTTATGGCTACAAATTTCTCTTCTTTAGTTAAATCATTATAATTTTTATTGAATTTGAAATTTGAAAAAAACTCCAGCTTTTCTAATAGCTTATCTTTTGTAATATCCACAAAAAGCCTCCTTAATTTTATCTATAATTTATTTTTTTAAATATTTTTATTTATTAGTGGTTTTATAAAAAATCTTCCTCAATGTACATTGTATCAAAGATAATTGAAAATTAATATACTTTTTAGCCTTTTGGGATAAATCTTATATTAATTAAAAAACATATAGAAACTTTTTATAATAGATTATAGGGCCTTTATGTAGTATAATAGTTTTGACAAATAAGGAGGTTATTATGATTAAAAATATATATGTGTTTTATGGTGGAAAAAGTGTAGAACACGAAGTTTCACTAATGAGTGCTAAAAATGTAATTAATAGTTTAAATAAAAAATATGACATATACCCTGTTTTTATAGACAAAGAAGGTAGATTTTTAAGTCTTGAAAAGGTGAGTAGTGTAGAAGATATAAAGGATCTAGTTATTACATCAAGTAAAAAACCTCTTGAAACAATAGTAGATTTCCTTAAATCCCTTAAGGATGATTCTATAATGTTTTCATTAGTACATGGTTCTATGGGAGAAGATGGAACACTTCAAGGATTTTTCGACAGTCTAAATCTTCCTTATGTTGGTTCTTCTCTAAAGGCTTCAGCAATTACCTTTGATAAGATAACTACTAATGAAGTATTAACAAGTATGGGTTTTGAAAAAGCTAAATTCTTAGCAGTACTTAAGAGTAATATCGAAGAAGATATTGATCTTGAAATTAAAAAAATTGAAGAAGAAATTAATTATCCACTTTTTGTAAAACCTTCAAATGCAGGTTCTTCTGTTGGAGCAAATAAGGCGGGTAATAGGGATGAATTAAAAAACTCCCTATTAGAAGCTAAAAAATATGACGATAAAATTCTTGTAGAAGAATTTATAGATGGAAGAGAGCTTGAAGTATCAGTAATGGGACTTGATGATCCAGTAGCAGCATATCCTGGAGAACATATTGTTAGTGACCATGTATTTTTTGACTACAACTCAAAATATTTTGACCAAACAACTATTATAAATCCAAGGGCAGACCTTGATGAAAAAACTGAAGATGAAATAAGAAAAACTGCCGTTAAATGTTTTAAGGCACTTGGACTTACCGCTTATTCAAGAGTAGATATTTTTCTAGAAAAAACTGGTAGGATTTTAATAAATGAAGTAAATACAATTCCTGGTATGACTCCTACTTCTCTATTTCCAAAAAGCTGGGAAAAAATAGGAAATATTCCTCTAACTGAAATTTTAGATAAACTAATTGACTATTCTCTGATTGCTTTTGAAGAAAAAAGCAAGATACAAAGGTCCCTATAATGAAAGAGAGTTTAAACCTTATAAAAGACTTATCTAAAGGAGAACTTTTAGTTAAAGCTGGACAGGTAGATATAGATATTAATGGAGTTTCAATAGATACCAGAACTTTAAATAAGGGCAATATCTATATGCCAATTATTGGGGAGAATTTTGATGGCCATGATTTTATAGAAAAAGCTATTGAAAATGGAGCCTATGCTACTTTTTGGGATAAAAAACACGAACTTCCAAATATAGATATTCCAATAATTTTAGTTGACGATACTAAAATCGCCCTAAGAACCTTAGCTAGAGGCTATAGACTATTAGTTAATCCAAAAGTTATAGCAATTACTGGATCTAATGGAAAAACAACAACAAAAGATATGCTTTATTCAAGCCTTAAAACTAAATATAAGACTCACGCTACTAAGGGAAATCAAAATAATGACATTGGCCTACCTCTTACAATACTAAGCATGGAAGAAGATACGGAAGTTTTAATTCTTGAAATGGGAACTGAAAGCTTTGGTGAAATTAAGATATTAACAGAAATAGGTATGCCAAACTATGCCATGATTACAAATATAGCTGATTCACATTTAAATGTTTTAAAAACAAAAGAAAATGTGGCTACAGAAAAGTTAGATATAGTAAAAGGCTTTGTAGATTCAGGAATATTCTACTACAACAATGACGACCCTATTCTAAGAAAAAAAAACACTTGAAATACTTAAAGGGCTGGATATAAAATCTATTGGGAAAAAAGAAGGTTCAGATTTTCTAATTGAAGATGTAGAAAAAACAGAATTGGGTACATCTTTTAAAATTAATGGGGAAGAAATAAATTTAAATTTAAAAGGTGACCACCAAGTATATAACGCCGCCATGGCTTATGCTGTCCTTCAAAATTTTAATCTTAATACTAAAGAAATAAATGATGCGATTAATAATACAGAATTTACAAAAATGAGAAATGATTGTATTAAATTAAAAAAAATAAAGCTACTTGATGACAGCTACAAGTCAAACCCTCAAAATTTAAAGGCGGCAATAGAAACCTTACTAGAAGATAAGGATCCTAAAAGGCATATTCTTATCCTGTCAGATATGCTAGACCTTGGAGATAATTCTAAACAGCTTCACTATATGGTCAAAGACTTTTTGACAGATGAAATTGATCTTGTTTTAGCTACAGGTAATGAATCAAAAGAAATAATAAGAGGTGCTAAAGAAGTTTTAGGAGAAAATAAAGCCATCTTCTTTGAAAGCAAAAAAGAACTTATTCACTCACTTAAGGAATTGATTCTTGAAGGGGACTACGTTCTAGTTAAGGGCTCAAGAGCTATGAAAATGGAAGAAGTAGTGGACTATTTGAAAGAGAACTTCTAATATGTTCAAAAAAGATAAAGATATAACCTTAATGGAATTTAGAAAGGTTAGAAATTATGCTAATTTTGCTATAATTTCACTTGTTTTAGGACTAATAATATTTACTATCTTCTCTATTTATTTAAAAAAAGTTACCCTGGGCCTAATAATCTTTTTTATATCCCTTGGACTTTTTATATATTTTATAGTGAGTTACAAGTGTCCAGATTGTGAAAGTAAACTATTTTTCTCATGTTTTAATAAAAAAATAAAAGTTTGCCCCAAGTGTCAGGCAAGGCTCAGAAAGTAGGATAGGAAGCTTATCCTACTTTTTTTGTTATCCATTATAAAACACAGTTTAATTAAACTAATAATACTAATATGATTATTTCAAAAAAGAGTTTCAATCAAAATAAATTATAAGCCTTATAATAAATAAAAGGTGTATATGTTTTTTCCAAAAGAAACATATACACCTTTTAATTAAATGTTATTTTAGATATAAATTCTTTTAATGATTAATTAACCTAAAATTAAAGATATTTTATACGAGTTTACAATCTTTAATATTATTTACTCCAGCTTTTTCAGCCTTTTCTCTAGCTTTTAAAATCTTTTTATCCTCATCAACATACACTATATCAATTTTTTTATATTTCTTACTATCAATATAATATAACTGTTCGTGTTGAGCACACATTACAGGACCTTTTTCTGTATCAATGCAAGGAATAACAATAGCTTCAGAAAGGAAAGATTTCATAGCGTCTACCTCCTCCTTGTCAAGCTCAATCTTGCTTGGAAGAAGAGTTTCTATCTTAACACGCTTTTTAGCAATTTTATCAAATTTTCTAACTTGCTCGTCCTTTTGGCAGATATATGTCATAAAAGGAAAATCTTTTCTAAATTCTTCCAAAATTTCATCTAGATTATCATCCACAACATCAATCCTGCACTTTGTCGCCCTTACCATTTTAAAAGTATAGAATTTTCCATCTTTTTCATATACTAGGCCCTTTTTAGCAGATTCGATTAAGTCTTCATTATCAATTTTTTCTTTTTCTAAATCTTTGTAAGAAACTTTTTTTACTGTCATATTAATCACCTCTTTAATATTATAGCATACATAAACTTTTTTTAATAGTGTTTTATCTAAATAAATTAATTCTATGGTTTTATTTAAATATCCTATACTAAATCACTTTTATACTAGTTGATTTATGAAACCAAATATAATAGATAATTAAAGTATATTCTGATATCAAATATTATAATAAAACTAAACCTATAGATATTAAAATAAAGAAATTCAGATAATAGAAAGTTTTTAAAGTATAAAATTTTTGATCTAAATCTTTCAACTATTAATTAAAGAAGATTAAATAGAAAATAAATTTAAAAATTATTTTTTTGTTCTATAATCAATAAAAATCTTTAAAAATATAAATTTATTTAACCTCAAGATTATTATATTTTTTATAATAAATTTTAAGTTATATAAATACCATCTTTTTATTTGTTATCCGTCTTCTATTTTCTTATTACTTTAATAAAATATATTAGAAATAGTATTGAGTTTTTTAGTTTAATATGATAATATAATCATATAAAGAGAAATATAATAAGTAGTTTGAGAATTATATTCTCTTTATAAAAATACTTATTATAGATGTTTTTTTATGAAAAGAAAAATTAATTTATTACTTGCAGCTATTTTAGTTGCTACTAGCCTAAGCCCTTCTAAGTCTGTGCTTGCTAAGGTAGAATCCGAAAATACTATTCTTAGGGCACCAGTTAGAGAATATATACCTTATATTGAATCTTTTTATCAGTCAAACTCTATAGCTGTTAAGGGCACCATATATAGAAGAGTTTATAGAAGCGGTCACTACTATCAAGGAAGTCTAAAGCTTAAAAGTCTAAAGAATACTGGAAATAAATATTTTCTTACTTATTCAGGAATACTTTTTTTAGCAGATTAGCTTTAATTATTTTATCAAGGGGACATTATGTTTAAATTTGAATTTATAAAGACTAACAAAAAGAAAATTTTTTTGTTATTTATTATAAGTGCTTTCTTAGTTTCCTTTATTACTTATAAGTCGAATAACTTTGCTATTGACTCTTATATTAATAATCAAAATACTGCCCTATCCTATATCTACTCTGGTATTGACATATATTCAGACGAATATTCTTCGCTTACAAATGAAGAAAAGGATGAATATGGAGTGAGTCAAAATATAATTATGCAGGCTTTTTATAAGGATATAAATAATGCTAAAAATAACAATGACAAGGAAAAAACTGCTTTTGATATAAGAGAGTCTGTTATTAAACAAATAAATGAAAATAAAAAACTTTTAGAGAAAATGTCTATAGAAACACCTTTAGCAGATAGGCTTGATTTTAAATGGACTGATCTTGAAGTTGAAAAGATGATTGAAAATGATACTAGGGTAACTGATTTAGTTTATGGCTCTTATTCTTCTAATCCTATGAGGGTTCTTATAACTTTAAGCCCTATATTTTTTGGTATTTTACCTATTTTTTTACTTTTGATCTCATTTGCTTCAACCATTTCCAAAGAAAAGAATTTAGGAAATATAGTACTTTTAGAAACTCAGCCAATAAATAAGATAAAAATTCTTTTTTCTAAAGAAATAATTATGCTATTAAGTGCTATTATATATTTTCTATCCGTGGTTTTATTTACAATAATAATTGGATTTTTAATGGGACAAAAGTGGTATAATGGACATTTAGAAATTTACAGAATCTTTTCAACTGATGGAAATCTATACTATATTTATGCTTATAAGCTCCTTTTAAAAATTTTTTTAGCCTATATAATTATGGTTATTTTTTACAGCTCTTTAATATTACTCTTAAGTGAAAAAATGAAGGATTCTTTAAGCGTTATAATAATAACTTCTGGGATTTTCATTATTTTAAGTATAATTACAAAATCTTTTGATTCTTTTAAAGTTATATATAATCCTCTATTTGCTATAAATTATAAGGATAATATTTTAGGCAGAGTTTCAGTCATAAATAAAGCCGGTAACTGGGTTACCAAATATACAGATAAATCTAACTTTGGAGTCTATTATATTTATTTTTTAATTTCTATTTTCATGAGCTATTTATCTCTACTAATCTCAAAAAGAGACTTAAGCTTTGTAAAGAAAAAAGATAGTAAATTTACTATTAATTCTCTCTGGGCTTTTGAATTTTTTAAAATATTAAAAGATAAAAATTTCTCTAAGTTTATATATTCTATATTCTTGATATTTATAATCTTATGCCTATCATTTTTTATAAAAGATAAAAAATTTGCTAAAGACTATAAGGAAAACTTGCCAATAATATTTATGTTAAAATTAGATTCTATTAAGTCTACAGCAGAAATGAATCTAAAATCTTATAGGGAGGATCTTGGATTTTCAATAGATAGCGAAGAATATAAAAAAGAAAAGAAAATGTGGGATGAAGATATAGAGAAATTTAAAAAGCTTTATGATCTTTCTTTAAAAGCTTATGACTTCTACTCTAATGGAGATGGAAGTAGCTTTTATAACTACAAATTAAATGAAATTATGAACAATGAAAATATTTATTCATCTTATATTAAATCTGGAAATTATACTGAGCCTTCCTATCTTGAATCTAAAAAAGTATATAAGTCTATGGCAAAAAATAATAACGAAACTGCTTTAATTTCAGATGAACTTTTTATGTCTTCCCTAGAAGATGTTGATATATGGAAATCTGAATATAGAAATGATAATGTTTATTCTCATTCGGCTTTTTATTTGCCTAGAAGAATTGAAAGAACTTACCCTATTGATCTTATTGTTATAGGATTAATTTGTATGATTTCTATTGGAGGATATTCTTATGATAGGGAGTATGGAAATCAAATTGAACTTTTATATACTCAGCCAATATCTAGAAATAAATACCATATTAAAAAGTTTTTCACTTCTTTTTTCCTATCCCTAATTGTTTTGGGGCTAATCTTTATTATTTTGTTCGCCTTTGGACTAGTTACAGAAGGTTTGGGGGATTTGAATTTCCCTATTGTGCAATATATTAAAGATGTTGATGTAGAGAAAAAATTATTTTAAATGATGGAGATTATTTTAAACTTATTCCGATTTGGAAATATAATCTAAGGCTGTTAATAAGCTATATCTTCCAACTTGCTTTTTTATGTAGTATGGGTACTTTTATTTCTATCTTCGTAAAAGAAAAAATAAAAGTTTTGCTATTAACCCTTTCTCTATCTGCTGGTTTTTTCTATATAAATACTATAATTAAAAATCCTCTACTTATCTTTAGCCCATTTACACATATTTCTGCAAGTAAAATTGCAAATGGAAGTATTGTTTTTATGAGTGGACCTGAAAGTAACAATATATATTTTAGTTTATCTATTCTCCTACTTTGGACAATAGTCTTTTTCATAGGAGGAAGTATCATCTTAAAAAATAAAGAAGTTAAGTAAAACTTAGCTTAAAATAGATTAGGATAAACAAATTTTAGCCCTCTTTTATCCAAAAGATAAGAGAGGGTTTTACTTATATAAAAAATTTATATTTTTAATTAGCTACTTATAGTCTTTTTTTAAGTTGGAATATTTAAAATATTTATATTTTCCATAAGCCATATATTTTGTTTTTGAACTTCTATAAATTTATTGAATTTTTATATTTTTATACTCCTAAATACAATAATATAGAATTAATAAAAAAGATGCTAGGCTTTAAGAATTAGCTTAGCATCCTTAGTTTTATATCTATATTGTAAAAATATTGGTCATTATAGTATTAAAAGATTTTTCTACTTGTCAGAAAGCTCAAAACTAGGAGTTACTATATACTCTCTTGCTCCTGAAATAAGAGCTTCATTTCCAACTCTAGTGTAGAGTCCAACAAATTCTTCCATATAAATAAATAGGCCGAAAACTCTAGCTTGGGGAACATTTACAAATTCTCCATTTTTTAAAACTAAAAAATCCATCTTTTCTTGTTCAAAATACTCTTGATATATATAATTTGAGCCAAAAATATCATTTAGAATATACTCCCACTCTTCCTGTGAATGTTCTCTTCCAGCAACAACTCCTCCTGAAGCATATCCATCAAATGGCTTTAATATATATTTGTCTTTGTTTTCTAAAACTTTATAGTAGGCGTCCTTATTATCAAATATATCTGTAAATGGAACTCTTTTTTCTATAAATTCATTTTCTTCTTCACTTAATATTTCCCTTGTCTTAGGATCTCTAAATACCTTAAAAATTAGTTTTGAGTGCATTATTTGTGACCTAAAAGATCCAAGCATTAAAAAAGCATTTTCTTTATATCCTTTTAAAAATTCCCCAATCTCTTCTCTTCTTTCAAAAAGATCTCTGGTAACAGCCCTTCTATAAACTAGCTGAATTTCAAAATCTTCAAAGTAAATTGATCCGTCCTTATATTTAATATCTCTAGGGTCTACTATCTTGCAATTTACACCCTTTTCTTCAAACTTTTCTTTAAATACTTTAAAATCGGTTCCAGTCCCCTTGTCTATAAAATCTACTATTGCTACATTTTTAAGATCTTCTTTTTTATTTTCCTTATAAAAAGAAATAACTTTTTCTACCCATGGAGTAAATAGGTCAAAAGACTTAATAGAGTAATTTTCACTAAGTTTTTTCATTGCCTCCGTTTCAATAAAAAGATCAGCAAGTACATTGTCTTCATTCATAGCACTTGATCCATCAGTATTTAATTCGCAGAGCATAAAATCATCAGCTTCATTATAAAATAAATCATATCTAGCTATAGGAACTGGCAGGCTGTAGGCTGGATCCATAAGAATATAATCTACTAGGTCACTATCAAAATGAAAGAGCTTTCTATAATCCTCATCCTCCAAAAATTTAGAAACTACCTTTCTAGTTATAGACATAAGTATTTTAGAAATTCTCCTAAAATCATCAACAGTCTTTTTAGGTAGAAGCATTGGCTGATAGGTTATAGGAACTGGCTCGCCATGATAGGTCGCCGTAGATGAACTGACCTTTTTCCTTAAAAGTTTTAAATCCTCTTTTGCTATGTCCTCCATTTCATAAACTATTTTAAAATAATCGTCTAGTATTTGTTGATTAAACATTAATTTTCTCACTTTCTACTGCATCTTTTAAAGACTTTTCTTCATATATTTCTTTAAATTTTTCTCTTGGACTTTTGCCTTCATCTATTATTTTTTTGAACTCTTTTAAATATGGTTTTTCATCTTCATCAAGGCTATTTTCAGCTAAATCGTATAAAAACTTTCCCCATTCCAAGATAGTTTTACCATAATATTTTGCATTTATTCCCTTTTTTCTTATTTCTCCCCTGGCCTTATCTAAATCAGAAAATTTGACTCCCTTAAATTCTTTAAGGATTTTTTCTATATTACCAGACTTATAGGCTAGAGCTTTTATGAGGGTAACGATTGAAAAATTAAGAGGGTATGGCACTGCATCCATCATTCTAATTTCTATATATCTTTTAAGTCTGACATCTGGAAAAACTATGGATATAGCATGGAAAATATCACTCGTTCCCTCTTTTTCTGGATCGAAGATTTCCTTAAAAAGTTTATTTTCAGTTGATCTTAATCCCATCTCGTCATCAATAAATATTGTATTATTATTTAGTATATATTCCGCATATTTTTCGTATGAAAAATCCTCTAGGAAGGCTTCTTCTAAGACTCCTGATCTAGCAAGATCTGTGTTTTCCCAAATTTCCTGTCTTATTGCATAAGTCTCAAGAGGCTTTTTTTCAAATATATAGCTATTGTCAAATAAGGCATATAAAATAGGAGAAAGATAGGTAAAAGCCTTGTACTTGTTTACAAAATCTTTCTCATTTAAGTAATCTATAGTAACTTGAACAGATGAGGTTCCCTTCATCATATTATGGGCCATAGTTCCCTTATCTTTGAAATAGTTAAACATAAACTCATAGCGTTTTTTGGGAGAGATTTTAAAGTCGTTGATACTTGTATTTGGATGGTAGCCCATGGCTACAAGCGATTGGTTTTTGTCTTTAAAAACTTTCAAATATTTTCTCATAAAATCTAAGTATATTTTCTCTAAATCTTTTATAGATTTTTTCTTTGAAATTGATATTTCAAATTGACCAGCTGGCTCTGTTGATATTTCAAAATCATCAGCAGTTAGGCCTAGAAGGTATCCGTCATTTTCAAATCTCATAAAAGAGTCCATTTTCCCTATTTCTTCAAGAGACTCACCAACGCCATCTTTTCCATGGTAAGTTTTAGTTTCAAGACTTTCATTATCTATGGCAAAATGCTCAAACTCTACTCCTATACATAAATCTTTTTTTTTCTTTTTCTCCACTTTTAAAATAAAAAACAAGTCTTTTAACTTGAGCATTATAATCAAATTTCATAAGCTAAACACCTCTTATAGTTTATACCCAATTTAAAGTATTTTATAAGTATATTCTATTTTTGTGTTTATTTTTTAAAATTTCCTCTCTAAGTTCTTCTAATAAATCAACTTCCATTATTGAAAGTCCCTTTATTGGATAAGATGGTGCCATTTCAACAGCTTTTTCTATAAATTTTAAAGCTTTTTTTTTCGTCAATCTGTATATAATACTCATAATAAGCCCTAATCCTTAGAGAATTTACATCAAGGTCTTGTTCAAGCTCTTTTTCAACTTCCTTATAGTACTTGTAGGCTTTAAACTTATCTTTTTCTATAAAAGAGTAATAAAATATAAGCTCGTAGTATATTGCAAGCTTATTAACCATATTTTCGCCAAACGATCCTATATATAAATCTTTAAGGTAGGATGAGAGCTTTTTATATTCTTTTTTATCAAGATAGTAATAGTATTTAAAAATATCTTTTTTAAAATCGTCCCTTTTAAAATCCAGATCTCTTGGTCTCATCCCAGATACTAATTGAAGTAGGGCATAATTTCCATCGCTTTTTAAGGCTTCTTTTCTGTCTTTAAACATTTTTATATAAGTAAAATCTGTAAGACTTAAGAGTTCTTCTTTTCTTGTAGAAAAATATATATATCTAATTAGATAGTAGGTCATAATAGAAATAAGATAGATATATTTTCCCCTTAAAATTAAGCATAATGAAAGAAAAGCTATGTATAAAGCTTCAAATAAATAGCCTCCCATATAATAATGAATATAGTTATCGCTAGTAGCTAGTTTGTTTGAAAGCATAGTTAGCCTTCCAGGGAAGGGTAAATCCTTATGGAAGGCTAACTTAATTTTTTTATCTATTTTTCTTATTTCAAAAAATAAAAAATCTAAACTAAAAAACTCAAAATTATTTCTTTTACCCATAATATAATGTCCAAGCTCATGAAATATAAAGAAGCCTAAAAATATGAGTAAATTTGCAAATAAAAACCCTACCCCCTCTAAAAAAGTAATTTGAGGGGATTTTGTTATAAGATTTGATTGATTTAAGAGTAAGTTAGAATAGATTTTTATATATAACATTTTATTAGTCTAAAAGTAGGCCAGGAAGTCTAAGTGGATCTATATATTCGTCTCCTCTATAAACTCTCATATTTCCACCAGAAATTTCATCTATAAGAATAACATTTCCTTCTTTGTCCCTACCAAATTCAAGTTTAATATCATAAAGTTCAAGGTCTTTTTCAGCTAAAACTTCTTTAATAATATCTGAAATATCTTTAGTTAATTTATAAAGCATTTTAGTTTCTTCTAATGAAGTTATGCCAAGAATTTCTAGAGATTCTGGACTGATTGGAGGATCTCCTGCTTTATCATCTTTAATAGTAATTTCTACAAATCCTGGAAGATCAGTTTTTTCTTTTATATAAAGACCATATCTTCTTAAATATGAACCAACAGCCTTGTATCTGCAGATAGCTTCAAGTCCCTTTCCAAAAGGTTTTGCAGCTATAACTTCCATTGTTTTATTTTCAATATCACAGTTTACATAGTGAGTTGGAATTCCTCTTTTGTTAAGAAGTTCAAAAAAGAATTTTGTTAGTTTTAAATTTGCATCTCCAGCTCCATCCATAGTTAAACCTACTTGATTTTCGCCTGGATCAAAAACTCCATCCTTTCCTGTTACAGTGTCTTTGAATTTTAGTTCATAATTTCCATTTTCTAATTCATAAACGTCTTTTGTTTTTCCTTCATAAACTTTTTTCATAATATCCTCCATAAAAAATAAATTACACTATGATTATACTACAAATACTCTTCTTGTAAAAGTATGATTAATATTTTTTATTAAAATTTTTATTAAAGATTATTTTTGTTTGCTAAAAGTAATTTTACTTATCGAAAAATTTTCCTCATAATAATATATCGACCAAGATGAAACCACTAATCCCAGTAGGATTCCCATGAGAACGTCACTTGGATAATGCACGCCAAGGATTAGCCTTGTTAAGCCAATGAGTATTGGAAGAAGGAAAAAATATTTGTAGGGTTTTTTAAATTTTCTTATCCTATATATAGTAAAATATACTCCACTTGAAACTAGGGCATGGCCACTAGGATAAGTATAACCATTTTGATCAATTCTCATAAAATCAATTGGCCTTTCCAATTTAAAAATATTTTTAAAGCTTAGCATAAGGATAGTCGAGATTAGAACTGAAATAAGAATTGTTTTAGCTCCCCTTCTATCCTCTTTCCTCATAAAAATTATTAAAAATATTGGAGTCAATATAAAATATGTGGCTGGGTTTCCAATTGAGGTTATTAGATCTGGAAGAATTAATTTTGATGAAAAAATTCCTTGAATACTTGATAAAATTCCTCTATCTATATTATTAATAAAATCTGTTTCTTTATAAATGCCTAGCAGTATAAAAGAGATTAATATTACAATTGTAAAAAAACTTCTTTTTTTCATTACATCACCTATATTTATTATACTATATGCCTAGCTTTTATAAAACTTAGGGGTATAAAATAAATACATGGGGGTGTAAGTATGGAGTATGTCAATCTATATACAAGGCAGCATGAAAATAGTTTATATGAACTTGAAAGGAAAAACAGAATAACCAATAAAAGACTCTATGTTGAGCTTCACTTGCTTGATACTTCAACCTTCTTTTTAGAAAAATATGATCTTTTTGTTAAGATGGCTGAAAGAAAAATTAAACGTGATCTGGATACTGAGTATCCCATATGGTGCAGCGTGTCAAAGTATAACTGTTTAAAGCCAATTGAAAAGCAGGTAGTTTACGCCTTGAGTGTTCCTGAAGATGAAATTATCTTTTTCGATGGAGCAAGGTGGGATATGGTCTTAAATAATCAATATATTGCAAAAGATGAAGATGATAGAAAGGATTTTGAAGATTTTTTAAGGTCTAAGGGTCTTAAACATACTTTTGATATTTTTGATAGAAAATATATTGGAGCTTTTGATGATGTTAAAAAAAGAATTGTAGATAGCTGGGAGAGAATTTTTGAAATTACAGATAGAAGTATATTTACAGTTCAGGCAAATCTCTGGAAAATAGAAAAAGATTGGGTTAGGCATATTATTCGCCCTGGAGATGATTTTTTTAAGTGTCTGGAAGATACTTTCGATACCTGGAAGGAAGATGTTTAATAACTATAGAGTATGGAATTTTCCCCGCAGTTATTATTTTTATAAAATTTTTTATAATATAGCTATCATTTTATATGGGGTCATATCTATGATATAATCAAGTTGGTGATTGTATGGAAATAAATTTAATAAAAAAAATTTTTCTTTTTATTTTTCTTGTATTTGGACTTTTTTCTAGCACATCTTTTGCTAAGGAAAGAAATATTTTTTCTGATGATTATGAAATTCATTTTGCTTCGGATTTAAATGATAAAATGAAGGTTTTATTTGTAGGAGATAATCTAAATACTAGTTTTTTCTCTTCAAATATTTTTTTGAAAAAAAATATAGATTCTTGTGACTATTCTTACTATGATCTTATCTTCTTACTTGATGGGAAAGATAATAAGCTAAATGAAAACTATATTTATTTTGATAAAAAAGATAATACATTTAAAATGAATTTTAAAAATCAGAAATTAAATAGCAAGACTTTTTATAGTTATGATTATTTATCCAATCTATTTAAAACAAATAGAGAGAAGAATAAACTAGAAGAAAATTTTAATTATTTTAAGAAAAATCTTTTGATAGTAGATTTAAATTCTCTTAAGGACCCCGATGAAAATAAAAAAGAATATCAGGCTTTAAGAAAATATTTTAAAGATGATTATACTTCTAAAGAAATAATTCTTTTTTTAAATAGTAAGGATAACTCTATGTTAAAAGATAAATTTCTTCTCTTAAGTGAGGGGGAAAATATTTTTTCAGAAAAAGACTTTCCTTCAGATCTTCAAAAGTATATGATTCAGACTAAGTCAAGTCCACTTTATTTAAAGCCATTTGATGAGTCTAGTAAGTCTAGCCAAACTATTGATAGTAAATATGTTGAAATTTATGGAGACTTAGATGGCTTTTTAAAGGTAAAGTACAAGGGGAATTTTTACTATGTAAAAAAAGATAATTTTTTAGAAATTGAAGATGAAAAATGTTTATTTGTACTTGGAGGAATGCTAATTGTTAATAAAAATTACTATCTTCCAAGCGATTTTAACCCTGGAGTAAATGAAGAAGCTAAGGAGAAACTTGATAAAATGATAGCTGATATGGGGGCTAATAATTTATCATTAAAGATTATTTCTTCCTTTAGGAGCTATGACTATCAAGAAAATCTTTTCTCTTCTTATTATAGAGAAGATGGAGACTACGCTGACACCTACTCTGCTAGGGCTGGTCATTCAGAACACCAAACTGGACTTGCATTTGATTTTTCTGTGTATGGAGAAAATTTAAGTGTTAATTTTGAAAATACACCATCTTTTAATTTCTTAAATGAAAATGCCCATAAATATGGTTTCATTTTAAGATATGCTAAAGACAAGGTTAGTGAGACAGGATATATATATGAGCCATGGCATTTTAGGTATGTGGGTGAAAACTTAGCTAAAAAAATTAAAGATTCGGGTAAAAGCGTAGAAGATTATTTTAATATACTTAATTAATAGGAGGATTATTAGCTTGAAAATGAATTCAAAAAGGATCGGAGCAATTATTCTTTGTCTTATAATAATTTTGATAAATGCTCTAATACCAAAGAAAGAAAATGAAGACTTTAAAAATACTTTTGATAATATGCTTTCAGATAAGTCTAATGAAAATATTATAAAGGCTGGAACAAATGGCAAAATTTTAAAACTTAGCCTTGAAGGAGTTATTGCTGATGATGGTAAAAATTATCTTCAAGATAACTCAAATAGCTACAGCGTGCTTATTAAATCTCTTGATAGGGCTATTTCAGATGATGAGATTAGGGGTGTATATTTTTTTGTAAATAGTCCTGGTGGAGGAGTTTACGAGTCAAGCGAAATTAGAAAAAGAATTTTGAAGCTTAAGGAAAAAAATATACCTATTTATGTTCAAATGGGCACTATTTGCGCTTCTGGAGGAGTTTATATAACTTCTGATGCCGATAAAATTTACGCCCATCCAGAAACTCTAACTGGTTCAATTGGGGTAATTATGCAATCAATGAACTTTTCTGGTCTTATGGAAAAATATGGTGTAAAAGCAGTAACTGTAAAATCTGGCAAAAATAAAGATATGCTCTCACCTTACAAAGAACCAAGTTCTGAGGAGCTTGAAATTGTTCAAGATTTCATAAATTCATCTTATGATAGATTTGTAGATATTGTAGCAAATGGCCGTGAGCTCTCAAAAGAAGAAGTTAAGAAATTTGCTGATGGTAGAATCTACAGTGCTCAAAAAGCTTTAGAGTATAAAATGATCGATAAAATTGGAGATGAAGAGGACTCACTTAATGCACTTACTCACGATAACCATCTTGAAGATGCAAGTATAATTGAATATTCTTATAATTCATTACCTTTTTTAGACTTTTTAAAATATATTCCTAATGAAAAGTCCGATTTAGAAAGTGTAAAATCTATAATATCTTCTAGAGAAAATGCAGATAGACCTTTTATGATCTATGGAGGTATATAATGTCTGATGAAAATAAAAAGATTTTAAATGATTTAAATGATAAAAAAGATATAGAATTTATCTATCCTTTTCATGATGATGATAAAATTTATGAATCTAGTAATAAGAAAAAGGAAGAAGCTAGTAATGAGGATCTAAATATTCAATCTAAGTCTGAAGAAACTTTCTTTAACAAATCTAGTCTTGATGAAGAATATGAAAGGCGTTTATATAACAAATCTCGCTCTTTTATATATGCAGGATTTTCCCTAAGATTTATAGCTTTTCTTATAGATTGTTTCCTTGCATCTAATATAAAATCTATAATTTTTAATATTTTTTCTATTGATCCACTTACAAGACTAGGAGCCGCATTTTCTACTATTATAGTTCTTCTATACTTTTCTATAAGCTCCTATCTCACAAAAGGACAAAGCATTGGAAAAATTATTATGGGTCTTAAGGTAATTTATGAAAAAGATGATTTTAATTTGCTAGATATTATATTTAGAGAAGTTGTTGCTAGATTTCTACTTTTAAATTTCCCAACTAACCTTTTTGCCCTACTTATATTTTTTAATGATGAAAATAAATCTATTACAGATTATCTGGCTAAAAGCGTTGTAGTTAAGGAAAAAGAATATGAATATGTTTTAAGTAAGGAAGGAGTTTCCTCTATATAGTAATTTTTATCCTAGCTTATTATTATGGGTAAAATACGAATTATTTTTAAAGGTCTTTATAGAATTTACTCTTTAAAAAATAATTTTTCTTTAGTCTAAGTAGTAGGCTTTTTATGTAAAACTAAAACATCTATTTGGCAAAGCTATTGTATCTATGCTTTAGCTTTATAAATATTAGTTCTTAGTAACTTGTTTAGAGAAGGGAAGTCTTTTTATTAAAGCATAAGCTAATTTTTCTACAAAAAAATATATTTAGATTTTTATATAAAAAACCTGCTGGGGAAAAATTTAATCCCAGCAGGTTTTATTCAAATATTTTATCAAGACTATTTCTATCAACTTCTCTATAATCCCCTAGCTTTAGATCTTCTGGAAGTTCATATTCTCCTATCTTAATCCTTTTAAGTTCAATTACATTTTTTTCGCAGGCCTTAAACATTCTCTTAACCTGATGATACTTTCCTTCTGTAATTGTAACCCTAGCAAGTCTATCTTCTAATATTTCAAGTTTTGCCTCTTTTGTCCTTATATTTTCCTCTTCTAAAAATATTCCTTTTTGGAATTTTACCACATCTTTTTCCTCCAGATCCCTATCTACAAGAGCTAAATAAGTTTTTTTTACTCCTCTTTTAGGGTGCATGCAATTATGAGAAAAATCACCATCATTAGTTAGAATAAGTAGGCCAGTAGTATCCCTGTCTAGTCTACCAACTGGAAAAGGTTTAAAGCTAAGTAGGTAATCATCCAGTTCTTCTACTACCGTCTGGTAAATATTATCTTCTACAGCGCTTACCACGCCAGCTCTCTTGTTCATAACTATATAGACATATTTTTTATAAGATATGGGCACATTATCTAGATAAACTAAGTCGCTATCTTTTACTTCCTTGCCTGGATCTTTTATAATTTCATCTCCAAGCCTAACTCTTTTTTTCTTTAATTAGTTTTTTGACTTCTTTTCTACTGCCAATTCCTGAATTAGCTAAAAATTTATCTACTCTCATTATTTTACAGTTATATCAAATGATACTTCTTCCCCAGATAATTCCTTACTTATCTTGTACTTGCCTTTATCAAAGCCTTCGTAGTCACTTAAATCTATCCCTATATATAATACAGCATCTTTTTTTAGCTGAGCTTCAACACTTTGAATTTCTTCTTTAAGTTCAAGTTTGTTACCATCTTTATAAACATCAAAAGTAGAAGTAATACTTGTTTCTTCCCCTAAATTTTTTACATATATGTCTAGTTTAGGACTATCAAAACTAACTTCACTATTTTTAACTGTTACATCAAACTTATCAGTTTTCTTATTTGATATTGAATTTACTGAAGAATCTGTATTAGTAGTGTCTGCATTTTGTCCATCTTCAGTTGACTCATTGGTTTTATCTTTATTTAACTCATTTGTGTTAGTTGTATTTTGTGTGTTGTTATTATTTTGATTTTTGTCTGGACTACTTGTAGTGCTATTATTGGTATTAGTTTGACTAGTATTTGGACTTGAAGTTTCTGTTACTTTATTTTCTGGCTTCTTATCTTTGTTTTTAGATGATGGTTTTGCAAAAGCAAATATTACTATAGCTAAAATAATTACCAGACCAATAAGCATAAAAAAAGTTTTTTTCATGTAGTAAAAGAAAGGAAGTTTATCAACTTTTTTTAGTATATCTTCTCTAATTGGTTTTTGACCTGAAGCTAGTTTTGTTGTTTCATTGTCTAAATATGTTTTAATTGTCTCTTTCATTATATCAGCCTCTTTTCAGCTCTCTTTATCCTTCTTTCAACTATGTCCGCCTTTTCATCAAGTATGTTTGATATCTCTCCAATAGAAAGGTCATAGTAATTTTTAAGGATAAGGGGTGCTCTTAAACTATATTTTAAATCATTTAATTTTTGAAATTCCATAGTATTTTCTGGAAGCGTAGTTAAAAAATATTGGTCATCGCTATCAATTTTATTAAAGTGATTTTTATCATTTTTATAGACCTCATTTAATGTTACTGTATAAATAAATCCAGAGTCTATAACTTCCCTATTCTTAACTTGCAAGCAAGCTCCTAGTGCATCAATAATAATCTTATCTTGATTATTAGCCCCTAGTGCCAATCTTTCAAATATTGGGCTATATTCAATATATACATTTTTCAAATATTTTTTTGCACTACTATTTAATATTTTAAATTTCATTTCATACCTCTTTATATTATATAAACTTTGCCACAATTTCTTTATCTATATCTAAAAAATCAAGTTTCTTAATATCTTCTTCTTTTAAACTAGCTAGGACAACTGTTGAAGGACCGCATGATAGGTTCTTGTCGATTTTACTATCATAAATTTCTGCTTTTAAACCACTATTTTCTTCAAGTTTTGAAATTTCATAATTAATTCCCTTAGACCCAACAGGTAAGAGTTCTGAGATATAGTCCATTTTTCTAAGGTGAATAAGATCATTTAAAGATAATATTCTGCTTCCACCATCTTTTACAACATCTTCTCCCAAAAGCCTTTTTCCAAGTGCCAATACAATCTCACCCGATTTTGAGTAGTATGATTTCTTTTTTCTTGTAGCTACTCCCATAATTCCTAAAGCAGTCATAGAAGTTTCAAAATTTTCCTCTGTTGAACCATTAAGAACTAAATTAGGATCAAGATTTATTTCCTTCAAGGCACGTTCTATACCTTTTTTAATTCCTGCTCCTGTTGGATTCCACTCATTACAAACAGCATTTACAAGACTTTTTATCTCACCGCCCTGAGATATAAGTTCCATTAAAACAACTCTAGCTTCATAGTATCCAGCTATCTCATTTTTAGTTTTAACTAAATCTAACTTCTTCTCCCCAATAGAGCCAAGTGAGTCACAAGCTATTAAGATCTCCATTTCTCCAAAATCTATGATAGAAAGATCTCTGTACCTATAAACCCTAGTCATTTATTGCTTGATTTGCCGTAATTATAGTTAATTTATATATATCTTCTTCATTACATCCTCTTGATAGGTCAGAAATTGGCGCTGCAAGTCCTTGAAGAATAGGGCCAATCGCTTCAAACTTACCAAGTCTTTGTGCAATTTTATATCCAATATTTCCAGCTTCCAAGCTAGGAAAGATAAATACATTTGCCTTACCTGCAACTTCAGAGCCTGGAGCCTTCTTCACCCCAACACTTTCTACAAAAGCTGCATCAAATTGAAGCTCTCCATCTATTTTAAATTCAGGTGCCATATTTTTTGCCTTAATAGCTGCATTCATTACTTTTTCTTGCTCAGGAGACTTAGCAGAACCCTTACTTGAAAAAGAAAGAAGAGCAACTTTAGGATCTATACCAAACATCTTAGCAGTTTTAGCTGTTTCAACCGCAACTTCTGCCAAGGCATCTTCTTCGAGAGTAATATTTATAGCTATATCAGAAAATACGTATTTTTCACCTTCAGGACTAATCATAATCATGGCTCCAGAAATTCTAGATACTCCAGGCTTTGTCTTTACAATTTGTAGGGCTGGTCTTACAGTATCGCCAGTTGATCCTACAGCACCTGAAACCATTCCATCAGCAAGCTTCTTATAAACTAGCATTGTTCCAAAATAGTTATGATTTTTTAGAATTTTATATGCATCGTCTTTAGCTGCTTTTCCCTTTCTTCTTTCAACAAAGCTATTAACCAAATCTTCATATCCATCATAATTTTCTGGATCAATAATTTCTATTCCTCCAAGGTCAAGGTCCAATTCTTTTCCCTTATTTAATACTTCTTCCCTACTTCCAATAAGTATCGGTCTAACTATTTTTTCCTTTTCAAGCCTAGCTACAGCTCTTAAAATTCTTTCATCTTGAGATTCAGGAAATACAATTCTTAAATCCTTGTTTTCAATATTTTTCTTTAAGCCTTCAAAAAGTTCCAATTTAATTCCTCCTAAAATTATTTTTTATCTATTGCCATTTTTAAAGCAATTTCTTCTTCTATAGATAACTCATCAACCGCTTTTAAATTTTTAACTTCTTTTGCATACATCTGCGAATTCTCTCTACCAAAAATAGATGTAACTATAAGTCCATTTCCAGATCCATCTAAAAGGGCTAAAGAAAAACTCATTTCTCCCTTTAAATACTCAAATGCATTATACCTATGAAATCCTATCTTTGAAACAGCTAGATTGTTTTGGTTTTGGATTTCCTCTATACTTCTTTTTATAAAATCTTTTTGCAACTTAAAATCATTTTCAAGTTCACTTAACTTTATTTCAGAATTTTCTATTTCCTTAGAGTGCATACTAACAAGTTCTTCCATGTTAATCTCTCCCCTACCCCTAAGGAGCTTGTCATATCTTTTTCTTAGCCTATTGATTCTTCTATTTAAAATACCTATAACCATAAATAGAAAAATGACACCCACAATGCTTATTATCGATAATATGACTGAAGCGGTTTTAAAAAAATTTATTAATCCTTGCATTCACTTTCACCTATTGCTTTAATTGCAGAAATAGCCTTATCAACTTCCTCTTCTGTATTGCTGTAGCCAAAACTAAATCTCACAAGCCCAATATCGCTTGTATTTATAGTTTCATGACAAAGAGGTGCGCAGTGAATACCTGGACGAGTTGCAATATCAAATTCTTCGGATAACCTATAGCTAACAAGAGATGAATCTACTCCATTAATATTCATAGCTAAAACATTCGAATAGTGTTCGTCAATTGGGCCATAGACTGTAACAAAATCCAAATCCTTAATCCCCTCTATAAATCTTTTCCTTAGTGAAAGCTCATGCTTTTTAATATTTTCTCTTCCAACTTTTTTAATATATCTTACTCCTTCCATAAGCCCAACTATACCAGGCCCATTTAAAGTGCCAGCTTCAAACTTATCAGGATATACATTAGGCTGGGTTAATTGTTTAGAAAAAGATCCTGTTCCACCCTCTCTATAACAGTCAAGCTCTATGTCTGTATTTATATAGCATGCTCCAGTTCCCATTGGCCCAAGTAGCGACTTATGTCCTGGAAAGCAAAGTAAATCTATATTCATACTTTTTACATCTACATCAAAAAGACCAATTGACTGAGAGGCGTCAACTATAAATAATATATTGGGATTTAAATCTTTAATTCTTTGGCCTAATTCTTCTATATCAACTACGCTTCCAGTTAAGTTGGAAATATGGGTAACAACTACAGCCCTTGTATCTTTAGTTACCTTTTCCATAATCTTATTAGCACTCAAATAAGAATTTTTGTCACCGTAAACAATATCTAACTTTATATTTTTATCATTTTTTAAATGTGTAAGCGGTCTTAAAACAGAATTATGCTCAAGAGATGTAGTAACAACGTGGCTTTCTTCGTGAACCGAACCCCTTATTGCAATATTTAGCGCTTCAGTAGCATTAGAAGTAAAAATTAGCTTAAGCGGGTCATCTCCACCTATAAAATCTGTTATTTCTTCTCTAGCTTCAAATATTTTTCTATCCATCATAAGAGACATTTTATGCCCAGACCTACCTGGGTTTGCCGCATAAGAAGTCATACACTCACTAACTGCATCTATAACCTCTTTTGGTTTGGGAAAAGATGTTGCAGCATTGTCAAAATAAATCATAAACCCTCCTATTTTAATCTATTGTAGGTTTCTTCTAGATATTTATCCCTTAATCTATGAGCATTTTCAATTAAGTCATGAGTTTCTTTTTCTACCTTAGATCTAAAATCCTCATCCTTTAGTGACTTTAGATTTATAGTAACATTAAATAAAGCTGCCTCAATAGCTGAACTTACAAAAAGAATTGAGCATCCTACATCAGTAATTGCTGAAACTGTACCATATTTTACGAAAAAGATCTAGGTTATTTAAGATGTTATTTAAAGTTCTAGCAGTTCCAAGAGGAACTTCTAAAGCATATTTATAACCATCTTGAATCTTTTCACTTCTAATTTTCTTTTCTTCTTCAGTTTCTTTAGGAAGTTTTAAAGCATCTAACACGCCCCCAAAACTACTTGCATCTTCATCTACATATTTTTTTAAAAGTTCAATATCCTTATCAAATGAAGCTTTTAAGTCTTCTAGCTTTGTTTTAATAGACTCGTCTATTTCTTTGTATGATTTTTTGTCATAAGATAGATTTAAAACCATGATAGAAAGAGCTGTTCCAACTGCTCCAACATAAGCTGCTACAGATCCTCCTCCTGGGTATGGTTCCTTTGTTTTAGCATTTTCCAAATAATTTTCTAGACTTAAATTAATTAATTTATCCACTTTATAATCTCCTTTACTCTATATTTAATAATTCTAATAATCTTTGTAGGTCGTCATTGTCAAAATATTTTATTTCGATCTTTCCACCTTTTTTTCTTTTTACAATACTTACCTTAGTTCCAAGAACTTCTTCCATTCTCTTTTCTAAATCTTCACTAAAAATATCTTTTTCTTTTTCTTTACTTGCTTTCTCAATCTTTCTAATATTTGTCTTTTTGTTTATGAGATCATTAAGATATTTATTTCTCTTTTTTAAATCATCTATTGCAAGTAAACTTCTAGCTTGAGTAGGCGTTATAGACCTATCTTCTAAAGATTTTAAGCTTTCATCATCTAAATTAAGAAGTCTAATTGTATTTGTTATATAAGACCTTGATTTTCCAATCTTTTTAGAAAGCTCCTCCTGGGTTATCTTATACCTTTCAAGTAGGCTCTTATAACTACTCGCTTCTTCAACAGCATTTAAATCTTCCCTTTGAATATTTTCAATTATAGAAAGAACATTTGCCTTGTCATCGTCTATGTCGACAACAATAGCGGGAACTTTTTCAAGTTGAACAAGCTTTGCCGCCCTAAATCTTCTCTCCCCAGCTACAATTTCATAATATCCATCTTTCTTCCTTAATATAAGCGGCTGAATTATTCCATGACTTTTTATTGACTCAGCCAACTCTTTAATTTTTTCTTCATCAAATTCTTTTCTAGGCTGATCTTTATTGGCTCTTATAGTATCTAAATCAATTTTTTCAATGGAGTCTTTTTTCTCCCTTTCAATATCTTCACTACTTATTAAAGCTCCTAAGCCCTTGCCTAGTCCCGTTCTTTTTTTGCCACTGAATCACCTCTTATTGTTTCTTACTATCTCTTTAGCAATCTTCATATAGGCCTTTGCTCCCTTAGAATTTTCATCGTAGTCAATTACAGAAAGACCATAGGACGGAGCTTCAGCTACCCTTATATTTCTTGGAATTGAAGTTTTAAAAACTTTTGACTTAAAATACTTTTTAACTTCCTCAAGAACTTCTAGAGCTAAATTGTTCCTTCCATCAAACATAGAAATTAAAACCCCTTCTATCTCTAAATCTTTATTTAGAGTATCTTTTACTAGATTGTAGGTTTTTACAAGCTCACTTACTCCTTCCAAAGCATAATACTCAGCCTGAATCGGTATGATAATGGAATCTGATGCTACTAAAGCGTTGATACTAAGCTGACCCAAAGAAGGCGGTGGGTCAATTAGTATATAATCAAAATCATTTTCAAATTTTTCTAGAGCATTTTTTAGCCTAAGCTCCCTATCCTCTAAATTAACAAGCTCCACTTCAGTTCCTGCAAGCTCTGAATTAGCTGGGATAAGGGATACATTTTTAGAAGATGTTTCTTTTAAATACCCATCTTCAAAATTACTATTAAGTAATAAGGAATAAATAGTTTTATGAGAATTCTTATCTACTCCTAGACCGCTTGTAGCATTGCCTTGAGGATCTATGTCCACAACAAGCACTTTTTTACCGAGCTTTCCCAGAGCCGAAGCAATATTAACCACAGAAGTTGTTTTCCCAACTCCTCCTTTTTGATTGAATATAGAGATTATTCTAGCCATAAACCCTCCTTTTTAATAAATTATACCATATTGCTAGCTATATAAGAAATATTTTTATAAAGATTTTAATAAAATATAGGCATTTAATAAGGCGTCCTTACTTGCATTTTCCCTTACCTCATTTCTTTTTCCTCTATATCTTTTTCTTACTAGCCTAAATCTTCCATTATAATATGCACCAAAATATACTATACCGCATATATCTCTTTCTCCGTCTGCATAGCCGCTTGTAGCTATAGCCAAAGTGTTCTTTCTTTCTAGTCCTTTTAGCATCTCAATAAGTGTTTGTTTGCTTACGGCTGTATATTTATCTAAAGTATTTTTCCTTACTCCAAGTGTTTTAATCTTTGCCTCATTAGAATATACTATAAAGGATTCCTTTATATAATTGGATGCACCCTTGTTATTTATAAACTTAGCTGCAACAAGCCCTCCTGTTATAGATTCGCCAGTTATTAGATTAATATTTCTTTTTTTTATTTCTGAAAATAGACTTTCTTCAGCAGATTTATAATTTTTTCCTATATAATACTCTTTGTATTCACTCGCAAATAAGTCATCTATAAAGCTCAGATCTGTTTTTAAGTAGCTGTCATTTTTAAATTTTATAGTTAGAATTAGTTCGTCGTTTAATTTAAAGCCCTTGATTTTTACTAAAATATTATATTTTTTAAAGTCTAATATTAGTTTTTCTCTTAGGTCTCTTTTAGATATGCCAAAAAACTTATAAGATATTAAATAGCTATTCTTTTCAAGCTTTGAAAATTCTTCATTTAAATTGATTAGGTTTTCATCAAGAAAGATTGTATTTTTGTCTGTATAATTTTCAAAATGACTTGAGTTAACCTTTGCTTTTGCTATATACTTGTTTTTTGCAGATATAATTATCTTGTTTTCATCTTTATTATTTATTATTTTTTCTATATTTTTTGCATTATATTTGAATGTTGCAATTTTTTTAATCTCAAGTCTTCTATCAATAGATAATTTTCTTAGTTTTTTAAAAAGCAAAAAAATATTTTTATTTTCCGCCCAATCTCTATCAATATAAATACTAATTTTCATTTTTTCACCTTCATTTATATTGTACCATATATTTATAGTTTAATCTGTATTTTGTTTCACGTGAAACATTTTAGTTTTTTTTTTGTTTAATATATGTTTCACGTGAAACATAACTAATGAATAGCTAATTATTAATAATTTTTGTAATCATAACCACCGGCTAAGCCGGTGGTTTGTTTTGCCCCTATAAGGGGCTGTTACCGGCAGCATTTCATGCTTCGAACTTTCTTTCTCGTGCACCAATTTTCACAGCTGGTGCTAAAGCACCTTACTTTTTGCTTTTGTTTACTTGCTCTCCCGTAAACGGGTCTACAAATTCTTTAATGCTTATTTGGTCTGCCATGTAATCTTCTTTTAATTGATTTTTTATATATTCTTGTATTTTTTTCGCATTTTTTCCTGCTGTATCTACATAATATCCTCTGCACCAAAAATGTCTATTTCCGTATTTGTATTTTAAGTTTGCATGTCTGTCAAATATTATCAAACTACTTTTTCCTTTTAAATAGCCCATTGTTTGAGATATGCTGTATTTCGGTGGAATTTCTAACAACATATGAATATGGTCTGGACAACATTCTGCTTCTATTATGCTTATTCCTTTTCTATCACATAAGTCCCTTAATATTTTTCCTATATCTTGTTTTAACCTTCCATATATTACTTGTCTTCTATATTTTGGAGCAAATACTATATGATACTTACAATTCCATGATGTATGTGATAAACTATTATTATCCATTTAGGATACCTCCCTTTTCTGTCTATGCTACTGCCAGTAACATAAATAGTTTATCATGGGAGGTTTTTTGCTTGAAGCTAAAGCTTATTTTTCTACCACCAGCATAGCTGGTGGTTTATTCATGCTAAAGCGCACAATTAAAAAAGCAAGCTAAACTTAGCTTGCTTTAATATTAATTAAAATGCTTTATTCTTTTGCTGCCTTTATTATATCTTTTAAACTTACTTTTCCGTCTACTTCTCCTTTGAAGTATATATCTTCTGATTCATAGGCTGCTTTACTTTCTTCTTTTATCATATTTGCTACTTGTTTTGACTCTTCGTAGTTTTCATCTAGGCTTAGTATTGAGTATGAGTCCATTTGTATAGTAAAATTTAATTTTTCATTTTCTGGATCTCCTAAATAAAATATATATACTCCACCCTTTTTTAATTCCTTATATGCATCTGGATACATTTCAATATATTTATTATCAAGTTCTTCATCACTTAATTTATCTAGGCCCATTTTTTCGTTGGAGGTTTCAAAGTTAAAGTCTCTATAGTTTCTTGCTGTTGTTACTCCACCTACTTGTTCTATAGTTGAAAAATCTCTATTTTTATCTCCTTTTAATACATCTAATACTTCTACATTAATTGGAGTAAAAATTAATCCTCCTCTTGATAGTTTTCTGCCTTCTCCCTTTCCTTCTACTTTAGCTATTATTATTGCTTCAGCTTCCTTGCTTTGGCTTATATAATCTCCTTCTGCTGAATAGGAAGCACTCGTACCTCCACTATAAAGAATGTCTTTTTTATCTATATTATCTTTAAGTAAAACGAAATCTTCTTTGTCTTCGCTACTATTAACTTCTTTTTCATTTTCTATTTCAGCTGTTTCTGTTTTCTTAGGTGCTAGTTCAGCCTTTTCTTTGTTTTCAGTCTTCGCGCATGAAGTAAATATTAAAAGTAGTGCTAAGACTAATATTTTCTTTTTCATAATATACCTCCTAGTATTTATTAACTACTGCATCATTCGCATCTTTTGTTACTTTTCTTGCATATCCACCATCATTAAAATGCATTATTGAATTTTTATTATATATATCTCTTAAACCAAGTACATGACCCATCTCATGAATAATTGTTGCAACATTATCTTCACTTGATCTTGTTCCCATTTTTGCTTCATTTAAATATATTTCACAATATCTCCAATTTGCACCATTTGCCTTGTCATTTATTGTTACAGGTACTCCTCCTTATTTTAAATTTTACACTATTTTATCTTATTTGTCAAGCTTTATAGTGTTCTTTATTATGCTAATATGTATTAATATTAGCTTCCTTTTTAATTTTATTAAAAAAGTAGTAGATATATAAAGATAATATCTACTACTTTTGCTTTATTATTATAGTGGTTTTGATCTAGGCTTTCCTCCAGCTCTAGGATATTTTAGTGGTGTTATGGAGGTTTTGTTTACAATTATTAGGCTTCTATCATGATCATTTTCAGTTAAGGAATAGTTAATTATTCTATCAATACCCCCTCCCAAAATTTTTATTGCATTTTTGGAAAGACTTAGTTCTTCCTCGGCTGCCCCTCCCTTCATACTTATAAATGATCCGCCTTTTTTAACAAATGGAAGTGAGTATTCACTTAAAGTTCTAAGCTCTGCTACTGCTCTAGATACAGCTATATCATATTTTTCCCTATAGTTTTTATCTCTAGCTAACTCTTCGGCTCTCGCGTGGATGAGTTCTAGCTTTTTTAAACCTAAGTCATCTTTAACTAATTGTAAGAAATTAATCCTCTTTTTAAGGCTATCCATTAAGGTAAATTCTTTTTCATCAAGTAAAATTTTTAATATAATACCTGGAAATCCCGCTCCTGTTCCTATATCTATTATTTTTCTAGCATTAAAAAATTCTTCAGCTTGAAGGGCAAGAATAGAGTCTAATGTATGTTTTAGATAGAACTCTTCATCTTCTGTTATAGCTGTAAGGTTGATTTTTTTATTCCAGTCTAAAACAAGCTCTTTAAATCTTTCTATTTTTTCTTTTTTTTTCTAAAGTTAAGATTCCCTTAGCTTCAAGTTCTTCAACAAATTTATTTCCCAACTTTTCTCCTTTCCAGCTCCAAATGAATAAGTAAGACGTTAATATCAGATGGCGATACTCCTGATATTCTACTAGCCTGACCAACCGAGTCTGGTTTCATTTGATTTAATTTTTGAATAGCTTCATTAGAAAGTCCCTTTATATCTTTATAATCTTCTATATTTTTTAAGCTTCTATTTTCTAATTTCCTAAAAGATTCTATTTGCTGCATTTGTTTTTTTATATAGCCTTCATACTTGGATATTATCTCAACTTCTTCTAAAACTTCAATCGGTATATTAATGTAGGTCTCAAAAGCCTTGAGCGTATCTAAAAGGTTTAGCTCTGGTCTTTTTATAAGATTATATAGGCTAATTGAATTTTTTATTTCTTCACTCCCAAGGCTTAAAAGAATCTTGTTATTTTCAAGGCTTGGATTAATATTTATTAGCTTCAATCTTTCAATCTCACTATCTATTAGTTCTTTCTTTTCTTTAAATTTCCTATATCTCTCTTCGCTAACAAGTCCAATATCATAACCTTTTTGAGTAAGCCTTATATCTGCATTATCTTGCCTTAGATAAAGTCTATATTCACACCTAGATGTCATCATCCTATATGGTTCGTTGGTTCCCTTTGTAACTAAATCATCTATCAAAACTCCTATATAGGCATTTGATCTATCTAAGATAAAATCTTCTAAGCCGTCTATTTTCCTACTTGCATTAATTCCAGCTACAAGGCCCTGACAAGCAGCTTCTTCGTATCCGCTTGATCCATTTATTTGACCAGCAAAATAAAGGCTTTCAAGATCCTTTGATTCAAGAGTTCTTTTAAGTCTTGTTGGTTCAATAGTATCATATTCTATTCCATAGCATGGCCTTAGAATTTTTACATCTTTCATACCCTTTATTGTTTTATACATTTTTAGCTGAACTTCATAAGGTAGGGTCGAAGAAACTCCAGCTGCATACATCTCCTTAGTTGTTAGTCCCTCTGGTTCTATAAAAACCTGATGAACATCTTTATCAGAAAATCTTACAACCTTATCTTCAATAGATGGACAGTATCTAGGGCCTACTCCCCTCTTTTCACCTGAATACATAGGCGATCTGTGTAAATTTTCTAATATTATCTTTTTAGTTTCCTCTGTAGTATAAGTTAGATAGCAGTCTACCTGATCGATTTGAATACTTTCTCTATCTGTCATAAAAGAAAATGGAATTATTTTTTCATCTCCCTTTTGAACCTCCATCAAAGAATAATCAAGGCTATCTTTATGAACTCTAGCTGGCGTGCCAGTTTTAAATCTCTTTAAACTTATTCCAAGTTTTCTGAGAGAATCTGATAGACTATATGATGGTGCCATACCATGTGGCCCAGACTTATATTTTAGCTCTCCCATCAAAATTTCGGCACTTAGATAAGTTCCACTAGCAACTATAACAGCCTTAGACTTAAATATAGAACCTCTCGAAAGCTTAACTCCTACAGCTCTTCCATCTTCTTCGAGAATTTCTATTACTTCTCCCTCAACTAGACTTAAATTTTTCTCGTCTTCTAAAACTTTTTTTTAAGTTTATGTGATATTTAATCTTATCAGCTTGAACTCTAAGTGAGTGAACGGCAGGACCTTTTGAAGTATTTAGCATTCTAGACTGAATAAAAGATTTATCTATATTTATAGCCATCTGACCACCTAGAGCATCGATTTCTCTAACTAAATGACCTTTTCCAGTACCCCCTATGTTTGGATTACAAGGCAGGTCTCCAATTGACTCTAAGGACATGGTTATAACTAGAGTTTTCTTTCCAAGTCGGCTACTTGCAAGTCCCGCCTCACATCCAGCGTGGCCTGCACCTACAACTATAATATCAAATTCATCTTCAACAAAATATTTTATCTCTTCCATATTATCTATTTACCTATACAAAATTTCTTGAAAATTTGATCAAGAACATCTTCTTTTTCAAAATTTCTACCTAATATCTCTGCAATACTATCTGTAGCTATTTTCAAATCAACGTCTATAAGGTCAAGGAAAATATTATCTTCTAATCCCTTTAAAACATTTTTAAGTGAAAAGTAGGCTTTTTTTAAAAGATTTTCCTGCCTACTACTTGTAATCACAAGATCATCCATCTCTTCGATTTTCCCGCTAAAAAATAGACTACTTATACTATCTAAAATTTCCTTTATTCCCTTTCTTTCACTCATTGAGGCGAAAATAGGTTTACTTCCAGTTCTTTTTTCTATTTCTTCTAAATTTATTTTTAAATCAAGGTCTGTTTTATTTACAACAATAATTTTTTCCTTATCCCTTATATGATCTAAAATCATATAGTCTTCCTTTTCAAGCTCTTTTGAACCATCGAATATTGCTATTATTAGGTCTGCATTTTTAGATAGGTCTAGTGATTTTTCAACGCCTATTTTTTCCACTAAATCTTCAGTTAGCCTAATTCCAGCTGTATCTACAATCTTTACACTAAGTCCATCTACATCCAAAAATTCTTCTATAACATCTCTAGTCGTTCCTGGAATATCTGTAACAATAGCCCTATTTTCATTTAGGAAATTATTTAAAAGGCTGGACTTTCCTACATTTGGCTTGCCAATAATTATAGTTTTAATACCATTTTTTATAATCTTGCCCCTCTTATGAGATTCAATTAATATTTCTATTTCATCTAAAACTTCTTCAGTCTTTTTAATAAGTGAACTTTTATCTGGCTCTATTTCATCATCTTCAGAAAAATTAATCGAAGCTTCCATAAGAACATTTAAATCAGTTAAATCATCTAAAATCTTACCAATCTCTCTTGTAACAGATCCCTCAAGCTGATTTAAGGCAGACCTATGCTCTATCTCTGTTTCAGAGTTAATAAGATCAAGTACAGCCTCAGCCTTTGTTAAATCTATTCTACCATTTAAAAAAGCTCTTTTAGTAAATTCTCCTCTTTCTGCCATTCTTGCACCAGAATGTAAAAAGCTTTCTAAAATCTTTTTAACAGAAACAATAGAACCATGTGAATAAACTTCTACCATATCTTCAGTTGTATAAGATTTAGGTCCCCTTATAAAAGAAATCAGAACCTCGTCTATAAGATTTTCATCGTTATCATAAAAATTACCATACATTAATTTTCTATTTTCTATATTTGAATTGGTCTTAGATTTAAAATGCTTTTTTCCAAGTTCAAAAGCCTCCCTACCCGATAGTCTTACAATCCCAATTCCGCTCTTAGAGATAGCAGTTGATATAGCACAAATTGTATCTTCCATTTTCCCCTCCTTTATGAAAAAATAAATAAAATATAGAATTTATATATTTAAATATATCCCAAAGTATAAATTTTTTCCAGCCAAATATAAAAATTCTACATTTTATATTAAAAAAGAAAAAAGCCTCTTAAATTAAAAAGTGGCTTTTTCACTCAAATTTTCTACATATTTTTTATATATTTGATTACAACTTTTCTATAAGGTTCTTGACCTTCAGATACAGTAGTTACTCCCTCAAAAGATTGAAGAGCTGTATGAACTATTCTTCTTTCGTATGGATTCATAGGCTCAAGTCTTATATTCTTTTTATACTTCTTAACTTTAAAAGCCTTATTTTGAGCAAGTTTTATTAACTGATCTTCTCTTTTCTTCCTATAATTTGCAATATCAAGAACTACTCTTGTATAATTTTCAAAGTTTTTGTTAGAAACAAGATTTAAAATGTAGTTGATGGCATCAAGGGTTTCTCCTCTCCTACCAATAACTATAGATGTATCTCTGTCATCAAAAGCATTTATATTAAATTCAATAATATTTCTTTCTTTAACTATATTGTATTCAATACTTGATTCAATCTTCATATTAGAAAGAATATCTCCAAGTAGCTCTTGGCTTATCTTGGCTTTTTCTAAAAGCTCTTCTTCGCTTACAGAAACTACAGATTCTTCTTCATCTATATCAGAAAAATCTTCATCTTCATTTTCATCTTCTTCTTTTTCTATAAATTCCTCATTCTTATCTTCTTCAGATAAAAATTGTTCGTGAGTACTTTCTTCTAAAGAAGAATTTAAATCATTTTCTATATTATTTGTTTCTTCTTCAGACTCTTCCTTAAATTCTCTACTTGTAGTCTCTTCTACCTTTTCACCCTCGCTTGGGCCATCATTAAATAAGCTACTTGAAAGAATATCTTCTTTTTCTTCCTTCACACTTACTCTTACAATTGCATCTTTGGAACCTATTATTCCAAACAAACCTGTCTTAGGTTCTTCAATAACTTCAATTTGAACTTTATCTTTGTCTACTTGAAGGACTTTTAAGCAAGAATTAACAGCATCGTCTATTGTCTTTCCTGTTCTTACTACTTGTCTCACTATTTTTCCTCCCCTTGTTTTATAAAACTCTTAGAAATAAATCTTACTAAAATCTCCACAACATTACCTGTTCCCCAGTATAGTAAAAGTCCTGCTGGCCATGTCCATGAAAAGAAGAACATCATAACTGGAAGCATATACTTAGTCATCATATTCATTGACTGCATATTTTGGTTTGGAGCTTTAGGAGTTTGTGAACTTAAAATTGAAGAATATAAAAACATTGATAAAGAATATAAAAGTGGTAAACCAAACTTTAGTGGGTCTGGTCCAGTAATGTCCTTTATCCAAAAGAAGTTTTTAGCTATAGTATTTATTAGTTCCTTATTTTCAAACATGTGTTTAGCAGGATCTCTAATAACTGAAAGCATAGCAAAAACTATAATTAGATTAAGAATCATTGGAAGACAACCACCAGTTGGTGAAATGTTTTCTTCTTTATACAGTTTCATAAGTTCTCTATTTAAGGTCTCAGGGTCTTTTTTATATTTTTCCTGAATTTCTTTTTGTTTTGGTCCAAGACTTTGCATCTTTTCAGCGTTCTTGCTTGATTTTAGCATTAGCGGCATAGTTATAAGTTTCATTAATACACTCATAAGTATAATGGATAGAGCATAATAAGAAACGCTAGCAGGCTCTGCGCCAATTCCTTGAAGAGCTTCAAAGATAAATTTGAGTATCTTACCCAAAAAATCACTTAATATTTGCAATAATAACCTCCTATTTTAAAGGGTCATATCCCCCTTTACTAAATGGATTACATCTTAGAATTCTCCAGACTGTTAAAAAAGTTGCCTTAAAAAAATTATATTTTTTATAGCTCATAATGGCATAGCTAGAACAAGTTGGCGTAAATTTGCACTTACCTTCCCCTAAATAATGAGAAATATATTTCTTATAGAACATAATAAGCGAAATAGCTAATTTATTCATTTTCTTTTATACCTCTTGTTCATAAAATAAATAAGGTTTAAATAAGAATCATTAAGCGAATTAAAATCCATAGTATATGTGTGCTTTTTAGGAACAATTATTATATCTAAATTTGGCAAAATATCTCGATTTAGTCTTACTATTTCCTTTAATCTTCTTCTAGTCCTGTTTCTCATATTTGCCTTCCCATACTTTTTAGTAATGGTAAAGCCAACCCTTGGTCCATTATTTTTACTATCTAGGCAAAGGCCATTAAAATCTTTGTTATAAAACCTGAAACCTCTACTATATACCTTTTTATAATCTTCATTTTTTCTAAGTCTTAAATTTTTTTCCATTTAATTATGCTGAAAGTCTTTTTCTTCCTTTTAGCCTTCTTCTTCTTAACACTTCTCTACCAGCTCTAGTACTCATTCTTTTTCTAAAACCATGATCCATAGATCTTTTTCTTCTATTAGGTTGATAAGTTCTTTTCATATATTCTACACCTCCCACTTGCCAATTTAGATATAAAAACACATATAATATTATATTTATAATATATATCTATGTCAAGAAATAGATTGTTCTTCCTATATCGTATTTAAAGCTTTAAGCCTTTTTTTAAAACTATCTATTAAAAATTTCTTTTAAAAAAAAATATTTTTTTGCATTAGAAAAATTAACTTTTAAAAGCTTCCTATTTATATAGGGGAAAAAAGCAAAAAAAATTTTTTTAAAAAAACTTTTTTTATTTCATATTCATTTCATAATTGCCTGTTATTATTATCTTGTAAGTAAATCTAGATTAGTTTTAAAAAAACAAAATATAGAATTTACACTAAAATTAATAATCTGAAGGAGAAAAAAATTATGAAGAAAAATATTTTAAAAATTACATCTGTATTACTAGTATTAAGTTTATGTTTAAGTGCTGTTTCTTGTAAAAAGAATGATGTTAATGGCGGAAAAGAAAATGGCACAAGTACTAAGACAAGTGAAAATAGCGAAAATGCTATAAGCCCTGAAGAAGCGGGTATGACTATGGAGGAAAATAACCCTAGTAGCAATGACACTTTTAAACCAGCTGACTACTCACTTGAACCAAAGGATGAATTTACTTATGAATTTTTAGGTCTTAAATTTAAGCTTCCTGAAAAAATCAAAACTGAAATGGCGGATAAAAACATAGCAATGTTAGATGACCAAAGTCCAATTGATAAAGAATTAAAGTATGCTATTCTAACATTCAGCAGTATTAATGAAGAACAAAAAAATGCTGTTGTAAGTAAAATGGGCGATGAATATGACAAATGGCAAGAATCACTAGAAAGATTTGGAAGCCTAGGAATGTTTGAAAAGGGTATGGCTGAAGAAGAAATATCTAAAATTACAAAATGTGACAGCCATAAAAAACTTGGAGAATCTAGTGATGGTAAATATGAGTATTATTTAAGCTCTAAAAAGGATTCAAATGATTTTGCAAGTGAATTTAATAAAACTGAAACTGAAATTATAGAAAAGAAAGAAAGACCAGAAAATGGTTTTGTATTATCTGAAAAATCTGACTTAGAAAATACTGAAGCTTTTGGAGCTAATCAAGTCGAAGATATAAGTAGTGTTGTAACAAAGGATATTGAAGGAAAAGAATTTTCAAGTAAAGATTTTGAAAAATATGATCTTACAATGGTAAATGTTTTTGCAACTTGGTGTACAGCTTGTATAAAGGAAATCCCAGACTTAATTAAACTACAAGAAGAAATGAAGGATAAGGGAGTAAATATAGTTGGTATAGTTACAGATACGGTTGATGATAAGGGTGAAAACAAAGATGCTTTAGAAAAAGCTAAAACTATCAAGGAAAAAACTAAGGCAAATTACAAATTCTTAATGCCTGACAAAACAAATTTCAATGGTAGATTAAATGGAATTCAAGCACTTCCAGAAACTTTCTTTGTAGATAAGAATGGAAAGATTGTTGGTGAAACATATTCTGGCTCACATGATTTAAAAGCTTGGAGAGAAATAGTTGAAAAAGAATTAGAAAATCTAAAAAAATAGTAAGAGCTGAGATAAAACTTTATGAAAGCTAAAATTTTAAAAAAAGAATATTTATCTTTCTTAATCCTCATAGTAAGCGTATTTATGATTATATACGGCTTTAACAGGGGAGAGGTAAAAATTGTTTTAGATAAAGCAATTAGAATATGTATGGAGTGTATTGGAATTGGATAAGATTAAAGTTCAAAATAAAGTTAAAGCAAATAATTATAAAGTGCGTGACCGCATAAGACATATCTTTCAAACTGTGTGGTTTGTTATAACAAATTCTTACCTTGAAGGATATAAGAGCGGTAAAATTTATGGTGGAGATTTAAAAAAGATTTGCGTGCCGGGCATGAACTGCTATTCATGCCCGGGGGCAAGGGGATCTTGCCCAATAGGTTCCTTGCAGGCAGTTATAGGAAATTCCAAATTTAAATTCAGTTATTATATAGTTGGTTTTTTATTTTTTATAGGAGCACTTTTTGGTAGATTTGTCTGTGGCTGGCTATGTCCATTTGGACTTTTTCAAGATTTATTATATAAAATCCCCTTTGTTAAAAAAATAAAAACTTTTAAATTTGATAAACACTTGAGAAAGTTAAAATACTTAATTTTATTGGTATTTGTTATAATTCTTCCTCTTTTTGTAGTTGATGTTTTAGGGCAAGGTTCTCCATTTTTTTGTAAATTAATTTGCCCGGTTGGAATGTTAGAAGGCGGAATTCCTCTTGTTTTACTTAATAAGAGTATGAGAAGTGCTATTGGATTTTTATATAAGTGGAAAGCCTTTATATTGGGGCTTACTATATTTGCTTCTATAATAATTTATAGACCTTTCTGTAAATATATTTGTCCTCTAGGTGCTATTTACTCAGTATTTAATCCAATTTCAGTATTTAAATATAAGCTAGATAAGGATAAATGTATAAAGTGCGGAAAGTGCAAAAAAGGTCTGTCAAATGAATATAGATCCAGTTCAAAATTGTAATCACTTAGAATGTATAAGATGTGCAAGATGCAAAAATGCTTGCCCTGTAAAAGCTATAAATTATAAAATCAAAAACTAAAGGAGTATAAAATTGCTAGAAAATGCTTTAAAATATGTAACAAGAAAGAAAAAGCGATCACTTATAATTTTTATAATACTTACTATAGTTCTTTCTTGTCTATATTCATGTTTAAATATTATGAAATCAAGTAAAAACCTAGAAAATTCATTATATAAATCTTCAAATTCACAGCTTGTCTTAACAAGAAAAGATAATGGATTTTTTGAGATAGAAAAAACTCAAAAGATAAATGATATAAAAGAAATTAGCGAATCTATTTATCAGTATTTTACCCTTGCCAAACCTAAAGATGCAAAAGTAGTTGAAGGTCAGCAAAAAGTAGAAAGAGATGACCTAGCTGATGAATTTAAAAATATCGTTTCAGTAGAAGCTACAAATACCACTAAAAAAAATGTACTCTTTACAAGCGGTGTATTTAATATAAAAGAGGGAAGACACTTAGAAAAAACTGATAAAAATAAAATACTAATTCATGAAGATTTTGCTAAGAAAAATAATTTGAAATTAAATGATAAGGTTAAACTTGAGTTCTTAGGCCCTGTGGAAAATAATCAAAATAAAGATTATGAATTTGAAATTGTGGGAATTTTCTCTGGTAAAAAACAAGAAATGTACACAGGACTTTCTTCTGATTTTAGTGAAAATATGGTTTTTCTTGACTATGAATCTAGTCAGCTTGCCCTAAATAATAAAACTAGGCTTATAAATAAACTTTCACTTTTTTCAGATAATCCAGAAAACATGAAAAAAGCATTTGATGAAATAAAGGCCCTTGATATAAACTGGTCAGAATATAATCTTGAAAAAGATACTAAAGTTTTTGAAGAAACTCTCGATTCTTTAAGTGCAATAGGTCATATAATAAATATAATGACTATCTCAATTATGATAGCTGGGGTAGTAGTTTTATCCCTTATACTTATGCTTTGGTTAAGAGAGCGTATATACGAGATAGGAATACTTCTTTCGATAGGATTTAATAAGAAAAAAATTGTAGGTCAGTTTATATTTGAACTCATACTAATATCAATTCCTTCAATACTTGGATCACTACTTGTAGGAAATTTTATATCTAGTAAGATTGTAGGAAGCTTTTTAGCTAGTGATAGTTCAGTTTCAATACCTGAAAGTCTAGCTAAAAATAGTGAATTTATAAATTCATTTATAACATTTATAGAAAGCTACGGAATTTTATTAGCTATTATAATAATTTCAGTTATTATATCTAGTATAATGATTTTAGTAAAAAAACCAAAAGAAATATTATCAAAAATAAGTTAGGAGAGTGTAATGGAAGTTTTAGAAATTAGAAATGTAACATATAATTATTCCAATTCTAAGGAAAAAGTACTATCAGCTGTAAATCAAAAATTTGAACTGGGAAAGTTTTACGCCATAGTAGGTAAGTCGGGAACAGGTAAATCAACCCTACTTTCCTTACTTGCTGGGCTAGATAATCCAAAATCAGGAAAAATCCTATTTCAAAATGAAGATATAGAAAAAAAGGGTTATAGCAACCACAGGAAAAACAATATTTCTCTGGTATTTCAAAATTATAATCTTATAGACTATCTATCTCCAATAGAAAATGTTAGATTAGTAAATAAAGATGCTAGTGAAGATATACTTCTTGAACTAGGACTTGATAGGGACCAAATAAATAGAAATGTAATGAAACTTTCAGGCGGTCAGCAGCAAAGAGTTGCAATAGCTAGAGCTTTAGTTTCTCATGCTCCAATAATCCTAGCTGATGAACCAACAGGAAACTTAGATGATACTACTGCAAGTGAAATTATAGAAATATTAAAAAAAACTTGCCAAAGAAAGAAATAAGTGCGTAATTGTAGTTACTCATAGTAAGGAAGTGGCAAAAGCAGCCGATACAGTATTAGAACTTCAAGACAAAAAATTAAGACAAGTTAGGGGGGATTAAATTGATTAAAAACGCTTTAGCATATGTAACTAGAAAAAGTTTAAAATCCCTTATAATACTTTTAGTTGTACTATCAATGTCAACTCTTAGCCTAATAAGTTTATCAATAAAAGATGCAACTAATAAGGCATCCGAAGAAACTTTTGGAAATATTACCAACAGTTTCTCCATGGAAATAAATAGGCAGGTAAATCCAGGAACTCCAAGGGGAGCAGGAAATGTTAAGGGAGAGGACATAAAAAAAATATCTGACTCAGAAGAAATAGACGGCTATGTTAAGAGAATTAATAGCGTAGCAGACCTAGTAGATAATGATATTATAGAAACTGAAGAAACTCTTTCAAACCTATCTGAAGAAAGAGCTAAAAATTTCAAAAGAACAGTAATGCTTACAGGAGTTAATGACTCATCTAAAGAAACCAAGTTTGTATCTGGTGCATATACCTTAGTAGAAGGAAGTCACTTAGAAAATCAAGATAAAAATAAAATATTAATGCACACTGATTTAGCGAAGAAAAATAATTTAAAAATTGGAGATAAAATAAAAATTAAATCCAATTTATTCGATGCGGACAATGAAAAAGGAGCTGATGAAACTGTAGAAGTTGAAATCAAGGGACTTTTTGATGGTCACAATCAGGGCGGTGTAAGTGCAGCTCAAGAGCTTTATGAAAATACTCTTATTACAGATATAGATACAGCTGCAAAAGTTTATGGAAATACGGAAGATACAGCTGTATATCAAGACGCAACATTTTTTGTAAAAGGAGATAAAAATCTAGATAAGGTTATAAAAAATCTAGGAAATCTAGATATAAATTGGAAAGAATATAACTTAATTAAAAGTTCATCAAACTATCCAATGCTTCAACAGTCAATTTCTGGTATTTATGGAATTGCAAATAAATTATTTATAGGTTCAATAGTCTTTGCCGGAATAGTAGTAGCTCTTTTATTATTTTTATGGATGAATGCCAGAAAAAAAGAAATTGCAGTATTCTTATCACTTGGAATTTCAAAGGCGCAGATTTTTGGACAATTTGTCACTGAATTAATTTTTATATCAATCCCAGCCTTTATAGGATCATATTTCTTAGCTAATTACACAGGAAAAATTATGGGAAATAAAATTCTAAATAAGGTAACAGGAGATATAGCAAAACAAGTATCTAAACAGGCTCAGTCATCTCAGCTAGGAGGTGGAGCTGAAGTTGATGGATTCAATAAAACACTTACTAGCTTAGATATAAATATTTCCCCTAAATCATTAATTTATGTTATTATATTTATGTCAGTCGTTCTTTTAATCTCTCTATTCCTATCTTCTTATGGAATACTGAAGAAAAAACCAAAGGAACTACTAATTGATAACAACTAATTTTATCGGTGCTTTGGCACCGATATTATTTTTTTATTAGAAAAATATATTATATAATATAAAGAAAATAATATATAATTGATTTATAAATAGAAAAGGAGAGAGGAATGAAAATACTAGTTGTTGAAGATGATTCTATGATAAGAGAGGGAATAAGTGAATTTTTATCAGAATATGGATACTCTATTGTTGAAGCAAAAGACGGTAGACAGGCTCTATCAAATTTTAATAAAGATATAAATCTTGTAATACTTGATATTCAAATACCCTTTATAAATGGCTTAGAGGTTTTAAAGGAAATTAGAAAAACTAGCAAAGTTCCCGTACTTATACTTACAGCATTTAGCGACGAAGAATATAAAATAAATGCCTTTACAAACCTAGTAGACGGCTACATAGAAAAGCCTTTTTCACTAGCTGTACTTAAGGCTATGGTCGATTCACAAATACAAAAATCATTTGGTGAAATAGAAAAATTTGAATATAAGGATACTGAGGTAAATTTTACAAGCTACACTGCAAGCATAAGTGGAAAAAGTGTAGATGTAAATGCAAAGGAACTTGAAATACTAAAGTACCTTTTAGAAAATGAAGGCCAAGCCCTTACAAGAAACCAAATAATAGAAAATGTCTGGAAAGAGACAGATGAGATTCCTTTTGATAGGGTAATAGACGTTTATATAAAGGAACTTAGAAAAAAACTCGATCTTGACTGTATTGTAACAATAAGAAATGTAGGATATAAATTGGAGAGAAAATGAAAAATTTAAAAATATTTCCTAAAATGTTTATACAGATTTTTTCTGTACTTGCTATAATTATTATTTTAGTTCACCTTTTAGTATTTTTTCTTTTTCCAAAAAAATATCTGGAATCTAGAAAGGAAGAAATAACTTCCAAAGCAAATGAAATTTCAGCTAATTTAGATAAAAAAGATTTGTCTTATATAGAAAAATCCCTAGACTTTTACTCAGAAAATAGTGAAATCAAAGCTTTTGTAAGAGATAAGAATAGGTCAAATGAAGTAAAGATAAAAAAAGACTTAAATATCGACATGGATAGCAAAAACAACTCTCTAATAATAGAAGAGAGAGAAATTTCAACGAACAATGGAGAAAAAGTCTATTTGCAATTTATATCTACTGCTGATATGCAAAAAGATGCAAAAAATCTAAGTTTTAAATTTTTGCCATTTTCCCTTCTAATCTCCTTTTTATTTTCAATAGTGGTTTCTCTAGTGTACGCAAAGTCAATTAAAAATAATATTCAAGAAATAAAAAATATTACTGATAAAATGATGAGCCTAGATAGGGATGCAAAACTAATTGTAGACTCAAAAAATGAAGTTGGTCAGTTAAAAGACCAGATTAACGCGCTATATCTTACCCTATTAAATTCAATAGATAGTTTAGAGATAAAAAACAAGGAAATTTTAAAATTAGAAAAATTAAAATACGATTTTTTTAGGGGGGCATCTCATGAATTAAAAACTCCACTTGCCAGCCTAAAAATAATTTTAGAAAATATGAAATATAATATAGGAAAATATAAAAATAGGGACCTTTATATAGAAAATTGTATAGGAATAGTTGATGGCCTAAGTCAAAATATTTCTCAGATTTTAACAGTTTCATCCCTAGAAAATTTAAGAGATGATGAAGAAGTTTTACTTATAAATAAGCTTATGAAAGATGTAATAGAAAAATATAGAGTTCTAGCTAATCAAAAAAATATTAAAATTTCAAATAATTTATCAAATGAAGAAATATATATTGGTAAAACAGCCTTAAAAATTATCCTATCAAATCTTATGAGTAACGCTGTAAAATATACAGAAGAAAGTGGACTTATAAATATAGGAATAAAGGAAAATTATTTTTTCATTGAAAACACATTTAAAAATGACAAAGACTTAGATTTAGAAAAAATATTTGAAGTAAACTTTGATGCTAACAAAGAAAATAGCAATGGCCTGGGACTTTATATTGTTAGAAACTTACTTTCAAACTATAAATTTGAATATAAGGCTGAAAGGAAGGACTCATTTTTCATTTTCAAAATAAAATTAAAGAAAATTAATAAATAGAATGTTTTTAAAAAATTATTTTTTAGTATATGTTATAATTATAGTATAAAAATTATTTATAAGAATATTTAATAAACATTTTGTGGATAAGTTGTTGATAAGTTTTTGATTTTTTCCCTTTAAATACCGAATATAACTATATTTCATATATATATTGATAACTTTATAAAAGTTATCCACAATTTTGTGCATAAGTTTAAAATTTTTTTATATTAATTATATTGGCTAAATTAAGCCATTTAAAGAAATAGGATTTATTAATTAATTTTATATTTATGTTGATAATGAAAGGATAAGTATGGATGAACTAGCCCTTATATGGCAAAATGTTACAAATTATTTTAAAAGTGAATTAACGGAGATGATTTACAATACTTGGATAGGTAGGCTTGAGCCAAAAAGCCTTGAAAATGATGTTTTAACTATTCATGCCCCAAATGAATTTACTAGAAATATGATAAATTTAAAATATGCTGATAGTATGGCTAAATATTTAAAATCTATTACTTCTAGAGATATAAAAATCTATGTAACTGATCCTTCTATGGATAATGTAGAAGTATCTGAAAATGATAGGGAAAACTTTGATATTTCTTCAGATGAAACTAATGCTTTTAATAAAGATGATTTAGAAAAAAGAAATGATGAAAGTATGGTGGAAGACGGGCTTTTAAAATACGATGACTCAAAGGATTATAAATTTGAAGAAATAGGTCTTTCAGATAGGTACACTTTTGAAAATTTCGTTGCCGGTAAGTCGAATGAATTTGCACTTTCTGCATCAATTGCTGTTTCAAAATCTCCAGGCAGAAGTTTTAACCCTCTATTTATATATGGCGGAGCGGGCCTAGGTAAGACCCATCTAATGCACGCAACTGCTAAGGCTATTCTTGAGCGTTTTCCAGAAAAGAAAGTAGTTTATTTAAGTAGTGAATCATTTACAAATGAACTTATTAGATCTATAAATACAAGGAAAAATGAGGAGTTTAGAAAAAAATACAGAAATATTGATGTTTTACTTATTGATGATATTCAATTTATTGCAGGTAAAACAGGTACTCAAGAAGAATTTTTCCATACATTTAATGAACTTTATTCAAATAATAAGCAAATTATCATATCTTCAGATAGACCACCAAAGGAGATTAAAACTCTGGAAGATAGGCTTGTATCTAGGTTTGAATGGGGACTTATTGCCGATATTCAAAAACCTGACTTTGAAACGAGAGTTGCTATACTTAAAAATAAGGTAGAAACAGAAAAAATAGATATTCCTGAAGATGTAATTGAGTATATTGCAATGAATGTAAAAGTTAATATCAGAGAACTTGAGGGAGCCCTACTTAAAGTTGCTGCCTACAAGTCTTTAATGAAAATTGAAAATATGAATCTGGACTTTGCAAAGGAAGTTCTATCTAAAATAATAAGTGACACTGAAGAAGTAGAAATTACTATTGAACTTATAAAAAATACTATTGTTAGTTTTTATGACTTAAAAGAAAATGATCTAGAATCTAAAAAAAGATCAAAAAATATAGCTCTTCCAAGGCAAATTGGCATGTACTTATCTAGAAAACTAACTGACCTTTCCCTACTAAAAATTGCTTCTTCTTTTAATAGGGATCACTCAACTGTAATCCATGGAATAGATAAAATAGAAGATCTTGTAAAAACAGACAACAAAGTAAAAGATGACATTGAAAAAATAACGGAAATTATTAGAAGTAAGTAACATTTGTTTATAAGTTATGTTCATAAGATGTTTATAAGTATTTAATTTTAGCTGATAAAAAATACTATCTTGATAATGTTAATATCTAAGATATTTATAAGTAAGCTATTAACATAATTATCAAGTATCTAAAGGCTATTAATTATATTATATTAAGTACTTATCAACAGTTTAAACATATACTACTATTACTTCTACTCTTTTATAATAATAACAATAATGGGAGGATAAAATGGAATTTAGAATTCACAAGGAAGATTTTTTAAACGCAATAAATATTTCTCAAAAAGCAATTTCTTCAAGAACTACTATGGAAGTGATAGAGGGTATTCTTATAGAGGCATTTGATAATAATAGCATTCGTCTTACATCAACAGATTTTGAAATCTCTATAGTTACAGAGGAAAATGCAGAAGTTATTGAATCTGGAGCAGCTGTTATTAAGGGTTCTTTACTTGGAAATATAATAAGAAAATTACCTTCTGATACTATAGAGTTTAAGGCAGACGATAAAAAAGTGGATATTAAATGTCAAAATTCATTTTTCTCTCTATCAGCCTTTTCAAAAGAAGATTATCCAAGTTTGGTTGAGGTTAAGAAAGAAAATGGAGTTGTTTTTGAAAAAGATTTCTTTTTAGAAGCTGTTAAAAAATCTTTAGTTTCTGTCGCAGATAATGACTCTAAACCTCAATTTATGGGAGTTCTTCTAGATGGAGATGTCAATAAGTTAAATTTTATAGCCCTTGATGGTTATAGAATTAGTTCATCAAAGATTAAAAAAGTTTTGGATAGAAAAGTTTATAGTATCATCCCATCAAAGGCGCTTATAGAATTATCTAGAATTCTTGAATCTTCTGATGATCTTTCATTTAATTTATATTTTGATAATAATCATATTTTGTTTGACCTTGAATTTACTAGATTTTACACTAGGCTTATAGATGGTAAATTTATTGATTATGAAAGAATTTTAGAAAGTAACTTTAAAAGCTCTTTTACTTGTGATAAAAAGTCATTAATTGACGCCCTTGAAAGAATATCTCTTATAACTACTTCCCAAAACACCAGGTTAATTAAGATAAATATTAATGAAAAAGAATTAAATATTACATCCAACAATGAAATAGGTAAGGGATCTGAAATTGTTGAAATAAAAGAATTTAAGGGAGAAGGGATAAATATAGCCTTTAATTACAGATATCTTTTAGATGGTCTTAGGGTCTTATCTAAAGATGAGGTAAAAGTTCTTTTTTCAGGATCAAACGACCCATGCCTTATTGTAGAAGATTTAGAAAAGATAGATTTTTCATATCTAGTACTTCCTGTTAGGATAAAAAGTGAGGATTTTTAGATGGAAAAGGTTAAAATAAGTACAGAATTTATCAAATTAGACCAGCTTTTGAAATTTACTAATATCTGTTCAAGTGGAACTGATGCAAAATTTATTATTCAAAATTCAGATATTTTGGTTAATGGAGAAAGTGAAAAAAGAAGAGGTAGAAAACTTTTTAAGGGTGATAAAGTAGAAGTGATGGGTAAGATTTTTTTAATTGAATAAAAGAGGATTAACTTGTATATATCACATTTAAAACTAATTAATTTTAGAAATTACAAGGAAGAAAAAGTTACTTTTACTAAAAACACCAATATTTTGATTGGGAAAAATGCTCAAGGTAAGACCAACTTAATAGAATCTATTTACTATCTTTCTAGGGCGAATTCTTTTAAAAAAATAAAAGATAATGATATAATACGATTTGGTGAAAATTCTTCAAGTCTTTTTTGGTCATATTGTAAGGAAAAACAGAAGAAAAGTTATAAAGATTGAAATAGGGGAAGAAAAATATATTGAAATCAATGGTTTAAAAGTGGACTCTTTAAAGGAGATGAATAATCAATTTGATATAGTATATTTTTTACCAGATCAGTTAAGAGTAGTAAAGGAAGGGCCTCAGCTTAGAAGAGAACTTGTAGATAACCAAATTATTAGTTTAAAACCTTCTTATAAAAAGATTTTTTTAAATACTAATAAACTTCTTTTAGCTAGAAATAATATACTTCGTTTAAGAGAAAATACAAGCTATAAAAAAGAACAAATAATTGCAATTACTAAGTCCTTATCCACTTACATTAAAAGCCTATCCTATCTTAGAAGGGAATATATAAAAAGTTTAAATTATACAGCTAGGTCAGTTCATAGTTTTTTAACGGACTCTAGTGAAAAATTAGAACTTAATTATCTTTCTTTTTTTAATGGACTTGAAGAGGATGAAATTTATTATAAAATAATGACAAGGCTTGATCAGGATATGGAAAGGGGATATACATATTTTTCCCCTCAAAGAGATGATATTGATATTAAGATAAATAATTTTTCAGCTAAAAAATTTTCATCTCAAGGACAAATTAGGTCAATTATTCTTTCTATAAAAATAGCTGAATTGGAGAATATAAAAAAAATAAAAGGTAGTTCACCAATATTTTTATTGGATGATGTTTTTTCTGAACTAGATTTTGATAGAAGAAAAAGAGTTCTAGAAATTATTAAGGATTCTCAATCAATAATTACGACAAATGATCTAGATAAAGGATTAGATGCAAAGATATTTTATATTAGAGAGGGAGTAGTAAGAGAAAATTGAGATTTTATTTAGATTTAGGAGATAAAAATTTAATAAATGTAGACGATATTGTATGTATTTTAGACTACAATAACGCAATAGAGATAGAGGAGGAGAAAAACTTAGTTTTAAACTACAAGAAAAATGCAAGTATTATTAATCTTACCAAGGATTCACAAGCAAGATCTCTAGTACTTACAAGTGGAAAAGATGGAAAAGTTATCTATAAAACTAGTTTTAGCTCTAAGAGATTAAAAGAGAAATTACAAGAAAGGATAATGTAATTTAGGTGAAAAATGACAAATAAAAGAGACTATTCAGCTGATAATATTAGGGTTCTTGAGGGCTTAGAGCCAGTTAGATTAAGACCTGGAATGTATATAGGTTCAACCTCAGAAAGAGGACTTCATCATTTGGTATATGAAGTTGTTGATAACTCTATAGATGAAGCCCTAGCTGGAGACTGCGATACAATAAATATAAAAATATATAAAGATGGTTATCTTGAAGTTGTGGATAATGGTTCTGGAATTCCAGTTTCTAAACATAAACAAACTGGTAAATCTACTCTTGAAACTGTACTTACTGTCCTTCATGCTGGAGGAAAATTTGATTCAAAAGCCTATCAATTTTCAGGTGGTCTACATGGTGTAGGTGTTTCTGCTGTAAATGCACTTTCTGAACATTTAATAGCCATAGTTAAAAGAGATGGAAATATCTACAAGCAGGAGTTTGAAAGAGGAAAAACTAAAACTGAATTAGAAATAATTGGAAAGTCTGAGGAAACTGGTACTTCCATAAAATTTAAGCCAGATGACACTATTTTTGATACTGTTGAATTTAATTATAGTACACTTGAAAAAAGATTTATGGAAATGGCCTTTTTAAATAAGGGAATAAGAATTACCCTTGAAGACGAAAGAACTGGAGAAAGAGAAGAGTTTCACTACGAAGGTGGAATTAGGTCTTATGTTGAATATTTAAATAGGTCAAAAACTCCACTTCATAAGGACGTTATTTATTTTGAAGGATCGCAAAATAGTGTTTATATTGAAATAGCCCTAGCATACACTGATGCTTATTCTGAAAATACTCTTTCATTTGCAAACAACATTCACACACCTGAAGGTGGTACTCACTTAATAGGTTTTAGAACAAGTTTAACAAGAACCATTAACGCATATGCAAGAGAAAAAAATTTAATAAAGGAAAAAGAAGAAAACCTATCAGGTGATGATGTAAGAGAGGGAATTACTGCAATTATAAGTGTTAAGATAGAAAATCCTCAATTTGAAGGACAAACTAAGGCGAAACTTGGTAATAACGAAGCTCAAAGAGAAGTAGATAGTTTCTTTTCAGAAAAATTTGGGGCATTCTTAGAAGAAAATCCAAAGATTGCTAAGGTTATTATAGATAAGGCTTTAAGTTCCCAAAGAGCAAGAGAAGCTGCAAGAAGAGCTAGAGATTTAACTAGAAAAAGATCTATTTTAGATAATACAACCCTTCCAGGAAAATTAGCTGACTGCCAGTCAAATGATATTGAAGAAACAGAAGTTTTTATAGTCGAAGGGGATTCTGCGGGAGGTTCTGCAAAGACTGGTAGAGATAGAGTTTTTCAAGCTATACTTCCACTTCGCGGAAAGATAATGAATGTTGAAAAGGCCACAATAGATAGAATATTAGGTTATGAAGAAATTAAAGCTATGATAACTGCTTTTGGGACAGGCTTTGGTAAAAATTTTGACCTAAGTAAACTTAGGTATGGAAAAATTATTATTATGACCGATGCCGATGTTGATGGTGCTCATATTAGGACCTTACTTTTAACTTTTCTTTACAGGTTTATGAAACCTCTAATTGAACATGGCCATGTATTTATTGCCCAGCCACCACTTTATGGAATTAAAAAAGGTAATAGGGTTGTAAAATATTGCTATACGGAAGAGGAATTACAAAATAGTCTAGATGAGTTAGGAAGAGATAGTCACAAAATCCAAAGATATAAGGGTCTTGGAGAAATGAATGATGATCAGCTTTGGGAGACTACTATGAATCCAGATAATAGGGTTCTTCTTAGGGTAAATTTAGATGATGAATCGACTTCAGTAGATGATGTTTTTTCAACTCTTATGGGAGATAAGGTCGAGCCAAGAAGAGAATTTATTGAAAGAAATGCAAAATACGTTAAGAATATAGACGCTCAAGCTTAAGAGAAAGGGAGGAAAAATGACAGATAATTTAGATCAATATGTGCATGTAAATGTAGAAGAAGTAGATATTGAAGAGCAAATGAAAAATGCCTATCTTGATTATGCTATGAGTGTTATTATTGCAAGAGCCCTACCAGATGTTAGAGATGGGCTAAAGCCAGTTCATAGAAGAATAATTTATGGTATGCACAAGCTTGGCTTAACTCCAGATAAGCCTTATAGAAAATCTGCAGCACTTGTTGGGGATGTAATGGGAAAATATCACCCTCATGGAGATACTGCTATTTATGATGCAGTTGTTAGACTTGCTCAAAATTTTTCAACAAGATATCTTTTAGCGGATGGTCAGGGTAACTTTGGTTCTGTTGATGGAGATGGAGCCGCTGCTATGCGTTATACTGAAGTTAGGATGACAAAACTTACAACTGAACTTTTAAGAGATATTGGTAAAGAGACAGTTGACTTTCAGCCAAACTACGATGAATCGGAAGAAGAACCAGCTGTTCTTCCTGCAAGATTTCCAAATCTTTTAGTAAATGGATCAAGTGGTATAGCTGTAGGTATGGCAACAAATATGGCTCCACACAATTTAGGAGAAATAATTGATGCGATAGACCTTTATCTTGAAGATGAAAATGTAGGTTTGGAAGAGTTAATGCAAGTTGTTAAGGGTCCTGATTTTCCAACTTATGGAAATATAATGGGAGTAAAGGGCATAAAAGATGCTTATGAAACTGGAAGAGGTAAGGTAATTTTAAGGGCTGAAGCAAAGATAGAACAGTCTAAAAACAAGGAAAAAATTATAGTTACTGAAATTCCATACCAGGTAAATAAGGCAAATCTAATCAAGAAAATTGCAGATCTTGTTAAAGATAAGAGAATAGAAGGTATATCAGACCTTAGAGATGAGTCTGATAGAAGGGGAATGAGAATAGTAATAGAGCTTAAGAGGGATGCAAATAGTAGTGTTGTTCTTAATAATCTATACAAATATACTCAAATGCAAACAACCTTCGGAATAATTAATCTTTGCTTAGTAGATGGAATTCCAAAAACTCTAGGTCTTAAAGACCTTATAAAATACTATGTAGACCATCAAATCGAAGTTGTTACAAGAAGAACTAAATTCGACCTACAAAAGAAGGAAGATAGGGCTCATATAATTGAAGGTTTAAAAATAGCCATAGATAATATAGATGAAATTATAAAAATAATTAGAAATACTTATTCTGATAAGGAAATTAAGGAAATATTTTATAAGAGATTTAAGTTAACAGATAGACAGTCTCAAGCTATATTAGATATGCAATTAAAAAGACTTTCTGGTCTTGAAAGAGAAAAACTTGATCAGGAATATGAAGATTTAATCAAAGAAATAGCTAGATTAAAAGAGATACTAGCAAGTGATAGACTTTTAAAAAATATTATAAAAGAAGAATTAAATGAAATTAAGGAAAAATACGCAGACAAGAGAAGAACTGCAATCCTACCTGATGCAAAAGAGATTGATACAATAGAGCTTATAGAAAAAGAAGAAGTTTTAATAACTCTTACAAACCAAGGTTATGTTAAGAGAACTCCAGTTGATGAATTTAAGGTTCAAAATAGAGGAGGTAAAGGTGTTGTAGGACTTGGAACTAAAGAAGATGATTTTGCTATAAATATGTTTATAGTAAATACCCATCACGAGATTCTTTTATTTACAAATATTGGAAAAGTATATTCTTTAAGATCCTTCGAAATACCAGAAGGCAGGAGAACTTCAAGGGGAACAAATATAGTTAATCTACTAACTCTTGAAAAAGATGAAAAAGTTATAGCTATAGTTCCAGTAAAAGAAGAAAATGATTATCTTATCTTCGCTACTAAAAATGGCCTAGTTAAGAAAACTCCACTTAATGCCTATAAGAATATTAGAAAAACAGGTATTATAGCTACAGACCTTAGAGAAGGTGATAAGATAGTTTCAATTAGGCAAGCTCATGATGATGTAGATATAGTTTTAGTTACAGAGCATGGTATGTCAATTAGGTTCTCAAGTAACCAGGTTAGACCTTCTCAAAGAAAATCTCTAGGAGTTAAAGGAATTAATTTATCAAAAGATGATAGTTTAGTTTCCATGGAAATAATTGACGATTCTAAGTATCTATTCGTAGCAAGTGAATTTGGATATGGAAAGAAAACCTTAATTAGTAATTATACAGCTCAAAATAGGGCAGGTAAGGGAGTACTAACATATAGAGTTAAGGAAAAAACTGGAAATTTAGTTGGAGCTAAAGTTTTGGATGCAAAAGACGATATTATACTTGCATCATTAAATAATGACATAATAAGATTAAATGCTAAAGATATATCAACTCAAGGAAGATCCACATCAGGAGTAAAAATAAAAGATATTGATAAGAATACTAATAAAATAGTGGCTGTTACTAAGTTTATTGAGGAAGAGGTGTAATATGGCTTTAGATATTATATTTGAAGAAGATGACAAGTTAGTAGTAAAACTAAAGGGAGATTTAGATATTTACTCATCCACAAATTTTTCAGACAAGCTATTAGAAAAATATAATGAGAATAAAAAAGATGTTATTGTAGATTTAACAGATTTAGATTATATTGACTCAACAGGCCTAGGGGCATTCATTTCCCTATATAAAAACATAGAAAAGGAAAATGATTTTAAAATAATTAATCCTAAAAAAAGTGTTAAAAAAATATTTGTTATTACTGAATTAGATAAGATATTTAAGTTAGAGGATTAATATGGATATTATAAAATTACAAATTGCTTCAAAAAGCGAATATATGAAAACTGTAAGACTAACCTCAACTTCTCTTGCTTCTTGCCTAGATTTTGACATAGAAAAAATAGAAGATTTAAGAGTAATTGTACAAGAAGCCTGCAATCTATATATTGACTCAGACAAAATAGACATTACCTATAAACTTCAAAATGAATCTATAGAAATCGAAGTTAGGGGAGATAAAAAAACTATAATAAATAAAGAAGATTTAGGAGTTCAAATATTGAAGGCCTTATCTGATGAGGTTTTTTTAGATGAAGATAAAATATCTTTTAAATTATTAAAAGGTAAATAATCATGGTAGATAAAAGTAAAAAGCTGGAAGATAAAAAGTCGGAAAAAGATCTAATAAAAGAAGAATTTTTAGAATATAAAAAAAGCAAAGATAAAAAACTCAGGGATGATTTAATTAAAAAACACCTATATATAGCAGATATTTTAGCAAAAAAATATACTGGAAAGGGAATAGAATATGATGATCTCTACCAAGTTGCTTCCCTTGGACTAATTCAAGCAGTAGATAGGTATGATGTTGAAAAAGGCTTTGAATTTTCTTCATTTGCCACCCCTACTATAGTTGGAGAAATTAAGAAATACTTTAGAGATAAGGGCTGGGTCATTAGAGTACCTAGAAGAATTCAGGAACTTTCAAAAAAAGTAAATATAGCTAGAAGCACACTTGGCCAGCAGCTTCAAAGAGTCCCATCTGTAAAAGATATAGCAGATTATTTAAATATTACAGAAGAAGAAGTTCTAGAAGCAGTAGAAGCTGGAAAAGTTTATGCTCCTCAGTCACTTGACCAAACTGTAGGAAATGATGGGGATAAAGAGCTTTCCCTTGGAGACATTATAGGAGAAGTTGACGATACATTTGATAATGTTGAATTTAAAGATCTTGTTATAAGAACTATGAACGAGATGGAAGAATTAGAAAAACAAATCTTAAAATTAAGATATTTTGAAAAGAAGACTCAAATTTATATTTCTAAAACTTTAAAAATTTCCCAAATGACAGTTTCCAGAGTTGAGAAAAAAATAATTGAAAGATTTAAAAAGAACCTAAATCTTGAAGATTAAAATTATTAAAATATTAGAAAAAATATAAGATTATAAAATTCAAAGGCAGTATAATATTAGATAGAAAAACAAACTAAAAATATCCTAAATTAAGCTAAGCGCTAAGAAAATTTTAGCTATTCAACAATTTAAGATAAAATTTAGATTTTGTTATTTTTAACTACAAATATTGCTTTTGGATTTTTTTATTTTAAAACATTTTAAAAAAAACACTTTATATATAAACAACCAACTAATTTCTTGACAAAGAAAATTTACAATGCTAATCTATATTTAGTAAGTAGATGTTTTAAAAATTATATTATTTTTATAATTTTTAAACTGTATTTACTTAACTAAAATATTTTTAATACTTTTAAGAAAAGAAAATCTAAAAAACTATACTATTTTTACAAACTAGTTTTTAAATTTCTTTTTAAAAAAGCTTATTAGGAGGAAGAAATGAAAGCAAAATTTAGGTTAATTTTATCACTTGTTTTAGCTATGGTGATATTTGCATCATGTACAAAAGATGCAAACAATGGTAAGAAAACAGATGACAATACTAATGGTAAAACTGAAACTTCTACTAGTGATAATACTGGCACAGGTGAAGTAACACTAAAAGTATTAGTTCCAGGATTTGATGAAGGATATTTAAAAGACCAATTAAGTTCTGCAATTGAAAAATACGAAAGTGAAAACAAAAATGTTAAAATCGAAGTTGTTTCAGCAGGTTGGGAAGAATTAAACTCAAAGGTTGTTCAATTATATCAAGCAAAACAATCTCCTGATATAATGCTTCTTGGATCAAGATCACTTAAACAATTTAAGGAACTTGGAATTCTTGAAAACTTAGATTCATATATTACTGATGAAATTCAAAAAGAAAGAGTTAGTAATGTAATGGATACTGGTAAGATTGATGGAGGCCAATATGGTATTCCAATGGCGTTCTCATCAAGAGCTTTATTTTATAGAAAAGATTTAATTCAAGCGCCACCAACTACATGGGATGAATTATTAGAAATAAGTGAAAAAGTAGCCAAAGAAAATAATATGAAAGGATTTGCTTTCCCTACAGATATTCAATCTGGTACAGATGAATTATTAAACTTCTTCTACCAAGGCGGCGGAAGAATAGTTGATGAAAATGGAAACTTTGTAATTGATAGTCCAGAAAACATTGAAACATTAACATTCCTATCTAAATTTAAGGATATTATTCCAGATCCAGTTTCTACAAAGAGAGATGAACAATCTAAGATGTTTATAAATGGAGACCTTGCTATGTTTGTTTCTGGTGCTTGGGAAATTCCTAACCTTGATGAAGCTAATGCTGAATATGGTATAGCAAAACTTCCAAAAGGAAAACAAGAATCTGTAACACTAGTAACTGACTCTTATGTTATGTCTTCAATATCAGAACATAAAGATGAAGCATTCAAATTTATAGAATTTATGATAAATCCAGAAATTCAAAAAACTGTAACTGATGCTTATAACTGGTTCCCAGTAACTAAAGCAGAAGAATCAAGAGATAGATATAAAGAGGAAAATATGAAACCTTTTATGGAAATTATTCCAAATGGAATTCCAGAACCACACGTTCCTAACTGGGATGAATTCAATAAGAGCTTCACAATTGCAGTTCAAAAAGGCTTAACTGGACAAGCTAGTCCTGAAGAGGCGTTAAAGACATGTCAAGAAGAAGTAAACAAATAGAAAATACTAATTCAAGAAAATGGATACCTTATGTACTATTGATGCCAGGAGTTATAATACTCCTGGCTCTATATGGGTATCCTATTATTTTAACATTTATACAGTCCTTCAATAAAGTAAGTCTTTTAACATCAGATATGCAGTTTGTCGGACTAGAAAATTATAAAAGTTTCTTAAGCGATAGGCAAATAATAAAAAGTTTATCTATAACATTTAAATATACATTAATAACAGTATTTTTTAAAATTTCTTTAGGATTTTTATTTGCATATATACTTCATAAAGATATTTATTTAAAAAAGCTCAATAGATTTTTAATACTTATTCCATGGGCAATTCCTCAAGTTGCAGTTTCAACAATTTGGAAGTGGATGCTAGACGGCAATTATGGATATATAAATTATTTTTTACAAAAACTTGGAATAATAGATAAAAGTCTTTACTTCCTATCTGATCCCAAGACAGCATTTTACCTAGTATCCTTTATAGATGCTTGGATGGGAGTACCCCTTGTTTGTATGATGTTTTTAGCTGGCCTAGAACAGATTCCAAAAAGTCTATACGAGGCGGCAGAAATGGATGGAGCTGGGGGACTTAGAATATTTAAAGATATTACCTTAAGTGGAATAAAAAAAGTATTTATGACAGTTACTATATTAGTTACTATCTGGACTTTCAACTCATTTAATGTAATATTTATGCTAACAGAAGGTGGACCGATGAGATCTACTGAAACTTTAATCATGAAAATCTATCAAGAAGCATTTTCAAGATTTAATATCGGTCTAGCAGCTAGTTTGTCAATATTTACAGTAATTATTCTTATGATACTTACAAGTTTTTATATAAAAGGATTTAAAGAAAATGAAAGCTAAAAATATAAAGAAAATAATATTATCAGTTGTTCTTGGAATTTTAATGATTTTTCATCTATTTCCAGTTTTTGTAATGATATCATCATCAATAAAAAGCTACAACGATCTAATAAAATGGCCACCAAAGTGGATAGTGAAAGACCCTCAAATAGTAAACTACGAAGAGGTTTTATTTGGAGAAAAATCGATCCTAAATCCATTTTTAAATTCCCTTTTTATATCTTTAATAGTTATGATTCTCTGTATTATTATAGGAATACTTGCAGCATATAGCGTAACTAGATTTGAATTTATTGGTAAAAAAACTTTTCTAATGGCAATAATATTAACTCAGATGTTTTCTCCGGTTCTTTTAGTAAATCCTATGTATTTAACATTTAGAAGTTTAAATTTACTAGATACAAGAATTTCACTAATAGTTGCAAACCTTGCAAGCAGTTTGCCTATGACAATTTGGCTCCTATACTCATACTTTTCCCAAATCCCAAAAGACTATGAAGAGTCTAGTTGGATGGATGGATGCTCAAGAGTAAGAGGAATTTTTGATATAATACTACCTCTTGCCATGCCAGGAATTATAACAGCAGGCCTATTTGCCTTTATAGCATCATGGGGAGATATAGTATTTGCAAGAACATTTATAACATCCTTTAATTTAAGAACAATATCCCAAGCACTTACAAGTTTTGAAGATCTTTATAAAACTCGCTGGGAACTACAAATGGCAGCATCTGTTATAACAAGTCTTCCACCATTTTTAATTTTCCTTAGCATACAAAAGAAACTTATACAAGGAATGACTACAGATGGAGTTAAGGGATAGAAGTATAGAAAATAAATATTATGAAAATATCAAAAAGACAAAAATTTAATAAAATTACAATATTTTCACAAAATAAAAAATTATCCAAATTGAGAGGAAGTGAAAAAACTGACTATTAAACTTGAAAATGTTAAGAAAACATACGATGGAAAGAATTATATAGTAAAAAATTTAAATCTAGAATTTGAAGATGGAAAATTTGTAGTCTTGGTTGGCCCTTCAGGCTGCGGCAAAAGTACAACATTAAGAATGATAGCAGGACTTGAGAGTATAAGCGAAGGATCAATATATATAGACGGTGTAAGGTCAAACGACCTTCCTTCAAAAGATAGAGACTTAGCTATGGTCTTTCAATCCTACGCCCTATATCCACACATGACAATTAGGGAAAACATATCATATCCATTAAAAATAAGAAAATTAGACAAAAATTATATTAATCAAAAAGTAGATGAGGTAGCTCAGTCCCTAGGCCTATCAGAACTATTAGAAAGAAAACCTAAAGAACTTTCAGGTGGACAAAAACAAAGAGTTGCCCTAGGGAGATGTATAGTTAGGTCTCCAAAAGCATTTTTAATGGACGAGCCTCTTTCAAACCTAGATGCAAAGCTTAGAGTTCAGATGAGAGTAGAGATATCCAGACTTCAAAAAAAATTAAATAAAACATTTATATATGTAACCCACGATCAAATTGAAGCTCTAACAATGGGAGATTTAATCGTTGTAATGAATGATGGAATAATTCAGCAAAAGGGAACAGGTACAGAATTATATGAGGATCCTAATAATAAATTCGTGGCTGACTTTATAGGATCTCCTTCAATGAATTTCCTAGAGTTTGACTCAAATGACACAAGATTCAACGGATATAAGCATGATTTTAAACTAGATAGGCCAGTTTATATAGGTTTTAGACCAGAAAAAATTTCATTTACAAAAAAACATTCTGACGATCTAGAAATAAAATCAAGAATTGAAAAAATAGAAAACTTAGGATCTGAAAAATATATATATCTTACAATAAATGACAAAGAAGTTCTTTTTAGAGATTTTTCAAATAAAGAACCAAAAACAAAAGAAGAAGCAATTTTTTATATTGATCCAAGAGATGTAAGAATTTTCGACAAAGAAACAGAAGAGAGAATTAGAAGGTAGATCACTATGAAAAGCTATGAAAGACTAGAGAGATATTTAAATGGAGAAGAAGTAGATTCTTTTCCATTTGAAGTCTTCTCATCAACACAGGCACTAGCACACTTTATGGGATATGACCACAATGACTTACAAGATGAAAAAGTATATGATGAAGTCATAAGAGAAGCCTTTAATAAATTCGATACAGATCTAGTTAGAATAGGGTATGGACAAAGTACTATTGGAAAATTTTTGGGTTCTAAAGTTAGAGTAAATGAACATGGAAATGAAATGGTACAGGAATTTGTGCTCGAAGATTATAAAGACTTAGAAAAACTTTATCAAAAGAAAAATGATGTAAAAAGAGAATTTGAAAAAATAATAGAATTTGGTAGAAATATTAAAAAAAGAAATGACTTCATTCATATAGGATCAGGAATGAATGCTCCATTTACAACTGCCAGCGGAATTAGAAGTGCAGAAAATATCCTTAGGGACACAAGAAAAAACAAGGAAAAATTAAAAGAGCTTTTAGAACTATCTTTAGAATTAAATATAGAATGGGTAAAAGCCTTTACAAGTGAATTTGGAAAAACAAGATTCCATATAGCAGATCCGGTATCTTCACTAAACCTAATATCTATTAAACAATATGAAGAATTTTCAAAACCATACTTTTCAAGACTAGTTGATAAAATAAGAGAAATAACAGGAATAAAGCCTCAGATCCATATATGTGGTAAAAGCAAAAAAATGTGGCCATTTTTAAAAGAAATGAATATAAGCATTTTTAGCGTAGATAATATAGAAGATATGAAAGAAGTTAAAGAAGCTCTAGAAGATAAAATAGCCATAATGGGAAATGTTGATCCTGTCCATGTAATGAAATTTGGGAAAAAAGAAGATATAAGAGAAAAGCTAGAAATAATATATGAGGACTGTAAAGATTCTAAAAGTGGTTTAATCTTTGCAACAGGATGTGATATAGCTAAAACATGTCCAATAGAGAATATAGAAGAATTTGTAAAAGTCGTAAAAAGCTTTGGAAAGGCAAAAATAAAAAACTTTTCAAAAACCCTTGACAAATAAAAAAAAGGATGTTAGTATAAAAAAGTTGTATCCAAAAAAATCCTAATCAAGAAAATAATTTAAAAATATTTTTAAAAAAGACTTGACAAATGATTTTTTTGCTGATATACTATAACAGTTGCTTCATCTTGAAGTAAAATCCAAGTTAACAAGAAATAAAAAAAGTAAAAAAACTTTTCAAAAAGTGTTGACAAAAGGAAAAAAGCCTGATATACTAATTAGGCACCTCAAGAGAGGCGGCAATGAACCAAACAATTAAAGAAGTACTTTGAGGAAACGTACGAAAAATAATTTAAATGTTTAAGCTAGAATCAAACTTTTTATTGAGAGTTTGATCCTGGCTCAGGACGAACGCTGGCGGCGTGCCTAACACATGCAAGTCGAACGAGAAATTTGAGAAATGAAACTTCGGTCGAATAGATCAAATGGAAAGTGGCGGACGGGTGAGTAACGCGTGAGCAACCTGCCTTACACAAAGGGATAGCCTCGGGAAACCGGGATTAATACCTTATGAAATATTTAATTCGCATGAAATAAATATCAAAGATTTATCGGTGTAAGATGGGCTCGCGTCCCATTAGCTAGTTGGTGAGATAAAAGCTCACCAAGGCGACGATGGGTAACCGGCCTGAGAGGGTGAACGGTCACATTGGAACTGAGACACGGTCCAAACTCCTACGGGAGGCAGCAGTGGGGAATATTGCACAATGGGGGCAACCCTGATGCAGCGACGCCGCGTGAGCGAAGAAGGTCTTCGGATTGTAAAGCTCTGTCCTAAAGGAAGATAATGACAGTACTTTAGGAGGAAGCCCGGCTAAATACGTGCCAGCAGCCGCGGTAATACGTATGGGGCGAGCGTTGTCCGGAATTATTGGGCGTAAAGGGTACGTAGGCGGTCTATCAAGTCATCTGTGAAATCGTAGGGCTCAACCCTATTAAGCAGTTGAAACTAGTAGACTTGAGTAGTGGAGAGGAAAGTGGAATTCCTAGTGTAGCGGTGAAATGCGTAGATATTAGGAGGAATACCGGTGGCGAAGGCGACTTTCTGGACACAAACTGACGCTGAGGTACGAAAGCGTGGGGAGCAAACAGGATTAGATACCCTGGTAGTCCACGCCGTAAACGATGAATGCTAGGTATTGGGGGTCAAACCTCGGTGCCGCAGTTAACACATTAAGCATTCCGCCTGGGGAGTACGCACGCAAGTGTGAAACTCAAAGGAATTGACGGGGACCCGCACAAGCAGCGGAGCATGTGGTTTAATTCGAGGCAACGCGAAGAACCTTACCAGGGCTTGACATATGGGTGAAACACGTAGAGATACGTGCCCTCTTCGGAGCAGCCATACAGGTGGTGCATGGTTGTCGTCAGCTCGTGTCGTGAGATGTTGGGTTAAGTCCCGCAACGAGCGCAACCCCTATACTTAGTTACTAACACTACGGGTGAGGACTCTAAGTAGACTGCCGGTGACAAACCGGAGGAAGGTGGGGATGACGTCAAATCATCATGCCCTTTATGTCCTGGGCTACACACGTGCTACAATGGTCGGAACAAAGGGAAGCAAGATAGCGATATTAAGCGAATCTCATAAAGCCGATCCCAGTTCGGATTGCACTCTGCAACTCGAGTGCATGAAGTCGGAGTTGCTAGTAATCGCAGATCAGAATGCTGCGGTGAATGCGTTCCCGGTCTTGTACACACCGCCCGTCACACCATGGGAGTTAGAAATACCCGAAGTCACTGAGCTTCACGGCAGGTGCCGAAGGTAGGGCTAATGACTGGGGTGAAGTCGTAACAAGGTAGCCGTATCGGAAGGTGCGGCTGGATCACCTCCTTTCTAAGGATGTATGTGTTCCGTCAAAGTACTTCTAAAATTTGGTCATAAAAAATACCGAACCATAAAAACTAAATATAAACCAATAGAACGAGAGATATAAGTAAAGAAACTTCAAACAAAGAAGAGAAAATAGAATTAAAGTGATAGATATTTCCGGTCAAGAAACAAAGAGCATAAGGCGGATGCCTTGGCACTAGGAGGCGAAGAAGGACGCGATAAGCTGCGAAAAGCTGTGGGTAGTAGCAAATATACGATAAACCACAGATATCCGAATGGGGAAACCCACTTGAACAAACTTCAAGTACCGTAAAGTGAACAAAATAGCTTTACAGGAGCTAAACCGGGCGAACTGAAACATCTAAGTAGCCCGAGGAAAAGAAAGAAACATCGATTCCCTAAGTAGCGGCGAGCGAACGGGGAAGAGCCCAGCTAAGAGAAGCGTAAATCTAGACGAAGCTTTTGGGAAGAAGCACCAAAGAAAGTAACAGTCTTGTAGTCGAAAGAGTAAAGTGGACTTAGCAAACGAGTAGCGCACGACACGAGGAATCATGCGTGAACATGGGAGGACCATCTCCTAAGGCTAAATACTACCTAGTGACCGATAGAGAACAAGTACCGTGAGGGAAAGGTGAAAAGAACCCCGGAGGGGAGTGAAATAGAACCTGAAACCTTATGCTTACAAGCAGACAGAGGAGCATAAGCTCTGATGTCGTACTTTTTGTAGAACGGGCCAGCGAGTTACGCTATGCAGCAAGATTAAGTAATTAAGTTACGAAGTCGTAGGGAAACCGAGTCTTAATAGGGCGAATAAGTTGCATGGTGTAGACCCGAAACCAGGTGATCTATCCATGGGCAGAGTGAAGGTGAAGTAAAATTCTCTGGAGGCTCGAACCGGGTAACGTTTAAAAGTTATCGGATGACTTGTGGATAGGGGTGAAAAGCCAATCGAACCTGGAGATAGCTGGTTCTCCTCGAAATAGCTTTAGGGCTAGCCTTATTTTAAGTATACAGGGGGTAGAGCACTGAATGGCTAAGGGGCGTTAGACGTTACCAAAGCCTATCAAACTCCGAATACCTGATATATATAAATAGGAGTCAGACTATGTGGGATAAGCTTCATAGTCAAAAGGGAAAGAACCCAGATCAACAGCTAAGGTCCCTAAATATGGATTAAGTGGAAAAGGATGTAATACTACTCAGACAACCAGGATGTTGGCTTAGAAGCAGCCATACATTCAAAGAGTGCGTAATAGCTCACTGGTCAAGTGGTAATGCGCCGAAGATACACGGGGCTAAAATCCATTACCGAAGCTTTGGGATTAGGTAACTAATCGGTAGAGGAGCAATGTATAGAGGAAGAAGATAAGTCGTAAGGCAAATTGGACCCTATACAAGAGAGAATGCTGGCATGAGTAGCGAAAAAGGTGAGTGAGAATCTCACCCGTCGAAAGCCCAAGGTTTCCTGAGCAAGGCTCGTCCACTCAGGGTAAGTCGGGGCCTAAGCCGAGGCTGAAAAGCGTAGGCGATGGACAACTGGTTGAAATTCCAGTACCAATTACAAGCGTTAGAGAGAAGTGTTGACGCAGAAGGATATACTAAGCGTACGGAAGGAAGAGTACGTTCAAGCAAGTAGGTAGGCACTGTAGGCAAATCCGCAGAGCTAAAAATACCGAGATGTGATGAGGAGCGAAAAATAAGTAGTGAAGTAGTAGATTCCAGGCTGCCAAGAAAAGGCACTATCGAGTAAGTAATTGCCCGTACCGCAAACCGACACAGGTAGGCGAGGAGAGAATCCTAAGACGCGCGGAAGAACCATTGTTAAGGAACTCGGCAAAATAATCCCGTAACTTAGGGAGAAGGGATGCCGAAGATTGTATAGAATTTACTTTAAAAGCAAAATTCGGCCTAAGAGAATAGGCCCAAGCGACTGTTTACCAAAAACACAAGTATCTGCTAAATCGAAAGATGAAGTATAGGTGCTGACACCTGCCCGGTGCTGGAAGGTTAAGGGGAAGAGTTAGCCGCAAGGCGAAGCTTAGAACTTAAGCCCCAGTAAACGGCGGCCGTAACTATAACGGTCCTAAGGTAGCGAAATTCCTTGTCGGGTAAGTTCCGACCCGCACGAAAGGTGTAACGATTTGGGCACTGTCTCAACAATGGATCCGGTGAAATTGTAGTATGCGTGAAGATGCGCATTACCCACGACAGGACGGAAAGACCCCGTAGAGCTTTACTGCAGGCTGATATTGGATTTAGGAGTTAAATGTACAGGATAAGTGGGAGACAAAGAAACTAGGGCGTCAGTTTTAGTGGAGTCACCCTTGGGATACCACTCTTTTAACTTTTGAATTCTAACCTGGTGCCATGAATCTGGTACAGGGACACTGTCAGTTGGGCAGTTTGACTGGGGCGGTCGCCTCCTAAAGAGTAACGGAGGCGTTCAAAGGTCTGCTCAGAATGGTTGGAAATCATTCAAAGAGTACAAAGGCAAAAGCAGGCTTAACTGTGACACCAACAAGTGGAACAGAGACGAAAGTCGGACTTAGTGATCCGGTGGTACCGCATGGAAGGGCCATCGCTCAACGGATAAAAGCTACCTCGGGGATAACAGGCTTATACCCCCCAAGAGTCCACATCGACGGGGGTGTTTGGCACCTCGATGTCGGCTCGTCTCATCCTGGGGCTGGAGTATGTCCCAAGGGTTGGGCTGTTCGCCCATTAAAGAGGCACGCGAGCTGGGTTCAGAACGTCGTGAGACAGTTCGGTCCCTATCCGTCGTGGGCGTAAGAAATTTGAGAGGAGCTGTCCTTAGTACGAGAGGACCGGGATGGACAAACCTCTGGTGTATGGGTTGTTCCGCCAGGAGCAGAGCCCAATAGCTACGTTTGGAAAGGATAAGTGCTGAAAGCATCTAAGCACGAAGCCCCCCTCAAGATGATATTTCTTTAAGAATCCAGACAGAAAATCTGGTAGATAGGTCAGAGGTGTAAGAATAGTAATATTTTCAGCTAACTGATACTAATAATTCGAATCCTTGACCGGATATATGTATTACTTTAAGTAATACTTAAATCTTAAGTTTTAAGGTTTATATGTATGGCGCTAATAGCAGGAGGGATACACCTGTTCCCATCTCGAACACAGAAGTTAAGTCTCCGAGCGGTGATGGTACTAGTTTGGAAACGAACTGGGAGAGTAGCACGGTGCCAGACGAAGAGAGCATCCATTGTTGGATGCTTTTTTTGTATTTAAAAATTTATTACTAAAATTAAAAAGTATAAATTTTATATCAGTTTTAATAGTCATGATCTATTATAAGCTTTATGATAAAATATTTTTTTCAACAAGAAAAATAAATTTTCAAAAAAGTAAAATTAATAAAAAAATTCTATAAAATAAAATTAAATGAACTATGTAAGCATGTGGAATTATAGAAAAATAAAAAATAAGACTTTAAAAACTTCAGAGACAGATTATAGAATAGTTAATAAAATTGTACTTAATATAAAGAATTAAAAAAAAGCAAAGTAAGTTTTACTAACTTAAGAAAAATAATTAATAGAAAAATTATAAAATAAAATCTGAGTAAATTTTTAAAAAAGTAAAATTAATAAAAAAATTCTATAAAATAAAATTAAATGAACTATGTAAGCATGTGGAATTATAGAAAAATTTAAAATAAGACTTAAAAAACTTCAGAGATAGATTATAGAATAGTTAATAAAATTGTACTTAATATAAAGATTTAAAAAAAGCAAAGTAAGTTTTACTTTACTTAAAAAAAATAATTAATAGAAAAATTATAAAATAAAATCTGAATAAATTTTTAAGGAAAGTAAATTTAATAAAAATTCTATAAAATAAAACTAAGTAAACTTTGTAAGCCTATAGAATTAAAAAATATGAAACAAAAGCTTAAGGATAGAAAAAGAAAAGTTACAAAATTATTTATTCACAAAGGCTTAAAAAATTCTGTAACAAATATAAAGTACCTTATATTAAGTTAAAAAAAACAGTTTAAAGAAAAGTTTATATAACAGTATTTAAAATTGGGTAAGAGATAAATAATACAAATTTATAAAACAAGTCTTAAAGAAAATATTGGGAAAGGTTAGAATAATAAGAAATTAAAGAAAAAAAAATTTTCTAGCCTGCACAATTATAGAAAAAACAAAACTTTAAAAAATTGAAAGAGATAAATTATATAATTTTATTATAAAGAGTTAAGTATAAGTTTTGAAAAAATAAAACGCCTTTTACTAAGTAAGAATTATAATTAATAGAAAAATCTATAAAAAAGATTTAATTAAAGTTTGTTTGAAAGTAGAATTATAGGATAAATTTATAAAAGAATATATAGAAAAAATCTCTATATTAGATTAATTACTGTATTTCTACTAATAGATACTTATGAATAAGCTAACTTTTATGATAAATAATTCGTTTTCTAATTATATAAATTATTTAATATATTATATGACACTTTAAATTTAAATTGATATAGGAGGTTTTTATGAAAAAACTAGACGGCTATGAAAGAGTTATCCATCCTTTAAATCCTTTTTACGAAAAAGATTCTAAAATTTTAATACTAGGTTCCTTTCCTTCTATCAAAACTAGGGAGTATGGATTCTTCTATGGTCATCCTCAAAATAGATTTTGGAAGCTTATGGAAATTCTATTTAATACTAGTCTTTCTAGAGATATTGATGAGAGAAAAAAATTTTTAAGTGAAAATAAAATTGCCCTTTATGATTCTATTTTTCAGTGTGATATTATTATGTCCAGTGATTCCAGTATAAAAAATGTAGTTTTATCTGATATTGAGTCTATTATAAAAAATTCTGAAATTAGAGAAGTTTTCTTAAATGGGGCTACTTCTTATAAGTATTTTAAGAAAAATAATTTGAAAGATTTTTCTATTAGGGGAATTAAGCTTCCATCTACAAGCCCTCTTAATGCTAGATATAGTTTAGATGATCTTGTTGATTCATGGAAGATAATTTTGAGCTATTTATAAATGTAATTAAATTTTTTATTAGTAAACTTATTTCCATTATTTGACATAAATATTTTATTTTGATAGTCTATTATTATAGACCAACAAATTTAAGGAGGGAATGTGAATAAAAAATTTAAGTGTTAATTTTATAAGTATTTTGTTTTAGCTGGTCAGATGTGAAAGCTGCTAAGGTTAAAAAAATTGAATCATTTAATCTAGCTAATTCAGAAATTCTTCGATATAGAGGTCCAGGTGCAAATAGCTTTGATTATTATTTTAAAGATGCTTACTGGCAATATAGAATTATTCTGATATAGGAAGAAAAGAGTGGTGTTTAACAGTACTTCCTAGCCAAAATGTTTTAGGATATTTTAATGAGGAAATAAATACTGCATGGGGTGGTGCTCTCCAAGCTAGATTTTCTGGTGATTATAGATGGAAAAATACTGAATCAATGAGAAAACTTTTTTTTGTCACGTTAGATATCAATTATTTAAGCAAATTTGGAATTTAGAACCTTTTAGAACTAATCCAAGTGATTTTACTTGTAAGGAGGAGGACAGAATGTTAATCGAATATGGTAATTTGGTAAAAATTGGCTTTATTCTTATGAGTACAGCTAATATTTTATCTTTAATTGTAGCTTTTTCTAGAAAAGATTATTCATTTAGAAGTTTAGTAGTATCTATTATTTTACTTATCTCTAGACTTTTGTTCTTTATCAATGAATATGAAACTTATGATAATTTAGTTATTTCTGAAGCTCAAGCTAAAAATTTCTTTAGACTTAACAAATATTTACTTATTTTTGATTTGACTGTATTTATTGTTGGAGCAATTTATATAGTAAAAAACAGAAAAAAATCTGACTAGGTTCTCTAAATTTACTTAAATCTATTTGCTTCTCTAATAATGCATTATTTTTACAAAATTAATTATATATTTTACATGCTAGCCTTCTAATATTACAAAATTGTAAGATTAGGAGGCTTTATTTTGTGATAGAATAATATATAAGAAGACTTTTAAAAAGGAGGCCTTTGGTTTGAGTGATATATTATTGGTTGAAGATGATAAGAGTTTGGTTACTGGTTTAAAATATATGCTAGAGAGTGAGGGTTATAGTGTTGACTATGCATATACTAAAAAAGATGCCATTAGATATATTGACTATAGTGATTATTCTCTTTTTATATTAGATATTGGTTTACCTGATGGTTCTGGCTTTGAGGTTTGTGAGTATATTAGGCTTAAAAATATTTCTCCTATTATTTTTCTAACTGCTAGAGATGAGGAGGAGGATGTTGTTAAGGGGCTGGAAAAAGGTGCTGATGATTTTATTTCTAAGCCTTTTAGAAAATATGAGTTTTTATCTAGGGTAAAGAGTGTTCTCAGAAGGTATTCTACTAAAAATACTTCTAATATTTTAATTTCTGGGGATGTTAGAATAGATCAGATTGAAGGAAAATGTAATGTTAGAGAAAAGGATATTTATCTTACTCCAACTGAATTTAAGTTACTTTCTTATTTTATGGAAAATTCTAAAAAAGTAATTGATAGGGCAAAGGCTCTTGAGTTTTTGTGGGATACAGATGATAAGTCAATAAGTAATTCATCTATTTCTGTATATATAAGTAGGTTAAGGGAAAAAATTGAGCTTAATCCAGCTAGCCCAGAATATATTATTACTGTTAGAGGGGCTGGTTATAGGTGGGATAAAGAGGTTAGAAGAGCTTAAATGTTTAGGGTGAGAGATTTTAAAAAATTTATTTTATACTCTTTTATTTTATTTATTGGTCTTAATTTAGCTTATTTTATTTTTTTGAATAAGACTTATAGAGAAATCTCAAATGAGATTTACAATAAAAATGCCGCTATTGCCGGTTCTATTTTAAGGGATCACAGGGAACTTGAAGAGGATGTTGTAAAAAATATTAGTAAAAGTATAGATTCTGATGATGTAAAACTAGGCACTGAAATTTTAGATAAATATTCTTATACTGAAAGCCCGGATGATCAGAATGTTTTAAAAAGTATTTATAAAGATTCTATTTTAAAGACTTTTCTTATTTCTCTAGGCGGATATTTACTTCTACTTTCTATTTACTTCCTATATCAAAAAAGTTTAGAAAAAAAACTTATTTCTATATATACTGAAGCGGAAAAAGTTATCAATGGAAATTATAGGGTTCAGCTAGATGAGTCTGGTGACGGTCTTATAGATATTTTAAATCATCAATTTAATAAGATGGTTAGGATTATTAGGTCAAATAGTTCTGATTTGGTGAGGGAAAAAATATTTCTAAAAAATACTATGCAGGATATTTCTCACCAACTTAAGACTCCACTTTCTTCTCTAATAATGTTTAATGATATTATGCTTGATGATGAAAATATGCCTTGGGAACTTAGGTCGGATTTTTTAGAAAAGTCTCAAGAACAGTTTGAAAGGATGCAGTGGCTTATTATTAATCTTTTAAATCTTGCTAGGATTGAAGCTGATGCAATAGATTTTAAAAGGGAGGATTATAAGGTTTATGATCTTTGTAAGGCTGCCAAGAAAACTTTAGAGGCCAATTTTCAAAAGAAAAATCTTTCTTTTAAAATCTCTGGCCCAGAGGATGCTACTTTTTTTGTGGACTGGGACTGGACGGTAGAGGCTATTATTAATATTTTGAAAAATGCAACTGAATATTCTCCTGAAAATAAAACTATAGAGTGCAATATAACAAATAATGAAGCATCAACTACCTTAAGTATTATAAATTTTGGAGAAAAGATTGAACTAGAGGATCCAAATTTAATTTTTAGAAGATTTTTCAGGCAAAAAGAAGGAGACTCCGTTGGAATTGGCTTAAATATGACTAAGTCAATTATAGAGGCTCAAAAAGGCTTAATTGATGTTACAAATGTAGAAAATGGAGTTAAATTCGATATTGTTTTTCTAAAGACAAGGTGATTTTATGAGTATTCTTAGAGTTAGAAATATAAATAAAACATATAGATCTAGTAAGGTTGAAGTTAGGGCTTTAAGGGATGTAAACTTAGATATTAAAAAAGGGGAATTTGTTTCTATTGTTGGGCCGTCGGGTTCAGGAAAGTCGACTCTTTTAAAAATTATTGGGGGAATTGAAAGGCCGGATACTGGATATGTATTTATAGACGGTTTAAATATTCAAAAGTTATCAGAAGATAATCTGGCTATATTTAGGAGAAGAAAGATAGGTTTTGTTTTTCAATTTTTCAACCTTGTTCCTGTTCTTAGCGTTAGAGAAAATATTCTTCTTCCAATTCTTTTAGATAATAGAAAAGTAGATGAAGCTTTTTTTTAAAAAGTTAGTAGGAGAGCTAAACCTAAGTGATAGACTTGATTTTCTTCCATCAGAACTCTCTGGAGGTGGGATGCAAAGGACAGCTCTTGCAAGAGCTTTAATTTCAAAGCCATCTATTATTTTGGCAGACGAACCTACGGGAAACTTAGATACAGCTATGAGTAGAGAGATTGTAAATTTGCTTAAATTATCTAGTCGGGCTTATGACCAAACTATTATTTTAATAACGCATTCTTATGAGGTTGCCAAAGCTTCAGATAGAACTATTAACCTTCGTGATGGTGTTATATATGAATAATTTTTCTGATATATACACTAAATATATGCATGAAAATAAAAAGATAAGTATCTTAAATATAATATCCATAATTGTTTCTGTAGGTCTTTTGACCTTGGTTTTTAATTTTTCCATTATTTTAAGAGATTATTTAAAATATGAATATTCTGTTCTTTATACTAATTCTGATATTAGTATAGATAATGTTAATTCTGATTTTTTTGACCGAGTAATGCTAAATAACAAAGTCAATGGGGGGATCGCTGTAAAGAAATCCCATCTTGTTGAGGAGATTACTTATAATAGAAAATCTTATGATTTAAATAGATTTTCAGAAAATTATACTGAGGCTAAGAAATATTATGGAGATGTTGAAAGACTTGTTTCCGCTACTTTAGTTAAGGGAGTTTTTCCAAGAAATAACTCTGAACTTGTGGTTAATAAAAATCTTTTAGATAGGTTAAATATAAAAGCAAATATTGGAGATAAAATTAAGCTTAGCTACAATACACCTGAAAAAAAGCTAGAAAAATATTATATTATTAGTGGGCTTGTAACAGTAGATAATTTTTACTCTAAAAATTTAGTGGGCGGCTTTATGACTTATCTAGATATAAAAAACGAAGGTGGATTTGATACTTATTTTTATTTGAATAAAAACGTGGATAAGCAGAAGTTTTTAGATAAAATTATAGATGATTATAGTCTGGATTGGGCAATTAATAATCCTCAGGTAAATTATATTTATAGTGATTATAGGCCTGAAAAAGTATCTTTTCTTATAAGTTTAGTATTTACAATTATCATCTACATTTTAAGTTTTGGCGGAATTTATACTGTTTATTCAGCTATTTACAAGAAAAGAAAGGATGACTATTCTCTTTTATTCTATGTTGGAGCAACTGATAGTCAGATAAAAAAGATAATTAAAAGAGAAATTTTACTCACCTCCCTAATAGCTATTCCCATTGGACAAATTTTAGGTCTTTCTATTTTAAAAACTGTAGGCTTCAAACAGTTAAGAGAGATATATGTAATGCTAGATTCATCTTCTTTTAAGATGAAAATTTATACCTTTCCAAACCTTATTATAAGTCTTTTATCTTTCTTTATGATATATGTTGCTACAGCTATTGTTCAAAGAAGTGAAGATGAATATGGGGAAAGGAGTGAATATATGGGTGACAGGTTAAGAAAAAAGATAAAGAGAAAAAAATATAGAATTTATAGATTATTTTTTGGCTTTAAGGCATATCTAGCTAGAAAAAGTTCTCTTATAAATAATAGTTCCATCCTATTTCAAAAGATTTCTATAGTTACTGCTGCCTTTTTAATAACTATTACTTCAATTTCTATAAGTTTTGTAAAAGAATATATGATAGATACGAATAAAGCTGTGAATGATATAGTGGCAACACTTGCAGAAGACACATTTGTAACAGATGATTTAAAGGAAAAATTAAGTTCCAATGATAAAATCCTAAACTATTCTTTTTATAGGGACCTACCCGCAGCTTTTGATATAGATGGTTCATATTTAAATGATCTTTTTTATCTGGAAAGCAACAAGAAAGAAAATGTAACTACCTATTATAATCAAAAGGTCCTAGTTCTTGATGATGAAAAATTTAAAGAGTTTTTTGGAGGAATTTCAAATAGAAGTCTAGTTCAATTTGAAAATTCAGATAGGCCTTACTATTATATAGATGAAGGTAAGTCCAAAGTGCCTTATAAGCCTAAGGTAGATAAGATTGGTATTGGCTTATCTTCAAAACTTTACAAAAGCTTGGAAGTTATTGAAAAAACTCCAATAAATAAAGAAGAAATAAATATTACAAAACCAACTATGGTGGTTGTTTTTACAGAAAAACAGGCAAGTAGAATTTTTGGATCAGGTCTAAATGAACTCAAAACAAGCCTTTTAATTAATTTAAAAAACTCAACGGATGCTGAAAGTGTCCTAGGATTTTTAGAGATAAATAAAATGATATCTGATTATTTTCTTTCAGATTACAATAGGACCAATAGAATGTTTTCATTAATAACAAAATATTCTATAATGTTTTCTCTATCAATACTTATCCTTGCAATATTTAATGTAACAAATGCGGTAATTTCAAATATTTATTCCAGAAAAGATGAAATTAAGCTTCTATCAAATATTGGACTTACTAAAAAAGAACTTAAGGGCATACTTAATCACGAGTCAAGAAGAATTTTAATACCTGCGTCTATCTACTCAATTATTCTAAGTATTCTTATATTGATAGTGATCGAGCGTTTATTATTTTATAATTTAATATTTAATTTAAATATTTTAATATATCCTCTAATAAGCATCTTAAGCACTATATCAATTATTTACTTTATAAATAAGATAACAATAAAGCTTTCTTTTGATAGCTTAATTTTAGAAAAATAAAAAAGTCCGCTAAAATTCTAATTTACAGAATTTGGCGGACTTTTGCTTAGCTATTTTTCAATAGAAATAGCATTATATAATTTATCCTTTACCATAAAGGCCTTTACGCTTAGTTTGTCATTAGCTTTTAGAAAAGCTAAATTTTCATCAAGTTTTATACTTGCAATAACTATATTTCCATTATCAAGCAGGATATAATAATTAGTTGTTCCATCAATTACAACTTCCTTAAGGTCTACAACTTTTCCTGATATATCTTCCATTTCTTTTTCTTCGGGAGCAAGAGTAGAGCTTAAACTGGATTCATTAATGTGTGCATTATAGGCCTGTAAAACAGTATTTCCAATTGATACATTTTGGTAATTTTTAGCATCTATAAAAGCATACATTTTAATTAAACCAGCGTTATCTTTAAGTGAAATAAAATAAGTTGGTGCGCCTTTTATATTTAATAAAAGAGGGAAGGTTGCTGTGTAGTTTTTCTCTTGAACCTCACCTTCTGCTGATGCCATTGCAGAAAATTCTTCAGCAGATGAAACAGGATAAAAATCAGCTTCCTTAGTTCTTAAATTTACTAAGAAGAAACCAACATTTGAAGAGTCTTTTGCAACGGATGTAATTCCAGTATAGAAGTAGACATCATCATCTACAGCTAAATAGTTATATCCATCAGTTGGTTTAAGAACTCCCTTTTGAGATATAAAAGAGTTAAAAAATCCTCCCTTATATTTTCCATTCCAAGAAAGCTGTCTTAAAATATCTTCTGAAGAGAAAACCCTATCTACCCAGCTAGGAATATCTTTTAAATCATAATATTTAGCATCTCCTGTATCAGCCCTAACAATAATAGCTCCATTTGGATCAAGAGCCTTCATCCATATTCTAGGACTGTATGTAGGAGTTATCCAGTAGGTATTTCCTTCATCATCTATTTCAAAATTAATTTCCCCAGTAATCTTAGTAGGGTATTTGAACCTAATTAGCCTTTCTATATCCCTAAAGAAGAGCTCACTTTTAGAATATTTTATTGGATTATTAGGTGTTTTTAAATCTACTTTTCCATCTTTCATATCTACTAGAAGATAATGAGGGATTCCCTTTGATTGATTTGATAGCCATTTAATGAATCCATTATATTCTAGGGGAGTTACTCTTACAGGGTTATTTTTATAATTAATTTGTGTATAAGAACTATCAATATTAAACTGGCTAACTAAATCTAAGATTTCTCCCATCTTTCTCTCGCCAAGTCTCTCAGCAGTATCCCTATCAATAGTAGGTATATCTTCAGGCTTTATCTCAGATATTTGTTTAGAAAAATCACCATTTATAGGATTTAATATGTTTGCATAGCTTTTAGCGTGGAAAAATTCACTTGAAGCTATGTTAAGAATCACATACAAGGCAAAAAATACCGCCATTATTTTAATAGATATTTTAAAAATTGAAAAACTTGGACCTATTGTTATTAGAAAAAGACCACACTCCATAGCTAAAAATATTATAAAAAATGGAGAGAAGATATTAATAGGTGGAAGCAGGAAGTAAAATAATAAAAAGCTAATTATTATAAAAAGACCTATGCTTTTTCCCTTACTAAGCTTTAAATCAAATTTTTTCCTGTCCATTTTAATCTTTGATTTATTTTTTAAAATATCCTTAAAAGTGTAAGCTGAAAAGTCTTGGAATTTACCATTATCCATTATTCATTAGCCTCCTCATAGTATTCATATTTATCAGAAATTTTAACTTTTCCATTTTCATCAAGTAGGGGAATTATTGAAGAAGTAGAACTTTCATAAACTAGATAATTCACACCAGTTTCAGAGTCTACAAAAACTTTTAAATTTTCAAAAATACCCTTATTATCATGTGTTTTAATAAACCTCTTTTTCATTAAATCACTCCTTTTTATTTCTATAAGTATATTTTATCATTAATTAGAAAAACTCAAAATACTTTATTTTTTCTTAATAAACTTTCCATTTATAATAAAAACTATATTAAATAAAAGTTAATCTGATTTAAAAATAGTTAATTATATGTTAAAATGAAATAGATAAATAAAAAAGGAGTAATTGATTTGGATATACTAAATTATATTGGTTTATTAGGTGGGCTGGCTCTGTTCTTATATGGCATGGACCTTATGAGTGATGCCCTAGCATCAGTATCAGGGTCAAAATTAAAACAGATTTTAGAAAGTTTAACTTCCAGTAATTTAAAGGGAATCTTACTTGGGGCTGGTATAACTGCAATTATTCAGTCTTCTTCTGGAACAACTGTAATAGTAGTTGGACTTGTAAACTCCGGAATAATGACTCTTAATCAAGCGGCTTCTGTAATAATGGGTGCAAATATAGGTACTACTATGACGGCTTGGATTCTTTCCCTTGCATCTATTTCCTCAGATAATCTTTTGATTGAATTACTTAAACCAACTTCCTTTTTCGCCAATCCTAGCTCTTATAGGTGTTATTTTGATAATGAAGAAAAAGTCTCAGAAGAGTGAGGAGATAGGCAAAATACTTATGGGATTCTCAATTCTTATGTTTGGAATGAACTCAATGAGTACAAGCATGAGTCCACTTGCAGAAAGTCCAAAATTTACAAATGCTATGATGCTATTTTCTAATCCAATTCTTGGGGTTTTAGCTGGAGCAGCAATAACAGCTATTATTCAATCATCATCAGCATCTATTGGTATCTTGCAGTCCCTATCTTCACAGGGAATAGTTTCTTTTGGATCGGCTATACCAATTATTATGGGACAAAACATCGGTACCTGCGCAACAGCTCTTATATCAACAGTTGGTGCAAGTAAACCTGCTAAAAGAGCTGGTATAATCCACCTTTTATTTAATATAATAGGTACATTTTTATTCCTAACTTTATTTTATATAATTAATGCTATTAGACCATTTTCCTTTATGGATAATTTTATAACTCCTGTAAATATAGCAACTGTCCATACAATAATGAATATACTTACTACTATGGTTCTTTTTCCATTTACAAATAAATTTGTAGAAATTACAAAAAGGCTTGTTCCTGCTAAAAGTGACAGTAAAATTGTTGGAGCTGGAGAGTTTTCTAGACTAGATACAAGACTTATTGAAACTCCCGGACTTGCTCTTCAAGAAGCCTTTGATATTTCCAATAAAATGTTTGATCTTACCATAGAAGCGGTAGAAGAAGCGGTAGATATAGTAGAAAATTTTAATGAAGAAAAATATTATAGCGTTGTAAGACTAGAAAAAGCAATTGACCTATATGAAGATAAATTAGGTTCATATGTTTCATTTATAGCTAAAAATCTTGTTTTAAAGTCTGACCAGGCACTAGCTTCAGTTATTCTTCAGGCGATTGGAGAATTTGAAAGAATGAGTGATCACGCCAAAAATATTGCTCAATCAGCCAAGGAGATGGATGATAAAAAGCTTAATTTTTCAGATGAGGCTAGGGGAGAGTTGGAAGTTTATAAAAAAGCCTTGCTTCAAACAATAAAATTTACTAAGAATATTTTTGAAAGTCTAAATTACAAAGAAGCTATTAAAATAGAAAGTTATGAAGAACTTGTTGATTATATGACAGACGAAATTCAGCTTCGTCACATAGAAAGAGTAAAGGCTGGTACTTGCTCTATAGAACTTGGATTTATTCTATCTGATATTACAACTTCAGTAGAACGTATTTCTGACCATATTTCAAATATTGGAGTTTCTTTAGATCACATGTATGAAGAAGAGCTTGATCAAACAAAACATATAAAAGCTAATTTAAAAGAAAATCCTGAATTTATAGAAACATACAAGAAATTAAGAGAAGAATTTAGACTTCCAATGAAAAATTAAGAAGACCTAAATTTTGATTTGAACCCTCTTTACTGAACATACCAGTAAGGAGGGTATTTTTATTTGTCACTTTACTGTCACTTACATATAATATTATTAACTTGAGGTGAAAATAATGAATATATTGGAAGTTAGAAATTTAAAAAAATATTATAAACTTGGAGATAATTTAGTTAAAGCGGTGGATGATGTTTCTTTTTCGGTAGAAAAGGGCGAGTTTTTAGCTATAATTGGGCCTTCAGGCTCTGGAAAATCCACATTACTTCACCTAATAGGTGGGGTTGACAGAAAGGACAGTGGAGAGATAATTGTTGGCGGAGAAGATATAACAAAACTTTCAAATGAAAGGCTTGCTATATATAGAAGAAGAGAGGTTGGAATAATTTATCAGTTCTATAATCTAATAGCTACCCTAAATGTTGAGGAAAATATTTCAATTTCTAAAAGATTAGACGATAAAACGGTAGAAAAGGAAGAGATGGATGAAATTTTAAGGAGAATGGGTCTATTAAATAGAAGAAATAATCTTCCAAATCAATTATCTGGAGGCGAGATGCAAAGAACATCTATTGCAAGAGCCCTAATTAATAGGCCAAGCTTAGTTCTAGCAGATGAACCAACTGGAAACCTAGATACTAAAAATTCTGATGAAATAATAAATATTTTAAGGGAATTTAATAAAAATTATAAGCAAACAATTATACTAATTACCCATAACCCCGAAATTGCAAATCAAGCAGATAGGGTTATTGAATTAGTAGATGGCAAGATTAAATCAGATGTGAGGAAATAATATGAAATTAATTAGAAGCCTTAGTTTAAATTATTTAAAAAAGAATAAAAAGAGAACGTTAATGACTATCTTTGCAATATGTCTTTCAGCAGCTCTTATATTTACTGTATTAAATATGGTTTATGTACTTAGAACTTCCTTGATTGACTATGTAAAAACTGGAGAAGGTGAATTTAATTTTAAGTATGAAAATGCTTCTTCTTATATTGATACTTTAAAGATAAATAGAGATGTTGATGGAAACTTGGGAGTTTTAAATTTTCTAGGATCTAGTAGGTCAAAATCTAAAAATGAATATAAACCCTATCTTGCCCTATATTCTGCTGATAGTGATTCACTAAAAAGGTTTAATTTTAAACTAAAAGAAGGAAGGTTAGCTCAAAATAGAAATGAAGTCATAATTCCAGATACCCTAAATTTATATGGCAAGTTAAATTTAAAGCTTGGTGATTATATTGATTTAGACTATATTGAAAGATTTTCAGACGAAGGGAAAATAGAAAGAGGATATCTTAGAGATGGTGAAAAATTTAAAAGTCTAGATAGAAGTGAAAGGCTGAAAGTTGTAGGTATAGTAGATAGATTTACTAGCCAGATAGAGAGTTTTGATGATGCAGCTTTTACCTTGATTACTAAAGATTCTGATAAGGACAAGGTAGTATCTAAGGATGCTTATTTTTCATTTAAAAGCGTAGATGATTATTATAAAAAGCTTGAAAATATTTTTTCAGATGATGCCGATAATGTAATTATAAATTCACCCCTAATTAAACTTCAAAGTTATAAAAGTGAAGATAGTGAGATGAAGATGATTTTAGCTTTAGGAATTTTTCTAGTTTTTATTATAGTAATTAGTTCTATAGCAATTATTGGGAGTTCATTTTCTATATCAACTGTTGAAAAGAAAAAAGAGTATGGAATTTTGAAGAGCCTCGGTGCTAGAGATAAGGATTTAGCCCACGGTTTAAGGTTTGAAGGCTTAGTTTTGGGGCTTGTTGGTAGTATTTTTGGAGTTATTTTAGGACTTTTAGCTTCATTTATAGTAAGCGCTGTTATAAATAGTCTTTTAGTTAATTTTATTAGTGGTATGGGGATTAAATTTAAAATAAGTTTAATTGCTTTAATGGTAGCATTTTCCCTAGGCGTAATCACATCTTTAATATCTAGTAGTAGGCAGGTAATTAGTATTAAAAAAATTAGTCCAATAGAGGCAATAAAGGGAACAAGCGATATACTTATTAGAAAAAAAGATGTTAAAATTCCAAAATTCATTTCTTCTATATTTGGCATTGGTGGAGAAATTTCCTATAAGAATATGAAGAGGAATAGGAAGAGATATAGGGCAAGTGTTATAGCTATATCAATATCTATCATAGTTTTTATATCTATCTACTCTCTTGTAAGTCAGCTTGAGAAGAGTGTTAGATTGGAGCATGCCTATAAAAATTACAATTTGGTAAGTTATATTAATAGGTCTACTAATGAAACTGATAATGGTAGTATTGATGAGTATAGAAAAAATCTAGACAAATTAGTAAAATCAGTTATTGAGGATGAAGAATATTCAATAGTTAAAAGATTTTATGCTTATATGGAAACTAAGTATTTAAGTGAAGATTTGTTAAAGTTTTTTCAGGAAAAACAAGGCTATAGTAAAGATGATAAAAGTATAGGTATAACTATAAATGTACTTGATGATAAGTCATTTGAAAAGACATTAAAGGAAAATGGCTTAAAAGGTAATGGATTATATCTTGCTTGTAATGAGTATTTTATAAAGACAGATGATGGCAAAAAATATTCTTTTAAATCATTTAAGGACAAAAGTATTTCATATAGCTACGATCAAAATAACTATAGGAATGAAGAAATAGAAAATCCAATTTCTTTTAAGGAAGATGTAAATTTAGAATTTATAAAAAAAGTTCCTATAGGATTTGATGAGAGAGATGGCAATAGGGGAATTAATTTAATTGTAAAAGAGTCAGATTTTAAAGAAAATCCTATATTTTCAGATGAAGTGCTCTATATAAATTCTATTAATCCACATAGTACTTTAGATAAAATTGCTGACTATGAAAGAATATCAGAGACTGAAAAAATGTATTTTGATAATTTGGATGAGGCCCGTAAGATGAGAAATAATATTCTTACAATTTTAAAAATCCTTAGCTATGGTTTTATAATAGTTATTAGTTTAATTGGAATTACCAATATTTTCAATGCTGTTTCTGCAAGTATTATTCTTAAAAAAAGAGAGTTTGCATCTCTTTTATCTTATGGTATGACAAATAAACAGTTTAAAAAAATGAATTTATTGGAGGGGATATTTATTTCCTCTAGGGCACTTTTAATTGGACTACCTATTGGAATACTATTTTCTATTATTATAAATATTATTATAAGGAGAAACTTGGAGCTTCAATATTCTTTTCCACTTGGAGCAGTAGTTATTTGTATAATTTTGGCTTTTGCTTTAGCCCTATCTATAAGTAGCTATCAATTATCTAAAATAAAAGCCGAAAATATTATAGAAAATATAAGACTAGAAAATATATAGTATAATAGAGTTATGATAAGGATAATTTTAGTGGAAGATGAACTAGCTATAAGAAAAGCTTTAGAAATAAAACTTGAAAATTTGTATGACTTTAAAACTTATTCTTCCTTTGAAGAAGCTAAAGATCTAAATCTTAGGGACATAGACCTAGTTTTATTGGATATAAGTTTAAAAGACGGGTCAGGTCTTGATCTTTATAAAATATATAAGATGCAAAAAGATATTAGGGTAATTTTTCTAACAGCAAATGATGAGGAAGAGACAATTGTTAAGGCTTTTGATATGGGAGCAGATGACTATTTAACTAAGCCATTTAAGATGGGGGAACTTTTGGCTAGAATAAAAAAGCTTTTTCCAAAGGTCATTAAATTTAAAAGTATTGTTATAGATACTGATAAAAAAGAAGTTTATAAGGCAGGGGAAAAAATTAAACTAAGCCCTAGAGAGTATGATCTCTTTTTATATTTTGTAGAAAATAAAAATATTGTTATTGAAAGACAGTCGCTTTTTAAACTTTGGGAAGAAGATGATATCTTTATAAATGACAACACCTTGAGCGTAAATGTTAAGAGATTAAGGGAAAAACTTAATTTATCTTCTCTAAGGACGGTAAAAAATGTGGGGTATGTTTTAGATGAAAAAAGTTAGAAAAAAGACTATATTTATAGTTATTCTTTTTTCCTTACTTACTTTTAGCCTTTTATTTGCTTTAAGAAATATTTATGTAAGTAAATTAAATAATAAATTTGCTGGACTTATCTATGAGCTTAAAAAATCTCACCCAGAAATTGATATAAGTAGCCTAATTAAGTTAAGTGGTAAGGATGCAAAAAGTTTGGATCTAAAAAAGTATGGGATTTATGATGGAGAAATTTTTGATTTAAGCGATATAAGACCTTTTGAAATATTTTCCATTTCATTGATAATTTTTTTAATAGTAGCCTTTTTCATTATTTTAAATAGAATTTATAAAAGTTATACAAAAAGAAATATAGAAAAGCTTATTAAAAATGTTGAGAAAATAAATAGGGGGATATACGACCTAAGCCTTAAAAATGAAGATGATGATTTTTCTATTCTGGAAAATGGACTTTATAAAGTTACTATTAAGTTAAAGGAAGAAGCAGAAAATTCTAAATTTGCCAGAGACAAGTTAAAACTAGACTTAGAAAATATATCCCATCAGATTAAAAATCCCCTCACATCTATAAATCTTCTTATAGAAAATTTAAATGATGAAGAATTTGACCAGGAAAAAAGAAAAGAGATTTTATCTTATTTGAAACTTGAGGTAGACCATATAACTGATTTAATACTTTTACTTTTAAATGAGGCTGTAGTTACTTCAAAAACACTAGATTTCAAAAAGAAGGAAATAAAACTTCTAGATCTTTTAATGGATGTAGAAAAAGTTTTAAATCCGATAATTAAGAAAAATAATATAGAAATTATAAGTAATTTAGAAAGTCAAAGTATAATTGGAGATTATAGGTGGGAGAAAGAGGCTTATGTAAATCTTTTAAAAAATGCTATCGAACATTCTTTAGAAAGAGATATTCACATAAGTGCAAGAGTAGAGCCAACATACACTGAAATTTTAATTTCCAACAGGGCAAAGCCATTAAATAAGCCATTACAAGAAAAGATTTTTGATAGGTATTATAAACTAATGTCTACAAATACAAATTATGGAATAGGATTAAATTTATGTAAATCTATAATTGAGGAAGACGGCGGAAAGATAAGCTGTGAGTATGCTGACGGTAATATTTCATTTAATATAAAATATTACAAGCAATTAAGTATATAGTAAAAAATTATTAGTAAATAGAAAACCACCTTTTATAAGGTGGTTTAGAGTGTAGACAAAATTCAAAAACGCTTATCCGACTGCAGAAACTGAGAAATTCTAAATCTCATAATCCTATAAATCAATAGCTCGCTAACGCTCAAACAGTTTGGCTTACGGGCGGATTATTTCAATTTGAATTTCTTACAATTTCTTTCGTATGGATCGCTAGCTTTTGGATTTTGCCACTTTGTAAGCAACATAAAACCACCTTTTCATAATGAACTTACCCAAAAAAGTTGGACCTAGAAACAACTTTAAAGAAGGTCAGTTCAAAGTAAGGTGGTTTCATTTTTTATTTAATTATTTTTTGAGCAATCAGAGCAGTAACCAAAAACCATAAACTTATGTGAGGTTATTTTAAAATTTTCATCCTCAGTTTCTATTGTATCTGAAACTGGGCAGCCCTTAATTTCAAATTTTTTCTTACAATTTAAACAGATAGCGAAGTGTTTATGGGAATCTTCCTTAAGAATATAGTAAGTTCCCAAAGAGCCTGGAAGATCAGCTTTTAAAACCATGTTATTTTCTTCAAAAAATTCCATAGTCCTATAAACAGTTGATGGAAAAACATCAGCACCCATCTCCAAGAGCTTATTTCTAACCTCTAAACAGGATAGTGGCATAGTAGTATCCTTTAAAATCTCATAAATCAATCTTCTAATTCTTGTCATTCTTACCATTATTTACCCCTCCTAAATATCGTAAGTATTATATATAAAATACAGTTTAATAAAACAATAGTTGAACCTGGTTTTAAGTCCAAGTAAAAAGACATAAATAAACCTAGCTCTATGGTTATAAGACCAATTAAAACTGATAAGAGATTTAGGCCCTTGTAACTTTTTGTAAGCTTTATACTTGAAGCAACTGGAAGAACTATTAAAGAACTAACCATAAGCGTTCCCACACTCCTTGAAGCTATCGAAACAGTTAAGGCAGTTAAAAATGTAAATAGACTATTAATTAGTTTCGTGTTTATCCCGCTTAATTCAGCAGAAGTTTGATCAACTGACAAATATAAAAGGTCTTTATAAAATATAAGCATAAAAATTAAGACCAATAAAAAAATAGCAATAGTGAAATAAAATTCCATGTCAGATATCATAACTATTGATCCAAATAAAAAGCTGGAAAGATTACTTGAATTTTTAGTTAGTCCAGACATAATACCTGCTATAGCAAGGGAAAAACTAAGGACAATAGAAATCGACATCTCTTCAAAAAATTTACTTTTTTTTCTAATAAATTCAATTAAAAAACTTGCCACAAGGCATGCAATAAAAGCTCCCAGTAGGGGATTAAATCCAAAAAATAGTCCTATTGTAACCCCTGCGAGAGAGGAGTGTGAAAGGGCATCTCCTATCATAGAAAGTCTTTTAACAACTACATTGACACCAATTAGGGGAATAATTATTCCAAGCATAAAACCAACCAGAATTGCCCTTATCATAAAATCATAAGAAAAAATATCCATTAATTACCTCCATGCTTATGCATATGACTTAATTCCTCTTTAAGACTACTTTTTGAAAGCTCAATTAAACTTCCATTTTCCAAACAGTAAAATTTATTGGCATCATCTATAATACTTCTAACATCGTGAGAAATAGCAAGAATGGTAAGATTATTATCTCTATTTACCATCTTAACTATCTTGTGAAATTTATCCCTCGATATTTCATCTAAATTACTAGTTGGCTCATCTAATATTAAAAGATCAGGTTTTTTTATGAGAGCATTAGCAAGATAAACTTTTCTTTTCTCCCCTCCAGAAAGATCAGCAAGAGATTTTCTAAGTAAAGCCTCTCCATCAATAAGATTTAAATATTTTTTTATTTCATCTAGGACTATATTTTTAGATAATTTTTCCCTTTTAATTCTAGAATACATTCCAAGCTCCATAAACTCTTTAACCTCTATGGGAAACTCACTTTTTAAAAATTGAGAAACATAGGAAACTCTAGTATCCTTCAATAAAGATTCTACTTTTTTTTCAAAAACAAAAATAGAACCCAAATTAGGCTTAAGTTTTCCTAAGATAAGCTTTAATATGGTAGATTTTCCAGCTCCATTATTTCCCATAATAATAGCATAGTCGCCGGATTTAATATCTATATTTACATTTTTAAATAGATTTAGATCCCCATAAGAAAAGGCTAGATCTTTAGTCTTTACAACTTCCATTAACTCACCAAAACTTTCAATTAAATATACACTCTCTCACTTAACTTAAATAGATTTTTTCAAATTTTCAAGATTTTCTTCCATAATAGAAAAATATTCTTTATTAGCTTTAACTTGATCTACTGATCTAAACTCTAATGTATAAAGAGGAAGGATTTCAATAGAAGCTTCTTTTGCTATAGTTTCAGAAATTTTACTAGAAGATCCACCTTCGCTGTAGATAACCTTTATATCATTTTTTTTGATATATTCTATTACCTCTTTCATCCTAGTAGCAGATACTTCAGCTTCGGGAACAATTCCCTTAATTCCAATTTCATTTATTCCAAGTGGTTTAAATAGATAGGCAAAAGCTGAATGGCTAACAATAATATTCCTACCTTTAAGAGCTGATAGGTCTTTTTCATACCTTTCCTTTAAAGATTCTAATTTTTCAGTATTTATTTTTTTATTTTCTAAGAAGAAATCCTTATTTTCAGGAGACTTTTCACTTAGAACATCAGTTATTTTTTCAAAATAATCTTCTACTCCATCAAAAGATAAGAAAGTGTGTGGGTCGTATAGACCGTGATGGTGGTGATGATGATCTTCATCATGGTCATCGTGATCGTCATGATCATCGTGATCATCTATTTCATCATGGTCATCGTGACCGTCATGATCGTCATGATTATCTTCATCATGGTCATCGTGATCGTCATGATCATCTTCATCGTGGTCATCATGATCATCAATTCCATCATTATCATCGTCTTTATCATGATCATGATGGCTATCTTTCTCACCATTGTCATCTAAACCAAACTTAATTAAATCTTCTTCATCCATCTCATCAGATAGGACAACAATTTTTTCCTTAAAGTCCTTATCTTCCATGAGCTTTTTCGCTCCACTCTTCCATACCCTTACCATTAATAAAAATTATATCGGCTTCTTGAAGTTTTTTCATCTCCTTAGGACCGATTTCAAAATCGTGCGGCTCAGACCCTTCTGGGATTAATAAATCATTTTCTATTTTATCGCCAGCAATTTTACTTGTAAAGTCGTAAATTGGATAAATTGAAGAGATAACCTTCAATTTTTCTTTACTATTCTTTTGATTTTTCGCTTGATTGTCTTCTGTTTCAATAGTTTTACTATCTTTATCTTTTGAACTAGATGGAAGATTAGTTTTAGTGCATCCAGTAAAAATAAAAATAAAAGCTAAGAATAAACTTAATATTTTTTTCATCGTATAATCTCCTTATAAAATTATTTTGCAAATGCGAATGATTTGCAAAACAAATTATAAGATAAAAAAACAAATTTTACAATACGTTTTTAGAAATTTTTTCATAAAAGTAAATTTTTTTCCTCAAAATTTTTTAAAAGCTAAAATTAATTTGTCTGACTAAAAATTTGTGGTTATTTCAAAAAATAGTCTAAGTAAAAATAAAGAAAATTTATATTAATTAAATAAAGAAAAAAATTCTAGCTAATTTGATTTTCTAAAATAAAAAGCTAATAGTTAGTAACTTTAAAAAAATAAGTATTTTATGTATAATTAAATCATAAAAAGAAGGGGTGAATTGTGTGAGAAAATCTTGGGAAGAATATTTTATGGAACTTGCAGAAAATGTTGCTACAAGAGGAACCTGTGATAGGGCCTATGTTGGATGCGTACTTGTAAATAGTGAAAATAGGATAGTTTCAACTGGATATAATGGATCATTAAAGGGAAATCCTCACTGCGATGAAGCCGGACATTACTTAAGAGATGGTCACTGCATAAGGACTCTTCATGCCGAGATGAATGCTCTATTATATTGTGCAAAAGAGGGAATTAAAGTAAATGGATGCATCTGTTATGTAACTCATTTTCCCTGCTTAAATTGTACTAAAGCTCTTATTCAAGCTGGCATTTCAAAAATATATTATAGAAATGGATATAGGATTGACGATTATGCTACCCAGCTTTTAAAACTTAATGGAATAAGTTACATTAAGCTTTAGATCTGGAGGAAAGTAATTTGAATATTTTTTTTGATCTTGATGGAACCCTCTTAGATTCCATGCCTATGTGGAATAATTTAGAAAGAGATTTTGTAGAGTCCTATGGAAAGGAAATAGATAACGAAAGTTTATGGCTTTTAAATTCTCTAACTGAAAAGGAAATGATAAAGTATTTAAGAGATGTACTGGAAATTGATTTTAACTATGAAGAAATAGAAAATTTTTTTTGAAAGAAAACTCTTTTGTGGCTATTCGAGAGATCTAAAGCTTAGGAAAGATGTTTTAGAGACTTTAGACTATCTAAAGTCAAAGGGTCACAATCTATCGCTTGCGACTATGACAGACTACAAATATTGCAAGCTCGCTATTGAAAGGTTTTCTCTAAATGATTATCTTGATTTTATACTAGCTCCAGATTTAATTGATCACTCCAAGTCAAGCCCAAAGTTTTTTGAATATGGGCTTAAGAAATATAATAACAATGAAAAATCTTACCTAGTTGACGATGCTTCTTACGCTTTAAAAGTAGCTAGGAAAGCCAACATAATTCCAATAGCTATTGAGGACAAAAATGGAAGGGAAGATTTTAATATGGCTAAGAGCCTATCTGATTTTGCCATAAAAGAGATAGGAGACTTAAGAAATATTTTCTAAAGATAAAAATTTCTAAGAGAATTTCAAAATAGATTTTTAAGTTAAAATTTTTATAAACTTAATAACTTTAAAAATTTGCTGTATTTATTTTAATTAATAATATAAGGAGAAAAATATGGATGCACTTGTTTTAGAAGGTGGAGGAGCAAAAGGAGCATACGAGGCTGGTGTATTAAAGGCTCTTGAAGATAATGGCCTAAAGTTTAGGGCGGTAAGCGCTTCTTCTATCGGCTCATTAAATGCAGGGTTTTATTTAAGCAGAGATGCTAAGGCCCTTTGGGATTTTTGGGAAAACTTAAATGTTTATGAATGTTTTGAAAAAGAAATTGCAGACTTTGTTTCATCTAAAGACGATATGAATTTTTCAGAAAAATTTAAAGTTTTTTCAAAAATTATTAAGGATAAGGGGGTAAATACTTCCTTTTTAAAGAATGTTCTTGAGGATAGATTATCCTTTGATAAAATTTTAGAAAATTCGGATTATTTTTATATATCTACATTTAACCTATCAAACCTCAAGGGTGAATTAGTTGAAGTTCGTGATATTGGAGAGGAAAAATTAACAGATTATTTAATAGCTTCTAGCTCCCTTCCTGTTTTTGAAAAAAAGGAAATTGAAGGCGATACCTATCTTGATGGAGCCTTTTCTAACAATCTACCTTTTGAAATATTTTTAGAAAAGGAAGATGTTGATAGGATATTTATTATAGAAATTGAAGGAATTGGCATTAAAAATATACTACCTAAAGATTCAAAAAAAACAATCTATAATATAAAAGCGAGTGAAGAGCTTACTAAGTCTTACGATTTTAGTAAGGAGTCTATAAAAAGATCTATGGATTTAGGCTATAAGGATGCTAGCGCTTTTCTTAAGTCTTTAAAATAGATATAAATTTACTTTTCTCAATTGCTTTTGGGATCTGTTTTAGAAAATTTATTGTGTCTATAAATTTTTGAATCTAATGGAGTATTAGGAAAGAAGTAGTTTTGATAAAAAATTTTTATCTTAATTTAAAATATTTACTATTTTTATAAAGAATTTACTAACTTTTTCAAAAATTTAAAGGGAAAAACATTTTTTTCTAAATAAAGCTTTAAAAATAGAGCTTTTATCCAGATGAAATTATTTTAAGGAAAACGTTGACAAAAAGAATTTTATAGAATATAATATAAACATAATAAACTTAAAGATAAGTTTATTCTTTTTCATCATAATTAACTCCAAAGGCCTTCTTGATATCAAGAAGGCTATTTCCTTTTTACATATTTTTTAATTTTTATAAGGGCCTTTAAGATGTAATAGCTTATCCTTTAAAACTTTTTTGCTTTGGATTTAAATTTAGTTAGCTTTAAAAGCCTAGGTTAAGGGAAGTAGTTTTAAATTATAATTGTTTTTTTGTTCATTTTAAAAGTGAATAATTTAATATTTTTTAAGCTTAATTAATTTTACAAGACTTATAATTTAAAAACATAAAAGGCCATTGGAATTAAACCAACAGCCTTTTGTAGTTTAAAAGGATTAAAAATATTTTGAATTTATGAAAAATTTATTTTACGATTAAAACAGATTTTCTTGTAGAGTGCATTACCTCATTTGAAACAGAGCCCATGAATGCTCTAGAGATAGAGTTTTGTCCCCTTGATCCCATAACTATTAGGTTGTATTCATTTTCTTCCGCTTTTTCTATAATACTTTCCCCAACACTACCAATAATTAATTCTGTAGAAACTTTAAATTTTGAGCTATCAATACTTTCAAGGGCATCAGCTAAAATCTTTTTAGATTTTTTGATATTTTCTTCTTGTAATATTTTTTCACGCTCTTTGTCAAATGTAAATATTGAATCTTCTATTTCCTTAACTACGCTAATTATAAGTAATTCTGAAGAGAAGTTTTCAGCAATTTTAGTAGCTTTATATAAGGCCCTTTTTGAGTTTCTAGAGCCGTCAAGCGGAACTAAAATTCTAGAAAATCCATCTTTATGATAATTTTTTACAACTAGAGTTGAATTTGCAGCTTGGTTTACAACCTTGTTTGAAACTGAACCTAAAAATGTCCTCTTCACTTTTCCAAGTCCACGAGATCCAACTATTACAAGATCATAATCATTTCTAGATTCAGCTATTATTTCATTTGCAACTGAACCTGTTGTAACTAATTTTTCAAGTTTTACATTTTGATTTTGATATTTTTCGATTACTTCAGCTAACATTTTTTCTGTTATATCTCTATTGCTTTCCAAGGTAAAATCTTGAAGTGATGTTGATCCTAAGTATTGGTCTATGTCTATAACGCTAAGAAGAGTTATTGAGGCTTTAGTCTTTTCTGCTAAGTCTATAGCAGTCTTTAAAGCCATTTCAGAATACTTTGAACCGTCTATTGCTACCAAATATCTTGTCATAATAAGCTCCTTTATTAATTTATTTATTTAGTATATACCCATTTTTTAAATAAGCTCTTTTAATGATATAATTAGCTTGGTGAGAAAAATGATTTTAGAAGGGAATTTAATTTTAAAAGATAGGATTATCTATGGGAAAGTAGATTTTTCTTCTGGGAAAATAGTAGATATAAAAATACTTAAAGATAGGGAAGACTATTCTGATAAATTATATATAGGGCCAGGCCTTTTTGATTCGCATATTCATGGCCTTGCTGGATATGATTTTTCTGAGGATAATTTTTCCATAGAAGACTTTTCAAATAGACTACTTAAATGTGGTGTTACTAGATTTTTAATTACTATTAAGACATCCTCTTATGATAATATATATAAAAGAATAAAGTATTTTTATGAAAATAGGGAAAAATTTACTGGTTCTAAACCTTTAGGAGTTTTTCTTGAGGGGCCATTTATTTCTAGTAGTTATTCTGGTAGCCAGGAGGGTAAATATATTAAAAAACCTGACCCTTCATTTATTTTAGATCTGTATAAAGAATTTGGGAGCTTTATTAATAAGGTCTTATTAGCTCCCGAACTTGAGGGAAGCGAGGAATTTACGAAAATCTTAAAAGATAAAAAAATAAATGTAAGTCTTGGCCACAGCGGATCTAATTATTCTGATGCTAAAACTTGTAAGGACCTAGGTGCATCAATATTAAACCATACTTTTAATGCTATGAGACCCTACAAAAACAGAGATCCAGGAATTTTGGGCTTAATATTAGAGGATAATATATATCCAGAACTTATTTATGATAGAAATCATGTTGACATAATATCGGCAAAGCTTTTAACTAGGCTTAATCCAAATACTTTTCTTATCTCTGACTCAATCAAGACTCTCTTTTTACCTGATGGTAATTATAAATTTGGAGGACTTGATGTAGTAAAAAAGAATGGTAAAAGTCTTTTAAAAAATGGCAAACTAGCCGGCAGCAATTTAAAACTCTTGGATGGGGTAAAAAATATATATGAAGATGGAATAAAAAGTTTAAATGATGCTTTTTATATGGCTAGTGGGATGGCCTTAAAGGCTCATGGGTTTGATGATTTTTTGGGCTTAAAAAAAGGTAATTTTGCTGATATAATAGTTTTTGATAAAAATTTCAATTTAAAAAAGGTTTATGTAGAGGGGGTTTTAAAATATGAAGAGAATTAAGATGGTTTTATTCTTAAGCTTAGCTATGATTTTTTTAGCTTCATGTAATAAGGAATATAGAAATAAGGGTGAAACAAAAAAAGAAATTACAAAAAAAGATTATATAAAGTATGAAGATACTTTTTATGAAACATTTGATACGATAGTTAGTTTTTCTTGCTATACAACAAGTGAAGATGAGTTTGAGGGTTACAAAAAAATTGTTAGAGATAATTTTAAAAAATACAATGATATTTTTGATAATTATAAAGATTATCCAGGAGTTGTAAATGTTAAGACTATTAATGACAATCCAGGAACTGAGGTTATAGTTCCAAAAGAATTATTTGACCTAATAAAATTTTCTAAAGAGTCCTATAAAAATATTTCTGATAGAACTAATATAGCTATGGGAAAAGTTACAATGTATTGGAGCGATCTTAGGGATTATTTTGAAGATGGGGATGGAAATGAGGATCGTGAAGAAGATTTTAGTATTCTTACTAGTGAAGAACTTAAAAATTTAAATGGTAAGGCTAGCGTTGATATGATAGAGCTAAATGAAAAAAATTTAAGTGTAAAACTTTTAAATGAGGATACAAAAATTGATTTAGGGGCGGTTGCAAAAGGATATACAACTGAACTTGTTTCAGACTTATTAGAAGAGAAGGGCCTTAAAAATTTTATTATTTCAGCTGGCGGTAATGTGAAGGCGGTAGGCCAGCCTCAAGATGGAAATAGAACTAAATTTGGAGTTGGAATACAAAATCCAGATAATGCTATAGGCCTATCAGATGAAAAAATAAAAGACGTTTTATTTATAAATAATCTTTCCTGCGTAACATCAGGGGACTACCAAAGAGCTTTTGAGTTAGATGGAAAAACTTACCATCACTTAATTGATCCAGATACTTTTTATCCAAAGAATAATTATAGGTCTGTTACCGTTGTCACAGAAGATTCTGGACTGGCAGATTATCTATCTACTTGTTTATTTTTACTAGACTTAGATGATGCCAAGGCCCTACTTTCAAAGCATGAGGATGTTGGAGCATATTTTATATTAAGTGATGGATCTACCTTTATTACGGAAAATTTAAAGGATAAGGTTGAGTCCTTGGGGGCAAAAAATTAAAATAAATTTCCTGCAAAATATATAATTATATTAATTAAAATTGGCATTAAAAGAGAAGGAAGTAAATTAATTACTTGTATTTTTTTGAGGTCTAAGAGGTCAAAACCTATTGCAATTAGTATAATTGAACCAACCTGGGAGATTTGATCTATTAGGGCCTGAGTAAGATAGGGTTCGATTATTTTTGATGATAAAAATATTATAAGCTGATATATAAAAAGGAAGATAGACACCACATATACACTTTTTCCATATATTGCTGCAAAAATAACGGCTGAAGCAAAGTCTAATACAGCCTTAAAATTCATTATGCTAAGATCTCCTTCAAGACCAGCTTTCATAGGTCCAATTATAGAAAGAGCGCCCGCTGCTAGAACCATAAATACTGTAACTATTCCTTCTACTGAGTGAGAAGATCCCTTGGTAAACCTTTGGGCAAATCTTTTTACTCTGTAGTCTATATCAAAGCTTACACCTAAGATAGAGCCTATAAATAGTGAAATTATAACTATAAGTATAGCATCCGATTCTATAACTCCCTGCAAACCTAAAACTATTGTGATAATACCCATAATAGTAAATATTGTTTGTGTGTGATTTTCGGTAATTCTTTTTTTAAGTAAAATGCCTATAAAAGCTCCTATAAAAATACCGAGTGAGTCAGTAATTAAACCTATCATAAATACCTCCTAATATTTTAAATTTACCTATAATATTATAGTAGATATTAGAGGATTTTGGCAAGAATAATTTAAAAATTTTTTACAAACGAAAAAGAGGAACTATGAAGTATAAAAAATATAAAAAAGATGATCCATACTCTTTTGTTTTCGGTGGATTTCCAACAATTGAACTACTAAATACAAAAAAAGAAATTGTAAGGGAAGTTCTTATTTCAAATAAGTTAAATGATGGAGATGAGATTTTTGACCTATTAAATAAATTGGGTATAAAGTACTCTGTAGGTAACGATATTACTAGATTGCAAAATAAGGGAAATATTTATATTGCTGGTGTTTTTGAAAAATACCAGGAAAACTTAGAAGATAAAAATCATGTTGTCCTCGATAATCCAGAGAATATGGGGAATTTGGGAACTATAATTAGATCTATGGCGGCATTTGGCTTATATGATTTAGCTATAATTGGCAGTATAGATATTTTTGATCCAAGAGTTATTAGGGCCTCTATGGGTTCTTTTTTCAAAGTTAGAAAAAAACTTTATAAAAATAAGGAAGAATATCTTTCTAATTTTGGTAAAGATAGGTCCATGTATTCTTTTATATTAGATGAAAACTCAAAGAGATTAAATACAATTGATAATAAAGGTAAATTTAGCCTTATATTTGGAAATGAGGCCCATGGTCTTGACGATTCTTATAGGAATATTTCGAGGAGTGTATTTATTCCACAGTCAAAGGACGTTGATTCATTAAATTTAAGTTCAGCAGTTACAGTAAGTCTATATCATTTTATGAAAGATAATTTATAAAAAGGAGGAGTCTTTTTGAAAAAAATAGGATTGATTATAAACCCAATTGCAGGCATGGGAGGAAGAGTTGGTCTAAAGGGAACAGACGGAGAAAATATTATAGAAAAAGCGATAGAACTTGGCTCCAAAAAAGAGTCAGGCATAAAAGCTCAAAGAGCGCTTGAAGAACTTAAAGACGTAAAAGATGATTTTATTATTTATCTTGCCTCTGGAGAAATGGGGGAAGATGTTGTAGATAAGTTAGGTTATAAGTACGAAGTAATCTATAATCCCGGTAAAAAAACTTCAAGAGATGACACTTTAAAACTTGCTCAAAAACTTTTTGAAGAAAAAGTAGACTTAATAGTTTTTGTTGGTGGAGATGGAACTGCTAGAGATATATTTTCCGCTGTAGAAACAAAAATACCAGCAGTAGGAGTTCCGGCAGGCGTTAAAATTCACTCGCCAGTCTACGGGAAAACACCAGAGCTTACTGGTAGGCTTGTAAGAGATTTTATAGATGGGAAAGAATTAGATTATAGGGATGAAGAAGTAGTAGATTTGGATGAAGAAGCTTTTAGGAATGACAAGGTAGAAGTTAGGCTATTCGGTTATCTAAAAGTTCCTTTTGATCAAACCTATCTACAAAACCAAAAATCTCCTACCCCTCAAAGCGATGAAAAAGCACAGGAATCTATTGCTCTTGAAATAATAGATAGTATGGAGGATGATGTATATTATATAATCGGTTCTGGAACAACTCCAATGCATATTTTAGAAGAGTTAGGACTTGACTATACAATTCTTGGCGTAGATATAGTTCAAAATAAAAAACTTGTAGCTAAGGATGTTAATGAAAAAGAAATAATAGATATTATTAAAGGCCACAAGGCTAAACTAATCGTAACACCTATGGGAGGTCAAGGCTATGTGTTTGGAAGAGGGAACCAGCAGCTTTCTCAAAATGTCCTAAGACTTTTAGAAAAAGATGATATTACAATAATAGCTACAGAAGGTAAACTCAAAGGGCTGGGAGATAATGATTTATTAATTTATACCCTTGACGATGAGGTAGATAAAAAGCTTTCTGGATACTATAGGGTTGTTATTGGCTATGGTAGATACCTAGTTCATAGGGCATCTAATGGTAGGGATTAGAAAATTTATTTAAATTAAAAAATTTATATTTATTAGAATGAGCGGGAAAAAATTCCTAGCTCATTTTTTTATGTAAGGGAAGAAAAAAGCTGATAAATAAGATGAGAAGCTAGAATAAATTTTAGATATAAAAAATATATTTATAGAATAAAAATAAATAAAACTAACTATCATACTAAAAAATATTATCATAACACATTCCATAAGATTATCTTATAGTAAATGATTATCTATAAAAAAATCTAATGAATACAAGCATAAATCAATGATATAATAATTATATAGGTGATTATATGCAATACGAAGATTTGAGAAGAGAGGCTTACATAGAAGCTATTAATTTAAAGGGTGAAAATAAATTTGTTTCAACTTTTGGTAGAGTTCCCTGGGAACTTATATATTCTTTTTCTCTATTTTCCGTCCCAAGCTATGGGATAGATCTTTATGTTATGGAAAATTTTAAAAAAGATGAAAATCTCTGCGATTTACTTAACTCTACAAAAATTTACTTAAGGGAAGACAAATGTCCCTTGATGTTTTCGTCTAGTTTTTTTGTAGTAGATGATTTTTGCCAAAAGAGAAATGACCTATTATATAGGTCTACCGATAAAAAAATCTATGTATATAAAACCTTTGAAGATTTTACTAGCTTTTTGGAAGATATTAGTGGGAAAAAACTTGATATGGAGAAGTTAAAGGAGGTTACAGCAAAGTCTATTATTTTAAATAATCTTATTTTAGATATTAGAAAACTTGATATGGACATAAAAGAAATATTTGAAATTGAATATTTTTCAAAGTTTATACTTAATCTTGATGAAAGAATACATTTTTTAGAAATGATTTTAAAAAAATATAAAAACTTAAAAAAGCTAAAAAAAGATTATATTAAAGTATGTGCTGGCTGCGGAATTTATCATAATTTATCTTCAAGAGATGAAGTACTTTTAGAGTGCGGCTGTGAGGGTGAAAACTTTTTTATTATAGAAAATGATGACCTACTTTCCTATCTTGAGGAAAAGTACAGCAAAAAAAGAATAGTAAAATTCGACTATTCAATTAGGGGATGCCCATTTGATGAGGGCAAGAAATTAAATTATTTAGGAGGAATTTAAATGGCAGACAACAGAAAATTTTGGACAGATTTAGGAATGGATGTAGAAAAACACGATCTTCTTTGTGAAGCGCTACCTGAGGCTTTTGGAGATGTTTATCTATCTCAAGAAAATAGACCTGAAAAAATGGACTATTTTAACATGGTTGTAGCTGATATTCATGGTATTAGACCTCAAGAACTTGTAGAATTTCAAAAAAATGGCGGAAAAGTTGTAGGAACTTTCTGTATTCACGTTCCAGATGAAATTGTTTTTGCACTTGGAGCTATAAATACTGGACTTTGTTCTGGTTCACAATTCTGGGTTCCAGGAGGAGAAAAAGTTCTTCCTTCAGCTACTTGCCCGTTAATCAAGGCTTCACTAGGAGCAAGATTTGAGAGAACTTGCCCATTCTTTAGATTAGCAGACCTTTTTGTTGGAGAAACAACTTGCGATGGAAAGAAAAAAGCCTGGGAAGTATTATCAAAAGACGCTCCAATGTATATATTTGACCTTCCTCAAATGAAGAGGGACAAGGATAGGGAATTTTTCAAGGATGAAGTTAGAAGATATATAAAGAGAATTGAAGAATTAACTGGAAATACTCTTACAAAAGAAGGTTTAAAGGATGCTATAGTTTTAATAAACAATAAAAGACGTGCACTACAAAGACTAAACGCATTTAGAACATTAGAAAATGTTCCTATTTCAGGAAGGGATGTTCTTTTAATAACACAAATTGCCTTCTATGACGACCCAGCTAGATTTACACAAAAACTTAATGAGCTATGCGATGAACTTGACGAAAGAGTGAAAAATGGTGTAAGCGTATATCCTAAAGATGCACCTAGAGTTATGCTTTCAGGAACTCCACTTTCTATTCCAAACTGGAAATTACACCAAATTATAGAAACTCAAGGAGCGGCAGTTGTTGGAGAAGAAATGTGTACAGGATCTAGATATTTTGAAAAACTTGTAGATGAATCAGGTGAGACAATCGAAGAAATGATAGATGCACTAACTGACAGATATATGTCAGGTATTAATTGCGCTTGCTATACTCCAAACGATGAAAGAATTGAAGATATAATAAGACTTTCAAAATATTTTAAAGCAGATGGAGTAATAGATGTAAACCTAAAGTTCTGTCAAATCTATGACACTGAAGGTATAGAAGTTGAAAGAAGACTAAAGGAAGAAAATATTCCAGTTCTTGGTATAGAAACTGATTATTCAGACAATGATGCTGAACAGTTAAAAACTAGAATTGGTGCCTTCCTAGAACTTTTAAAAGATGCCTAAAAAAAACTATATAATTTTTGATAATTCCTCAGATGCTACGAGCTTCTATGAGGAGATAAAAAAAGAGGGAATAAAAGCAACCCTAGCTCCAACACCTAAAGAAATCGAGAAGTGCTGCGGAGTTACTATCTTGTTTGAAGATGAGAAGGAAATAGAAAAAATAAAAAAGCTTGCTGAAATAAAGGCCCTAAAATATAAAAAAATTTACACGATTGTTCAAGATATCAATCCAAATAGACTTAAATTTTCATAAAAGCTTTTTTTGAAAATAAGAAATAAAGAATTTTATAATAGTTAGTATAAAAAAACTTTATTAAATACCAAAATATTTAATAAAACAATAATTAACCAGGAGGATAAAAAATGAAAAAAAAATCAAAATTATTTCTAATTACAACGCTAGTCTTTTTTGAGTGTATTTCCTAAAAATTATGTAAGTGCAGCTCAAATTCAAGGACCTAATATTAGTGAACTTAGAGCACCTGTTAGGGAGTATATTGAGTATAAAGAATATGTTCACAAATCAAGTGACGAGTACCGCTTAAATACCATTTATAGAAGTGTCTATGATAATGGCCATAAATATAGTGGAAGTTTGTATTTCAAAGAATTTAGCAACCATAAGACCTATGCAATATTTACTGGCTATTTATTTTTAGATGATTAATAAAAGGCTAGCTTAGCTAGCCTTTTTACAAAAGGAAGGTCAAAATGTTAAAGTTTGAAATATATAAGGCGCATAAAAGAAAAATATTTTTGATCCTAGCCATTTTAGCTTTTATAATTGTTTTTACTAAGTATCTTTCTATAAAAAGTTTTGAAATTATATCTATAGACAATGTAGCTTATTCTTTAGGTGATAAAATAATGGACATAGAAAGGGACATGTTAGAATCAGATAAGTTCACTGATGAGGAAAAGAAAGCGTTTAATGGAGATAATAGTAAGATTTTTAGGGAGTTTATAAGTGATATTGATTATGATAATATAGATAATAATTCTGAAAAGGATGCTATAAAAGTAAGGGATGTAATATTAGAAAGAGATGAAAAGGAGTTAAATCTACTTAAAAAATATAATATTGAGTTAAGTGAAGAAGATAAAAAAGTCATTGAATGGAAAAAGATTGAAAAGAGTAAGATGCTAGAATATAATACTCCTCTTTCTGAAGCTTCTTTTAGTAAATTTTCTATTAATCCGATAAGAGTTTTAATTTATTATTCAGCCTCATATTTTGGTTTATATCCTATAATCATTTTATCAATTCTCTTTTTATATATTATATCTAAAGAAAGGGAAGACGGCTCAATTCAGCTTTTATTAACTAATCCTAAAAATAGGCTAAGGATTATTTTATCAAAACAGGCCTTAATTATTCTTAGTGGGATCCTTTATTCAGCATTCATTGTCATCTTTTCTATAATATTAGGCAAATTAAATGGCTTAAATTGGCACAATGGACATTTAGAGATATATAGGATATTTACTCAGAACGGAGATTTAAAATATATAATAGCTTATAAGTTGCTATTAAAAATTATATTTTATTTTATAATTATGCTAACTTTTTTTAGCTCAATAATTATATTTACAAGTTCAATTTCTAAAAATCATTATAATGGGACAACCATTTTGGTTAGCCTGCTAATTATTATTAATCTTATTATGAATAATGTAAGCAGCTTGAGAACTCCATTAAATCCTGTATATGCACTAAATATAAAAAATAATATATTAGGATATATCAAGTTCTCAGACGTTGACTACGAATATATTAATCAAAAACCGATTTTTTACTATTATATTTTCCTTATTCTTTCTTTTGTCTTTATATATTTAAGTAAAGATTTCTTATTTAGAGTAAATAATACTAGTAAATCAAGAAATACAGAAATTAAGTCAATTTTTGATATGGAATTGGGGAAAATAATTCATAATAGTAGCTATATTACTGGAATAGCAAGTTCTACTATATTAATTTTTATAATATTTATGCTTATATTTAATAAGGATAACGATTTAAAGAGAATTTATAATGATTACTACCTTGAATACTTTAAAATTGCTTTAGATGTGTGGAAGATGAATGCGAATGCAAATGTAAATGTTGACACCGATGAAGATGGCTTAGAAGAATTTAATGATTCATTTTTAGAGGAAGTTAAAATCTATCAAAATTTATATGACCAGGCTCTTAAAGGTCTAGAGGCATATAAGAATAAAGATGGTAAGAAATATTATGATGTTAAACTTGCAGAGCTTGGAGATAGGGCAAGAGAGAGTAATAAAATTTTAGAAAGTGGATACTACTCTGAAGCGACTTACGAAGAGTCAAGAGAAGTTTTAAAATATCTATCAAAAGAAAATATAAGTCCCCTTCAAATAAAACAACCATTTTTTTTATCTTCATTTGAAAAACTTAAGCCAGATGCTTATAAAGATTTAGACGACAATATCTACTCCCACTCCAGCCTCTACCTACCAAGAAGACTGGAGAGAACCTATCCTCTAGACCTTATAATAATAGGCATAATAAGTATGATGGCACTTGGTGGCTACTCATTCGATAAAGAAGATGGAAACCAAATAGAATTTCTTTACACAGAGCCAGTAGATAGGAGAAAATACCACACCAGGAAGGTCCTATCCTCCTTCTTAGTAGGGCTTTTAGGACTGGGAATAATATTTGTGCTTCTCCTTATCCTAGGCCTAATATCAGAAGGATTTGGAGACCCAAACTTTCCAATCGTAGAATATGTAAAAGACATAGATATAGAAAACCTGAAGCCAGGTGATACTTCATACTTTAGGCTAATCCCAATCTGGGTCTACGACCTAAGGCTCCTAGCATCATATATCTTCCAAATAGGTTTTCTAGCCAGTCTGAGTGCTTTTATCTCCATCTTTGTAAAAGAGAAGATAAAGGTAGTCGGCTTTACACTTGGAATAACAGGACTATTTTCCTATCTTATGAAGCTGGTAAAGAGTCCAATCAGGATTCTATCACCATTTAGCCACATGGGAGCCTCAAAACTAGCGAATGGCAGTGTAATAGTTGGGTCTGGCCTAGAAGCCAATAACTTCTACCTAAGCCCGGGAGTATTACTAGCTTGGACACTAGTATTTACACTTATTGGAAGCTTTATCGTTAAGAAAAAGGAAGTTAGGTAGAAAAAAATAAAGAAAAATACAAACTAAAATAGCTACACCAGCCTGTCATTCTGACCGAAGTGGAAGTATCGTATCCTTAGCTGGCGTGGCTATTAGTGTATATAGTAATTTTTTTGAAATATAAATTTTTAATAAAAATAGGGAAATTTCTAAAAATACTTTGACAAGGACAATTTATCATGATAATATGAACACATAAGGTATTTAAAATATAATTGAATTTATTTTAAGGAATCAGTGTGCATGTATATAATTAACTTTATATTTATTTTTAATAAGAAGGAGCTGAAATAAATGAAAAAGATCTCAAAGTTTATTTCCGCTATTCTTTTAGCTGCACTTGTTCTTATGCCAAATATGAATGCTTTAGCGGCAGAATTAGAGAATACTGAAATTGTAGAACTTAGGGCACCAGTATATGAAGAGTATCCATACAAAGAAGTCCACTACCTTTATAGGGGAGAGTATTTTTGAAGAAGTATACAAATAGGAGGACATTTATATGAAGGCTATATTAAATGTTATCCGCAAGAAATTGGTTTGGATAAAGTGTACTTTTATAAAGGTACATTAAAACTAGTAAGATAGTGAAAAAGACTAGCTGAAAAGCTAGCTTTTTTAGGAGTAAATAATGTTTAAGTTTGAGTTCAAAAAGGTTATAAAATTAAAATACCCAATTATTATAATCTTAATTTTAGCCTTTACCCTGTCCTTAAATGAGCTGAGTATTATAAATAAATGGCATCTGATAGACAATAAAAATGTAAAAAATGTCTATGAAAGAAGCTCATACCTTTCTTATTTAGTGGATAATATTTACAGTCTCAATCTATCGGAGGAAGATAAAAAAGCCTTAGAGAGAATAGAGTTAGCTGAGGGTTTAAACTTTCTTGATGGAACATATAATAAGGCGGATGAGGCTAAAGATGAGGAAGAAAAATTACTTATCTTCAGAGAAGCTACCTTTGAATATGCAAATAGACAGAAAGAGATAATAGACAAATTTGGGATAGAAGTGCCTGAAGAAATGCAAAAAGATATGGACTGGAATGATTTTGAAGAAGAAATAATAAGAAAGAATAATACATTCTTGTTTGATTCCCCATCTTCTCTATATGCAATTAATCCATTTAGAGTACTTATTGAGTCATCTAATTCTCTTTTTTCTATAATTCCAATACTTGCAATTGTAATTATTTCAATATCCATGGTTGGAGAAGAAAAATTAAATGGAAGTCTTTTCTTCTCAAAATTTCAACCAATAAGGACTAGAGATGTAGTTCTTTCTAAGTTACTTGTAGGGCTTGTCTTGGCTATACTTTACTCTATTTTTGCCATAGCTTTTAGCTTAATATTATCGAGAAAGGCTGGCTACCCCTGGTTAAATGGTCATCTAGAAGTCTACAGGATCTTTACAGAAGATGGGAGCTTTAAGTACTATTTAGCCTATGAACTATTAATAAGGATTGTCTTATACTTCCTAATGATGTTCATGTTTTTTGAATCCCTTGCCCTACTTATTTCAACTAAGGTAAAAAATCACTTTTCTGAAATTTTTGTCATCTCTACTATATTACTTATCCTTTATGTGTTAACAAATTCCTTTGAGTCCTTTAGGCTAGCTTTTAATCCAGTCTACAGCCTAAATATAAAGAATAATATATTAGGCTATATTGAGTATTCTAAAAGCAAGAACTATTTAGAAGAAATATATATTGTTAATAATGGTTACATCCAATATTATGTTTATCTTATTTTATCCATTGTCTTTTTATTCTTATCTGAGAAAAATTGGTGGACAGTTAGGGAGGGGCAAAAGAGGAAGGGGAAGAGTGCAGAATCCCATTTTGGATTTGAAGCTGAAAAGCTTACAAAAGCTCCTAGTTTTAAAATAATGATATTTGCATCAATTTCTATATTTATTGTCATCTTCTCAGTATTAATTGCAAAAGATATTAAGATGGATGACTATAACAGTAATGGTAGATTAGCTTTTGATATCAAAAATTTTAGAGATAATGTTGTGGAAAATGCTGAAAATGCTGCCATATTTACAGGAGACGAAATACCAGCAAGTGAAAAGGCAAAAGTGGAAAAGGTTGAAAAACTCTACCAGGAAGCCCTCAAGGCATATGACTACTACAAAGAAGGAAATGGGAATGACTATTATGGTCTAAAAGTAACAGAACTTGAAAATGTTGATAGGTCAGGACATATGTCAATTGATAACTATGTAGCAAATACAGCTTCTTATACAGAGTCGAGCGAATTGTATAAGTACTTGTCAGAAAATGACATAAAACCCCTAACCCTATCCTATACCATTTTTATTTCAGCCTACCAGGAGATGGCCAAGGAGGCAAGTAGCTTCAGGGACGACAATATCTACTCCCACTCCAGCCTCTACCTACCAAGAAGACTGGAGAGAACCTATCCTCTAGACCTTATAATAATAGGCATAATAAGTATGATGGCACTTGGTGGCTACTCATTTGATAAAGAAGATGGAAACCAAATAGAATTCCTTTACACAGAGCCAGTAGATAGGAGAAAATACCACACCAGGAAGGTCCTATCCTCCTTCTTAGTAGGACTATTAGGACTGGGAATAATATTTGTGCTTCTCCTTATCCTAGGCCTAATATCAGAAGGAATAGGAGACATGAGATTTCCAGTAGTAGAATATATAAAAGAAATAGATCCAGAAAAAATAATGCTAGAACAAAATTCATATTTTAAACTAACACCAATCTGGAAATACAACCTAAGACTAATAATAAGCTACATTTTCCAAATAGGCTTCATATCATCACTAGGAGCATTAGTATCAATATTCATAAAAGAAAAACTAAAAGTAGTAGCAGTAAGCTTAGGAATAATAGGAGGCTTAGCATACCTACAAAGCCTAGTAAAAAGCAGCATAAAAATAATAAGCCCATTTAGCTATATAAAAGCAAGCAAAATGGCAAATGGAAGCACAATAATAGGAAGTGGAATAAAGACAAATAACATCTACCTAAGTCTAATAATCCTATTTATTTGGACAATAATACTTTTACTAATAGGCCTTTATATAGTTAAGAAAAAAGAAGTTAAATAGAGTTAAAAGAGCAGCGTTTAGTTGGGATAAAGGTAAAATAAATGCTTGCTCTTTTTCTTTTAAAGAATCTTTAATACGAAAACGAACCTGATACTGAAGCATCGATATAATTAGAAAATATAATAAAACAAAAAGTTGACAAATAGCTAAAAAAATGTTATAGTAAAAATAAATATTAAGGATTTTTAAAAAGGTATATAATAGACTACCAGTCTTTTATATAAAATTAAAAGAAAGAAGGGAAAAAAGATGAAGATGAAGACGAAGACGAAGATGAGAATGAAGATAATTTTATTACTTGCCTTAGTAGCTTTAGTATTTGCTCCAAAACTTACAGTATTTGCTAAAACTATAGAAGATGTAAAAACAGAGGACAAGCTCTTGGGACCTGTGAAAAACTATATTATTATAGATATATATATTCCAAGAGGAGAAGATGAGTTTTCTCGAGATAAAATCTATAGAAGAGTTGAAAGAGAAGGACATTGGTATAGTGGTAGTTTGGATTTAAAAGGTAGAGGGTTTTATGGCGGAGAAATAAAAGCAAAATTTAGTGGAACCTTATTTTTAGATGACTAATTTAATAATCTCACTATAAGTGAGATTATACATAGGAGTGTAATATGCTTAAATTTGAACTTAAAAAGATTTTTAAAAAACGAATTTTATTGTTCTTTATTTTTCTATCCATTATTTTACCTATTTATAAACTTTCAATATTAAAATATGGCGATATGGTTATTGTTGACAATGAAAAATTTGTAAATTCAATAGGTCAGATATTCGATAGGGCAGAGGATAAGGCAATAAGTAGCGATACTTTATCTGATGATGAAAAAAAATCTTTCGTTAGTGATCTGATCGATATAAAAATGGACAGGTCACTAAATTTAGATTTTGATAAATTAGATAAAAACTCCGAAGATGACTCTCTTGAGTTTAGAGATGTAATTTTTTCTTATGAGAATAAATTATTAAATCTATTGGAAAAATACGAGATAGAATTAAGTGATGAAGAGAAGACAGCTATTAGTTGGAATAGGCTTGAAAAAGAATTAATGATCCAAAATTCAACTTCACTAAATAATTTATCTTTTTGGGATAGATCAAATAATCCAATTAGGTTTATTATATTTAATTCTAATTTTTTCTTCGGCATACTTCCAATTATTTTTTTGCTACTTATTTTTATCCCCAACTTATCAAAAGAAAGAGAGGATGGCAGTCTTTTACTTTTAACAAGTCCAGTAAAAAGATACAAAATTATTTTTTTTAAAGAACTATCTATTATATTGCTTGGTATAGTATATGTCCTTTGTATTTTTATTTTTAGTATAATATTTGCAAAAATAATTGGACTTAACTGGCATAATGGTCACTTAGAAGCATACAGAATATTTACTAAAGATGGTGGGACCCATTATTTACTAGCCTATCAGCTTTTATTGAAAATTATTTTTTATTTTATAATTATGCTAACTTTTTTTAGCTCAATAATTTTATATATTTCCTCGATTTCAAAAAACTATTATAGTTCTGCAATTGCCATTAGCGGAATAATTATTATATTAAGCTTAATTACTAAAGAAATAGACTTTTTAAAATCTATATACAATCCAATATATGCTTTGGCTTTTAAAGAGAATATAACAGGATATATAAGTAGGGCTTTTTCTAAAATTAGTGGAGAATATAACGAATCATATATTTTTAAAAATAAAATATATATTTACTATTTCTATTTTGCTATTTCATTTTTATTCACCTATCTTTCAAGCTTAAATCTTATAAATTTCAAAAATACTTATAAGGAAAGTCAAAAGGAGAAAAATTCCCTATTTATAATTGAAATAAATAAAATAATTAAAAATAAAATGTTTTATAGTGAAATAGCTATAATATTTTTATTTATTTTGTTTGCTTTTTTTACAACGTTTGCTAAGGACAAAAATCTAAAAAATGGATATAAACTTCATTCAGCTTCATATTTTGAAACGAAATTATATGAAGCTAAGATGAATGCCATCCATAATTCTATTGACATAAAAGACTTAGAAGATAATGATAGCAACAATTTAGAGTTTGGAAAAGATTTTATTAACGAATACAAAAAATATAAAATTTTATATAATAAGGCCCTCAAAATATATGATTATTATTTAAGTGGAGATGGGAAAAAATATTATGAGCTTAAAAAAACTGAATTTAATTATAGGAATTCCCAAGGTACTCCTGCTATAAGAGGGATAAGCTATACAGCACCGTCTTATGAAGAATCAGATTTTATTTTTAAATATCTTTCAAAGGAAGATATATTGCCAGTTTTAATAAATCAGCCAATATTTAGGTCTTCCTATGAAAAGCTTGTACCAAACGCATACTCATACTTAGACGATAGCATCTACTCACACTCGGGCCTATATTTACCAAGAAGAATAGAAAGAACCTACCCAATAGATATAATAATCCTAGTATTAATAAGCATAGTAGCACTTGGAGCCTACAGCTACGACAAAGAAAATGGAAACCAAATAGAACTACTATACACACAGCCAGTAGAGCGAAGAAAATACCACATAAAAAAAATACTGGCATCATTTACAGTAGGAACAATAACACTACTAGGAGTTTTTTTACTCCTATTTATACTAGGCCTAGTAACAGAAGGAATAGGAGATGCGAGATTTCCAGTAGTAGAATATATAAAAGAAATAGATCCAGAAAAAATAATACTAGAAAAAAACTCATATTTTAAACTAACACCAATCTGGAAATACAACCTAAGACTAATAATAAGCTACATTTTCCAAATAGGCTTCATATCATCACTAGGAGCATTAGTATCAATATTCATAAAAGAAAAACTAAAAGTAGTAGCAGTAAGCTTAGGAATAGTATCTGGTATAGCCTACCTACAAAGCCTAGTAAAAAGCAGTATAAAAATCATAAGCCCGTTTAGCTATATAAAAGCAAGCAAAATGGCAAATGGAAGCACAATAATAGGAAGTGGAATAAAGACAAATAACATCTACCTAAGTCTAACAGTCCTATTTATTTGGACAATAATACTTTTGCTAGTAGGCCTTTATATAGTTAAGAAAAAAGAAGTTAAATAAAAATGAGAATTGTTAAATCAATTCTCATTTTTAATTTAATAACTACTTCTATAAAAAATAATTAAAATAAAATCTTACTTAGCTTTAATAATCTCTATATCGTATCCGTCGGGATCTGTTATAAAGAAAAACTCGTCTGAATTATCTGAAAGTTTATATAGGTCTGTTACCTTGTAACCATCATTTTTGAGTCTTTCATAAGTTTTTTCAAAGTTCTGGCAAGAAAGAGCAATGTGTCCATAAGCCTCGCCTTTTTCGTAGGAAGACACGCCATAATTATAAGTTAACTCTAGCTCGTAACTTGAATTTGCCAGTTTTAAAAAACAAAGAGTAAATTTATCTTCTGGAAAGTCTTTTTTTCTAGAAATCTCAAAGCCTAGTGCATTTTTATAAAAATCAATAGACCTATCTAAGTTTCCTACTCTTAAACATGTGTGTAAAAATTTCATCGTGTAAATACCCCCTTTAAATTCATTATAAGAATCTCAAAAATTACATTCAACTAAATCGTTGTATTTTTAGAAGATATTACTTTTATATTATGAAAATAATTGCTTATCTTTATATAAATCTATTATAAAGAAATAGTTGTAAGACTATTGATTTTTTTATTTTAGCATGCTATCATTAGACATGTAGGTATAAATATTAAATTATTTTATATAAAGAATAATTATTGCGAGGTTGTTCTAAATATTTCATTTAATTATTGTGCCTATAATATATTATTAAAAGGAGATTATATGAAAAGTAAGAAAGTCGTAAGCTATGCACTTGCACTACTTATTTCAGCATCCAGTCTAATTGGACAAAATGCTAGTGCATACTATGGAGCAAGAGGAAGTCTTAAACCACTATCAAGTGAGTTTAAAACTGAAACAACAAGTAGTCGTTATAATTTTAGAAGTTCGAGAAGGAAAACTGGTTATAAACCAATTCCTTTCAGTTTGGGTGAAGATGGATTTAAAGGATTTAGAACGCCTTTAAAAAGTGAAAATCTACCTAGAAGATTTGATCTAAGGGACGAAAATAGAGTAACTTCTGTAAAAGATCAAGGGCCAAATGGTTCATGTTGGGCTTTTGCAACTTATGCTTCAGCAGAATCTGTTTTACTTCCAGGTGAAAAGAATGATTTTTCAGAAAAACATCTTAGAAATACTCACCTTTATGATTGGAAACCTGACGAAGGTGGAAACCATCTTATTTCAACTGCTTATTTAGCAAATTGGCAAGGACCTATAAATGAAGCAGATGATCCTTACAGTCCATTTGGATTTTATTCCGATAGAAATTTAGTTAGAACTAAAGATTTGGATAAGGTTTTATTTTTACCTAACGCAGACTCTTATCAAAATATTCAAAGTTTAAAAAAGGCAATAATGGATTATGGTGCAAGTTACACTACAATTTGTTCTAATGAATACTACACAAATTTCAAAACAATGGGTCATTATAATCCAGGAGTTGGAAATGCAGACCATGCGGTAGCTATAGTTGGCTGGGATGATAATTATTCTAGAGATAATTTTAAAACTAAACCGACTTCTAACGGAGCTTGGATTGTTAAAAATTCTTGGGGACAAGAATGGGGAATAGATGGTGGTTACTTCTATATATCTTATGAAGATGCGTTTGTAGCTAAAAATAATGCAGTATTTTTCTTAGAAGAAAAATCTAACGAAAAGACAAATTGGGGGTATGACGAACTTGGTATGACTCAGTCTTTTGGTGATGGTGAAACTGCTTGGTTTACAAATGTGTTTGGACCAGTTAAGGAAGATAGTGATGTTGTAGAAGTTGCTTTCTATGCTCCATCAAATAATGCTCACTATGAAGTTTATCTAGATGGAAAGTATAATGAGTCTGGTAAATTTGAAAATATGAAAAAGGTAGCTGAAGGAAGCCTTGAATTTGCTGGATATTATACAATAAATATCGATAAGGTTAAGGTTACAAAGGGATCAAAATTTGCTCCTATGATAAAAATAACTACACCAAATAATAGGTATCCTATTGCAGTAGAAACTCCTATTAGAAATTATTCACAAAAAGCTAGAGCATTATATGGACAATCATTCTATTCATTCGATGGAAAAAATTGGAATGATATGAATAGAACTGTTTACAATACTAATGTTTGTTTAAAAGCTTTCACAGTAAAAGCTGAAGAAGGAGATGATGACCCAGTTGATCCAGTAGACCCTGTAGATCCAGTAGACCCAGTAGATCCAGTAGATCCAGTAGATCCAGTAGACCCAGTAGACCCAGTAGACCCAGTAGATCCTGTAGATCCAGTAGATCCTGTTGATCCAGAACCAGCTGAAAAAAGTGTAAATATTTCTATCTTATCAAATTTAGACGACTTAGAAATCAATAAAAAATCTCTTATAAAGATTGCAACAAAAGATGAAAATGGAAAATCCTTAAGCGGTTCTTCCCTAAAAGTTAATCTAGAAAAACCAGATGGAAGTAAAAAGTATAGAAGTCTTTACACAAACTATTATGGGGAAGCAATTTTAGAACTAAGTAATAGTGACCTTAATTTAGAAGGAGAATATAGACTTAGTCTAGAAGCTAGTAAATATGGCTATAAAGGCTCTAAAATAGAAAAGACATTTAAACTAACATCTTCAAGTGAAGAAGAAAAAGATGAAGATGTAGTTTTAGAAAATCCAGTTATCTTAAAAGATTTAACAAATATAAAAGAAACTTCAAGATATAGGGGAATAAGTTTAAAAATATCTGCAAAGAATAAACAAAACCAAAACTTGAGATATGAAAAAATATTGGTTGAAGTTACAAATCCAAATGGTAAAAAATCTAACTTTACAAAATATACAGACTATTATGGAGAACTTTTACTTCCATTCTCAGTATATGAATTAAATAATGTTGGAAAATATACAGTTAAAGTAACTTCAGATATAAAAGGATATGACAATACTAGTTTAGACTTATCAATTGAAGTTAAATAAAAAAAAAGACATATCTAAGAATAGAGCGGCAGACTCAAAATGAGATGCCGCTCTTTTATTAATTTTAAAAAAGCATTAGGAAAAATTCAAACAGTATAAATTATCTAAAAATAAAAAAGAACTTAATAAATTAATATAGCGAAAGAAGGTAATAATAAAGCAAGTATAAAATAGTGGGAATAAGTATTAGAAGAATATATACTAGAAAATATTTAGCATACATAAAATATTAATAATAAGAAAGAAAAATTTCCAGAAAATTGTAAAAATCAGTATAATATGCTACTATAACTATAGTAAAAATACATAAATAAGGGGTAACTTATGAAAGCAGATGACATCTATGAAATATTTAAAACACTATCAGATCCAACAAGGCTAAAGATAGTAGCACATTTAATTGACGGCGAAATGTGTGCCTGTGAGCTTTTAGAAAATTTTCATATTTCTCAACCAACGCTTTCTTATCACATAAAACTTTTAGAAAATGCGAAACTTATTAAAACAAGAAAAGAAGGAAAATGGAGTTTCTACACTATAGATACCGAAAGATTTTATGAGACAGCTAATTATATAACATCAATAGCAAATAGGAGCAAAGAAAATAATAAAAAGGCATAAATTTTATTTACTTATAAAACTGGACATTTTAGTCCAGTTTTTTTTCTGGGGAAAATAAATGATTAAATAATTTAATTGAAGTCTAAAATTATTAACCAAATTTTTAGTAGTAAATTTAATTAGATTTATGCAAAAAAAATTTTATTTTTAATTAATAATACCTCAAATTAACTGTATAAATTTTATCGCAAAATCAATTTACCTAGATAAACTAAATAAATAAAAACATTTACAATAAAAAAATTTAGAGCCTTTAGAATAACAATGTGATATATTCTGCACATTTTTAAATTTTTATAAAGCTAGTAAAACGTTTTATCAAAAATAATTTAAATTCGATAATTAATTTAAAAATAATAGTTTTTATACTAATAAAAAGTATAATATTTAAAAGTATTTTAACTAAACAATTTAAAATAAATATCATTATTCAAATAAAATACTATCGGAATTAAAACCATACTGATTTAATCGGTTTTTAGACTTTATAGTTGCTTGACAATTAAATTCACAGGTTGTATCATAAAAATGAAGAAAAAGAAATGCCAATTAGCTTTAGAAATTAGAGTGGAGGCAAATAATTTATAAAAAACGATTATAGAATAGTGCATAATTATACAAGTCGTACAAATGACAAAAAAGGAGGAGAAAATGTTTAGAAATAAAAAGGTAATCGGATCTTTATTTTTAGCCTTACTAGTTTTTCTTAGCACAACACTTCCATCTTTTGCTATTGCGAGCGAGGGCGCAATAGTAAAGGAGGAGAGTGAAAAGCTAGAAAGCTATCAAGAAGAAAATAAAGAAGAAGCTGGCGAAGAAAAACTAAGCGAGAGTGATAATGGGATAATCTATGACATGGATGATGATTTGGGAGATCTTGAAATAGCTCCACTAAATGAAGATTTTTCACCAGATAACGCTCAAGGTGCTGGACCACTTAAAGTATCTTATGATGGACCTACTTACAGAGCTAGAGCAGCACTTCCAGAATATTTTAACTTAAGGGATTACAACAGAGTAACTCCAGTTAAAAATCAAGGTACAAATGGTTCCTGTTGGGCTTTTGCAGCATATGGTGCGATGGAATCATACTTATCAAGATTTGGAAGTTTTGATTTTTCTGAAAAACATATGAGAAATATGCATGGCTTTGACTGGTCGATAGATGATGGCGGAAATAGAGATATTGCAGCGGCTTATCTATCAAGAGGTGATGGTCCTATTTGGGAGTCACAAGATCCTTATGACCCAGTTATCTCTGCATCTCCTCTAAATGTAAAAAGAGCTTTAGATATGGAAGAAATTATTTACTTACCAGATGTTCTTTCAATAGGAGATACAGTAGCTATTAAAAATGCAATTATGCAATATGGTGGAGTTTATACAACAATAAATTCTTCTAAGTATTATGAAAGACCTGAAAGTCATTCATATTATAATCCAGGCGGAGGAAAAGCTGACCATGCAGTAACTATTGTTGGTTGGGATGATTCATTCTCTAAAAATGGTTTTTCATCTGTAGCACCTGATAATGGAGCATGGATAGTTAAGAACTCATGGGGACCAAAATATATGGACAATGGTTTCTACTATGTTTCTTATTTTGATAAATTCTGTGGTAAGTCAAATGCAGTTTTTGTTCCAAAAGCTAAAGATGAAACTGGAGAAATTTATCAATATGATAAATTTGGAGCTACCAGATCTGTTGGATACAATAAACAAGGTTATATGGCAAACATCTTCAAAGCAAGTAGAGATGAACTTCTACATGAAGTTGGATTATATAATGTAGCTTTAAGAACAAGATATGAAATTTATGTAGTTGAAAATCTAGAAAAAACTTCTCAATTAAAATCCGATAGAAAGCTTGTAGCTGAAGGATTTATGGAATATCCTGGTTATTACACTATAGATATTGACCCAGTAAAATTAACTAAAGACGAAAATTTTTCAGTTGTAGTTTATATGAACTCAGAACAAGCTGATTATAGATATCCAATGCCAATTGAAACAAGAATTACTGGTTTTACAAGTAAAGCCGAAGCAAGCCCTGGACAATCTTACGTTTCAGCTGATGGAGAAAGCTGGGGAGACTTAACAAGACAAGTTCCAAATGCAAATGCTTGTATAAAAGCTATCACTACTGCTGGAGATACTGCTCCAGATGAAAAAATTGGCGATGAAATTCATGACGATCCACATGTTAAGCCAAGAAATTTATATTTTAAAGAAGGAAAGTCTGGATTTATCAATGTAGACAAGAAGGGTTCACTTACAGCTATAATAGAACCAGAAGCTCTTTCAACAGATAATCTAAAGTTTAAATCGCAAGATAATAATGTTGCCGTATATTATAAGGGAGCAATTTATCCAAGATCAGTTGGTAAGACAGTTATCCAAGCTTCAACAGAAGATGGATCACTAAAAGCTAATTTCTTTGTTCAAGTTATCCCTAAAGATTTTAGAAATGAACAATATGATCCAATCCCTGTTTTAGGTGAAAATGACTTTGATCCAAAATGGATGGAAGAGATCGAACCTAGCGAACCTGATTATGTTGAACCAACAAAACCAGAAATCGAATATGACCCTAATGAAATTAGAAATATGTATTTAACAACTAATATGGGAGTTATAAAAGAAGGGGACACTTTCGATTTAGACAAAAAAATTGGCGTTTATCCAAAGACAGCAAATAGAGAATTCACTTATCTATCAAATGATGAATCAATAATAACTGTTGATAAAAATGGAATTGCAACTGCACATAAAACAGGAAAAGCGAATGTATCTATAGAATGCAAAGAAGGATTTAAAAAGGAATTTAATTTTATAGTTTTACCAAGAACTGAACTAAAAGAACTTTCTGTAGATTATATGCGTAACTCTGAAAGAAAAGCTGGAATTTGGACTGTTACCTTCAAAGCCACAGAAAATGGAGAAGGATATTCTGGACCTGCAGATGTAACAACTGTTTCAGGAGATAGAGTAAGAAAAAATAGAATTTATTTTAATAGAGGCGAGGCAAAAATTAAATACAATGGATTTAATTTTGGAGTTTGGAGAAAAGAATTTGAAACTACTATTAAAATAAGAGATATTGAACAGTCAATTAAATACGGTTTTTAAACTCGTATGTTACTAGTAAGTTTTAACTTACTTTGACATAAATATATTTAGAAAGGTAGACATGAAGATGAATAAGAAAAGATTTGCAGCACTTTTTCTATCATTTATTATGATTTTAAGTGCTTTAGCACCGGCAGTTTATGCGAGCGAAGAAACTAAAAAATTAGAAATTGAACTTGAAGTTTCTGATTTAAGAGAAGATTTGACAACTGCCGTTGGATCAATGGAAGGTTTTGAACCTCAAAACGAAGACGAAGAAGAATTAGTAGCAAAATTTAATGAAGCTGGAGATTTTCTAGATGGAGAAATTTCTCTTGCAGAAGATCAAGGTATGAAAAGAGTAGGAGCTAGTCCTAAACTTACACCTGTAGGAAATACTATAGTTGACGTTACAACAATTCCAGCTCGTATTCAATTATTAATTAGAATTTCTAGAGCAATTAGATTTGGTTCAACTGAACTTGCTAACAAGGTTGTTGCAGCTCACACTAAATTAACTGAATATATCCTAGTAGGTATTTTACACATATTAAATCCTTTCGCTGATGAAGGAAGAATAATGGACTACATTCAAGGATTTGATGCTCTTGAACAAGAACTTTTATCTTATCCTGATCTTAGCCCAAATGATATTGCAACTATTTATAAAAAAGCTTCATTAGCTAGAAAATTATCTGAAGCTAGAAAAATTAGAAATCAAGCTAATAGAACAGGTAAGCAATTCTTAGCTAGAGCACTTGATGCAAAGATAAAAGAAGGTTCAGCTGTATGGTGGAAAATCCAAGCTATTTGTAGAGAAGTTGATGAAGCAATTGAAGCTATTGATAAAGCAATAGAAAGAATTACTGGACCTAAGATAAGAGTAGAAAAGATTACATTTGAAGAAGGAGATAAGGGAGCAATTCCTGTAGACCAAAAAACTACTGTAACTCCTGTTACTCTTCCATTCGAAGCTCCTATAAAAGACGTAACTGTTTATTCAGAAAATGCTTATATAGCTAGAGTTTCTGGCGGAGCAATAATTCCACAAAAACCTGGAAATGTTAAGATAGTTGCTATCTCAAAGGATACTGGAGTTAAAGCATACTTTGACTTATATATCCTTGAACCAGGCGAATATATAGATGGAATCCCAATGATGAAATCTTGTGGATATAACCAAGTTATTAACAAACCTGACGGAGGTCATATTGGACCAGTTGGTTATGAAACAGACGAAGTAAATGCAATTGAATTTACATTAGAGAGAGCAAACTTCAAAGTTGGAGAAGAATTTTCTCTTGAAAACAGAGTAATGGTATTCCCTAAGACTGCTGTTGATAAATCAGTTACATTCAAATCTGAAGATGAATCTATAGCAACTGTAGACGAAACTGGAAAAATTACTGGAATTAAAGAAGGAAAAACAAAGATTGTAGTAACTGCTACAAATGGCGTTCACAAAGAATTCCCAGTTGTAATTGAAAAAGCAGAAGATGTATCTGTTTACAAAATTACTTCAGTTAAACTATCTGAAAAGAGAAGAGCTGGTATTTTTGATATAGAAATCGAAGCTACAAAAGACGGCGAAGGATACACTGGACCAGTTAGTCTAGTAGTTACTTCTGGTAACAGAACTAAGAACGAAAGAGTTTATTTAAAGAATGGTTATGGTAAAGTTAGATACACAGGATTTGACTTTGGTACTTGGAGAAAAGAATTTAACGGATCTGTAACTTTAGAAGATCAAATCGAATTATTTAGCAAAACTTATTAATAAAAAATATATTTAAGAAAGGAAATAAAAAAATGAAAAAAAGAATTTTAGCTTTTTTACTAGCATGTTCATTTGCATTAACTCCAGCTGCTTCTCTTGCAGCTAACAATGATGCTCCAGACTTTATAGATGACACTACAGAAACTACTGATGTTCCAGCTCTTGAAATGGACGAGGTAGAAGTTTACAAACAACAAATTAAGTCAATCCAAGGAGATGTTAACTCTCTTGAACTTTCAAAACCAATCCACTACGATGTTCAAAAAGATTTTAATGAAAAATCTTTAGAATTATCTGATAATATTGAACATTCATCTGTTGGAGCTATTGGAATGGGATTTTCATCAGTATATGATTTATCATCTATTCCACAAAGACTTATTCTACTAGGAAGACTTGGTAGAGCAATGAGATTTGCTACAACTGAATTAAGATATAAAGTTGACGCAGCTCACGCTGAAATAGCTGAATATATTTTTGCAGGACTTGTTATAGCTGTATCTCCTTTCCACTCAGTAGAAGATATGAAAGCTTATATGGCTGAATATGATGCACTTGCACAAAAATTATTAGGATATCCTGATATGGGTCTTAACGACACAGCTAACATATATGTTAGAAGTGATTTAGACCATAAACTTCATAAAGCAAGATTTATGAAATATAACGAACTTAAAGACAAACCAACTCACGTAATAAGAGCATTAGATTCTGAAATTAGAGAAGTAACTGCTATTAGACTTAGACCACAATCAACTGTTGCTGAAATTTACCAAGCATCTGATAGATTAGACCAAGCTGTAGCTGTAGCTCTTAACTCAGAAGATTACAGAGCAACTAAATACGAAATTCAAGATCTTAAAGAAGCTATAAAAGAAGCTAAGAGAGCAAGAAGACATGGCGACAAGAGAAAAGAAGTTGCTGATGCTATAAGCTACGCTCAAGACGAATTAAGATTATTAAGACCTTCAGGAATTAAGGTTGTTGGATTTACTAAGACTCTACAAAGTCTTTATAAATAATCTGAAAAGTTTAAACAATTAATTAAAAGAGATTAAATTTAAAGACATAACTTGTTTGAAACGAGTTATGTCTTTTTTATTTCTTTTATTAAATTTAGTTATAATATATCTAGTTAGATAATTTATTATAGAGAAAAGATTATAAATCAGTATAAATTAAAAAAATAAGGTAAATAAGTCTTATAAAGAAGATGAATAAATTATCTAGTAAATTTAGAACTTAATTGAAATAAGTTTTTAGTAAGAAAATTTTTTAAAAAGATAAGAAAAAATTAAAACCTATAATTGGAAAAATTAAAATCAATCAAAACTTATAATAAGATAATTTATAGTAAAATTTACAAAAAATAAATTAATTTTAGTAGAATATTAGAAAAATAAGTCTTAATTATAGAAATTGTTTAGGGAATTAAGAACTTATTTGAAGTAAGATTTAAAAAACTTTTAAAAAAGAAATTATAAATAAATTAAGAAATCTCAAAAAAGCATTTTATGGCTAGCAAATTTTTAGTAAAACTTAAGTTTTTTAGAAAGATAAAATATAAAAAATTGCATACAAAAAAGTCCCAGAAAAAAATCTGGGACGTGGAGTGTAGACAAAATCCAAAAACGCTTATCTGACTGCAGAAACTGAGAAATTCTAAATCTCATAATCCTGTAAATCGATAGCTCGCTAACGCTCAAACAGTTTGGTTTACGGGCGAATTATTTCAATTTGAATTTCTTACAATTTCTTTCGTATAAAGCGTTACCTTTTGGATTTTGCCACTTTGTAGGCAGTCTGAGTCCCAGAAAAATCTGGGACATAAACTAGTTAAAATTAAGCTTAAATTTTGGCTTAGTTTATGGAATTTAAACTTTGCTTTTTTCTATTGGATATAAAATTAATTAGAACTGCCGAAAAAGATAATAACATATCCTAATAAGCTTAAAATATCTGGCTTTTGATTTAAAAATAGAAGTCCCCAAATACCTGTAAAGATAATAGTAAAATAGTCAAAAATTGAAATTTCAGATGAAGGGGCAAATTTATAAGCAAGAGTTACTCCATACTGTCCAATAGATGCAAAAACTCCAACTAAAACTAAGCACAAAAAAGATGTTAGGCTCATTTTAGTATAGTTAAATAAAAGATATGGAAGGGAAACAAGCGTTGAAAAAAGTGAAAAAAATCCAACAATTAGGGAACTGTTAACCCCTCTTTTATTTAATGCCCTAACGGACGTGTAGGCAGCGCCAGCTGATAAACCTCCTAAAATACCTATAAGATATGGGAGAATGTCACTTGAAGATAGGCTTGGCTTTACAACAAAAATAACACCAATAAATGCAATAATTATAGAAATAATATTTTCTCTTGAGAGTTTTTCCTTAAGGAAAAGAAAAGAGAAAATAAGGGTTGAAAAAAGGTGCAATCTTATTTAAAACTGAAGCATCAGAAATAAGTAGCTTATCCAGTGCGTAATAGTTAGCGTAAATACCAATAGTTCCCAAAATAGATCTTAATATAAGAATTTTAAAACTTACATTTTTAAAGTCAGCTTTTGAGAAATTTCCACTCTTATAATCTTTCAATAATACAAAGGATGCCACTAAAAAAGCAATTAAATTTCTAAAGAAACTTTTTTGTATAGTTGGTAGATTTCCAGAAAGAGGAATAAAAAGATTCATAAGGGAAAAACCTAGAGCTGAAATTATTATAGCAATTATACCTTTTTTTCTATTCATAATAACTCCTTTCTATCTTATATCATACCATAAACATAAATAAAATAAGAATGGTAAATATATAGTTATATTTTATCCTATGAAATAACTATATACACCAGCGACATATTCATAGTAACAATATATCAAGACAAAGTTTCAAAAAAAAACATTGACAAACTATAAAATATTAGTGTAAAATATATATTATAAAAAGAGTATAAAAAGCTGGTATATTTATTAAATTGCCATATAATAATTAAAGTTATTTAGATTAAATTTAATATATGGATTTTTGATTTTAAAATTTATTTTCTATTAAATTTACCTATCTTTTAATTGAAAATATTTTACTAGAAATATTAAATTAATTGCTGCTGTAATTTTACATTATAAAAACTATAACTACTCTGATTTAATCTAAGAGGATATATCTAAATATTGGTGAAAGCTGCTCTTATTTTGCTAATAAAATTAAAATTCACAATAGTGAAATTTTAAAAAAATTATGGTGGAACTAAGAGAAGAATAAAAACTAATAAATCAATTTAGACATCAAATAGCAAAGGTGATTTTATGTCAAATGACACTTTAAGCACAAATAAAGACAAAAACAAGCTTTTATCTTCTAGCAAACTATTAAATTTAGAGTTATATAGAAATATTATAAACAAGAATACTCTTATCTCAATAGGTATTTTTCTATTAATTAAGCTCTATGTAAATTATGATAGTATAATTTTAAGTCTTAGGGGAGCCTTTAATCCAAACATTTTGAATTTCTTCCAAAATGCTTTCGGAAGTTTTTTAAATGTACTCTTATTTGCCTCTCTAACAGTTTTTTTTGGATTTAGCTTTTATAATGATTATTTTTCAAAATATTATCAAAATTATATTACAAAGACTGGGAAGAAAAAATATATTTTTGCTAAACTAATAAGTATGTATATCTCTATTTTTTTGGTATGCCTTATTTCTTTTTTGCTTTTATATTTTATACTTTTAAATTTTGCCTGGCCAAAAGAACCACCTTATCAGGAATTTAAGATAGACATTAGTTTTTATGAGCTTAGAAATATTAGCCCTTTTTTATTTATATTTTTATTAAGCATTTCATATTCACTTTATTATACGATTTGGTGTGCGGCTGGATTTTTACTTAGTCTTTTTATTTCAAATAAAAAAGCACTTTTTATACTTCCAAGTTTGGTTTATACTAGTTTTTTTGCCCTTTATTCTTTTGTCCCAGCTATGAGGTTAATAGACCCACTTTACTATACTAGATTTTTATTAGATACAGGCGGAATTTTTTCTTCATTCTTAATGGGCGTATTTATAGACTGCCTTTTTCTCTACATTATTTATATTTTCTCTAGAGATAGAATAAAGAAGGTGATTAAATGTTAAAGCTAGTAAAATTAAGGCTAAGTAATTTTTTGAAATCAGAAGAAATATTCTATGCTTTAGCAGTTTTCTTTATACTTATTGTAGATAATTTACTTGAGATAAGAAAAGTTTTAACTAATGTTGATTTAAATATATCTCCTTTTATTTTGCCATTAGTTTCTTCAAACTCAAGCTTTAGATATTTTATTTTATTTACTTCTGTACTTTTATTTTTAAATGCTCCTTTTTTAGATGGATATAGTAAGTCCTACATCAATAAATTTAGTAAGAGAAGATTAAATCTTTCAAACATTTTATATATTTTATTAATTAGTCTATTTTTTGTAATAGCTTCAAATTTAATAACCTTGCTTTTTTTTATAGATAGACTTGTTTTTATTAAGGACTGGGGAATATTTATAACAAGTATGGCGAGATCATCTGGATCCATAAATATTTTTAATAATTATATTGTTTCTAGATTTAGTGGTCTGGAAGCTTTTATGATATTTAATTTGATATTTTACTTGGAGGTTATTTTAATCGGCATAATAATTTATGTATTTAATCTTTATAATCACAAGATTCATCTTGGTCCTATTGTGGCTGGAATTTATATCCTATCAGATTCATATAATAAATTTTTAGGTAATCCAACATTTGATAGATTTTTTCCTTCTAATTATTTGAATTTGTGTGTTATAGCGAAAGATAAGGTATATAAAAGTTTAACTTATACAAGAGCAAGTAAAATATTATTACTTATTATTATTTTTCTTGGCCTATTAAGTTTCTTTATTTTTAGGAAAAAGGAGAATTTGTATGAATAAGATTGAAGTGAGAAATCTTACAAAAGAATTTAAGTCCTATACTGCATTAAAAAATATCAATCATACCTTTGTCTCAGGTAAAATCTACGCATTAGTTGGTAGAAATGGATCTGGTAAGAGTGTTTTGCTTAAGTGTATATCGGGCCTATTAAAAGCTAGTAAGGGGGAGGTTTTATTTAACGGTTTACAAGTAGGAAAAGATATTGACTTTATCTATAACGCAGGAATTTTAATAGATGGTCCAGGACTCCTTTTAGACTATTCCGCCTATAAAAATCTAAAATATATATCTTCGATTAATAATATTATTGATGATAATAGGATAAGGGAAATTTTAAAGGAAGTTTCTTTAGATCCAGATTTAAAAAAACCAGTAAAGACCTATTCTATGGGCATGAAACAAAAGCTAGCTATAGCTATGGCTCTTCTTGAAGAGCCGGACATTATTTTTTTGGATGAGATATTTAATGGCTTAGACGATAAGTCGGTAGAAAAAATAAGAGAGATTGTAAAAAATTATAAAAATGAAGATAGAATAATTTTTATTACAAGTCACAACAAGGACGATATATCCTATTTAGCTGACGAAATCATAAGATTAGATAGGGGAGAGATTAAGGAAGTGATAGAAAATGTTTAAAAAGTTATTTATTATTTTATCAATTGCCCTACTTTTAGTTTCTTGCCGAAATGAAATTAGAAGTGGATATTCAGAGGAAAAACTTAAAAAGAACATTGACGGCTCAGTAAGTTCAAAAGATTCTTCTGGTAAAGGATACAAGATAAAGGAAAGAAGCGAGGAAGAGAAAAAAGAAGATCAAAATAGGTTTTCAAATTTATTTTCTTCAGATTTAACAAGCGAAAATGTCTATGAGATTGAAACTACTTTAGTAAATATAGATAAGGAAAAGATTGAAAAAGCACTTAACTTCTCCAAATTAGTAGAAACAGTTCCTGTAGAATATGGCAAAAGCTATATATATGCGGGCGGAGAAGAACTTGCAAATGGGCCAGGTAGGATTTATGCATCTAAGCCTAATAGCAGGTATATTAATCAGTTTTTAAATATCAATAGTAATAAAAGTCTTGAGAATAAGGAAGCTAGCAAAGAAGTTAGGGAAAAAGCCGAAGCTATCTGCAATAAATTTTTTGATTCAATTGGGGTAAATAATTTTAAATTAATAGGCGCTGAAGAATATAAAAAAGAAGATATTGTAGCGGGTATAGAGGACAATGATAAGGGAGAGATTGTATATAAAGATGGAACGAGCGTAAATTTAAATGAGGTTGTATCCGACTCAATTCAGTTAAAATACACTCAAAACTACGAAGGTTTATATACAGATATTTACGGTTTTGATTCTCCAGATGAGTCATCAAGGGGAGTTATTTTATCTAGAGATATTTATTTTATAATTCAAAATGGCGAGATAGTTTATCTTCAAATGATTTATTTTACCGATCAAAATTATAGTAAAAAAAATGTTGATATAATTTCTAAAGATAAGGCTTATGAAATAGTAAAAAAAGACTTAGAATTAAGCCCTATCACCAAAGATAATGAGATAAAATTTGAAGGATTATTATACTCTTTTATTGAAGAGTCCAGAGATAATCTTTTGAGAAGTAATAAAGTTACCCTAATTCCTGTTTACAATTTCTATATACTTGGAAATGATGGAATAAGAGTAAAGTCCTTAGATGCTAGGGATGGAAAAGTCCTATTTGAAAGCTTGTTATATTAATTTTAAAAGGCTAAAACAAATTTTGTTTTAGCCTTTTTAATATATACTCAAATCAAATTTACCTGAAAGTTCTTTTAAAAATTCAAAAGATTTAATAGAACTTCCTTTTTCATTGAGTAGGGGTGAGTATAGTCCTATTCCATACTTATTTGGTACAACAGATAGAACTCCTCCACCTACTCCACTTTTTGATGGGATTCCTATTTGTATTGATGTTTTTCCAGATTCATCATACATTCCGCAAAGGGCCATTGTAGCGACTAAAGTTTTTACTAGCTTACTTGAAAGGATTTTTTTCTCCACTTTGGTTAAATCCAGAATTTGAAAGTACATATCCTATTTTAGATAAAATATAACTATTTACAGATAGTGAACAGGTTTTAAAATATACATCTAGAAGTTTTTCAATATTCTCATCTAAGTCAAGTATAGAAGTAGATTTCATATAGTAAGCAAGGGCTCTATTGCGGTCGCCAGTCTTTTTTTCAGACCTAAAAACTTTTTCATTTAAATTAATTTCTTCGCCAGATAGTTTTTCAAATAAGTTTACTATTTTTTCAAATTTCTCATTATAGGAACCTTTTATAAGACTTGTTGTTGCTATAGCACCAGCATTTATAAAAGGGTTAAGAGGTCTGTTGGCATTTTTTATTTCTAAATCTTTTATTGAGTTGAATGGATTAGATGAAGGCTCAAATGAAATTTTATCCTCAACTTCTTCAAATGTATTTTCATCTAGGGCAAGGGCAAGGATAACAACCTTTGAAACAGATTGAACTGTAAAAGGATTTCTACTATTTCCTATTTCATAAGAAAAGTTATCCCCAACTATTGAAACTCCAAAATCATCTGGGTTTTGTGCTTTTAATTCTGGAATATAACTTGCAAGAGCTCCTCCAGTTTTTTCTTTTTTTACTTTTTCAAATATTTCTTCTATAATTTTTTTGTCCATTTTATCACCTAGATAGAATATAGCTTTTATGTGTAAAAATGTCAATATGTGGAAAAAAGAATAGTTTCAGTATATAATAAAGGTAAATAATAATTGAGGGGGCTGGATTTTGAAGAAAAGATTTTTTGTTAGAAAAAAGGAAATTTTTAGAACGGAAGAAGAACTTTTACTTAAGGATTTAAATGAGAAGTTAGATATTAAATCCTTAAGTGCTTTAAAAATTTACAATATTTATGATTGTTTTGATGTAGAGGGTGATGACCTTACTTATTTAAAGGAAGAAGTTCTAACTGAAAAATTTACCGATGAAATATTTGATAAGATCGATTTGGAAAATAAGACATTTATTTCTTATGAATTTATACCTGGAGCCTTCGACCAAAGAGCAGATTCTGCTAGGCAGTGCCTTATGTTAAAATCAGGTTCTTCTGATGCTGAAATTACCAGTGGAAAGCTTATAGTTTTTGAAGATGAAATATCTGAAAAGGACTATGAAATTATTAAAAAATACCTTATCAATCCTGTTGAGTCAAGGATAAAGGACCTAGATAAGCTTGAGCTTGAAAGCTATAAAAAAGCAGATGCGGTTAAGAGAATTGAAGGTTTTATATCCTTATCTGATACGGAAATGGAAAATTTCTTAAATGGAAGAAAAATGGCTATGAGCCTAGAAGACCTTTTACTCATAAGAGATTATTTTAAAAATGAAGAGAAGAGAGATCCAAGTGAAACTGAACTAAAAGTTTTAGACACTTACTGGTCAGACCACTGTAGACACACAACTTTTGAAACTAGCCTTAAAGATATTAAAGTTATGGATGATAATTTAAAAGGCGAAATAGAAAAAGCTTTTGAAAGATATTTAAAACTTAGAAAGTCTTTAAATAGAGAAGATTCAAAAATGTCACTTATGGATATGGCTCAAATTGTGGGAAGGTATTTCAAAAAAGAAGGTTTATTGAAAGACCAAGAAGAAACAAGTGAAATCAATGCCTGCTCTATAGAAATTGAAGTAGATGAAGATGGAGAAAAAGTTCCTTATCTTTTAATGTTTAAAAATGAAACTCACAACCACCCAACTGAGATTGAACCTTTTGGCGGAGCCTCAACTTGTCTTGGCGGAGCTATTAGAGATCCACTTTCTGGAAGAAGTTTTGTGTATGGTGCTTTGAGAGTTACTGGAGCTGGAAATATACTAGAGGACATAAAGGATACTATTCCAAACAAACTTCCTCAAGCTCTAATTTCAAAAGAAGCTGCTAATGGTTATTCTTCTTATGGAAATCAAATTGGACTTGCATCCACTTTTGTTAGAGAATTTTACCACGAAGGTTTCAAGGCAAAGAGAATGGAACTAGGTGCAGTTATTGCAGCAGCTCCTAAAGAAAATGTTGTTAGACTTGAACCAAAAGAAGGGGATGTAGTTATTCTACTTGGCGGAAAAACTGGTAGAGATGGAATTGGTGGAGCAACTGGTTCTTCTATTTCTCACGACAAAAATTCCTTGGAAAGCTCTGGAGCAGAAGTACAAAAGGGAAATGCTCCTATTGAAAGAAAGATTCAAAGATTATTTAGAAATAGTGAATTAACAAAACTTATTAAAAAATCAAACGACTTTGGAGCAGGAGGAGTTTCTGTTGCCATTGGAGAACTTTCAGATTCAATAGATATAGATTTGGACAAGGTTCCATTAAAGTATAAGGGCCTAAGTGGGACAGAAATTGCAATTTCAGAATCTCAAGAAAGAATGGCTATTGTAATAGATAGTAAAGACTACGAAAAAGTATCAAAGCTTGCAAAACTAGAAAACCTTGATGCTACTTTAGTTGCTAGGGTTACTTCAAATGGTAGACTTAGAATGAAGTATGAGGGAGAATATATAGTAGACCTATCTAGAGATTTTCTAAATACAAATGGAGCTAGTAGAGAAAATAAAGTTGAGATAAAGGGCGTTTTACTAGAAGATAATCCTTACAAAGTTTCCAAAGAAGTAAATAAAGAAAATATAGATAAAACACTTCTTGATTTAAATGTAAATATACAAAAGGGAATGGTTGAAAAATTCGATGCTTCAGTTGGACGTTCAACTGTCCTATGGCCTTATGGTGGGAAATATCAATTAACAGAATCTGACATCTCCATTCAAAAGATCCCTACATTTAAAAAGACAAACACAGTAAGTCTTATGTCCATGGGCTACAATCCATTTATTGCATCATATTCACCATATCTTGGTGCTTACAGCTCTGTAGTTGAAGCCTTGGCAAAAATAGTTGCAGCTGGAGGAAATTATAAGGGATCAAGACTTACAAACCAAGAATATTTTGAAAAACTTGGAGAAGATCCTAAGAAGTGGGGAAAAGTTACAGGAGCAATGCTGGGACTTATAGATGCAGAGCTTGATTTTGATGTAGTATCTATTGGTGGTAAAGACTCAATGAGTGGAACATTTGAAGATTTAAATGTTGCACCAAGCCTTGTAACTTTTGCGGTTAACACATCACAAGTAGATAAAATTATTAGCCCAGAATTTAAAAAAGAAGATTCTTATATATATTTAGCAAAATCACACCTAGATGAAAATTTCAAAAATGATAGCGAAAGAACCAAAAAAGTTTTTGAAAAAGTTATGGAAAATATAGAAAAGAAAAATATTATTTCTGCTATGCCAATTAAGCTTGGAGGTGTTCTTGAAGCAGCCTTTAAGATGGGACTTGGTAACAGAGTTGGCTTTGAAATAGAAGCTAAGGATATATTTTCACCTATGCCAGGATCAATCCTTATAGAAGCTAGGGAAGAGATAAGTGAAGAAGATTTTATTCTTTTAGGAAAGACAAACTTAAATTCATTTAAAATAAATGGAATAGATTATTCTTTTGATGAAGCGCAGGACCTACTAACAAAAACTCTAAAGAAAATCTACCCAATATATATAGAAGAAGATAAAAAAGCTTTAGATATAAAGACTAAAAGTCCTAAAAATAACTTTAAATACAAGGAAAATGTAGACAAACCAAAGGTACTAATTCCAGTATTCCCTGGAACTAACTCAGAATATGATACTAAAAAAGCATTTGAAAGAGAAGGATTTGAAGTAGAAGTATTTGTCTTAAATAATTTAAGCAAGGAAAATCTATTAGAATCAGTAGATAAGTTAAGTAAGAAAATTGAAGCTTGCCACATCTTAACTTTAGTTGGTGGATTTTCTATGGGAGATGAACCAGACGGTTCAGCAAAATTCATTGCAAATGTTCTTTCAAATGAAAAAAATCAAAGAAAGCATTAGAAAGCACCTTGAAGATAAAAAACTTATACTAGGAATTTGTAACGGCTTCCAAGCACTCGTAAAATCAGGCCTACTTCCATACTCAAAACTTGGAGAAAAAGATGGAAAAGTAACTACCCTATTTAGAAATAATATTGGAAGACACGTATCTAAAATTGTTTCAACAAGATATGAAGGAGCAAATTCACCATGGCTTTCTGGATTTAAAGAAGGAGAAGTATTTGAGACAATAGTTTCACATGGAGAAGGAAAGTTCCAAACAGATAGTGATACTCTTAGAGATATTGAAGAAAGAGGCCTTGTAGCATTTAGATATGTAGATAGTCATAATAATCCTACAATGAATGGTAGATTTAATCCTAACTCATCATTAAATGCAATTGAAGGCTTAGTTTCAGAAGATGGACTTATCTTAGGAAAGATGGGTCACTCAGAGAGATATGAAGAAGACTTATTAAAAAATATTCCTGGCAATAAGATGCAAAATATCTTTAAAAATGCAAAAGAATACTTTTCAAAATAAGTAAAATAAATCTATAAAATAAAAAACAACCCCCACAAGCTATAAATTGACAACTAATATAGCTTATGGGGGTTAAATTTTTTCTATAATCTAAAAATATTTACTATCTTTTTAGATGGATTCTTATAGGAAAAGTTGTTAATTCTCCAGCGTCTTGGAGTCTTTTGCAGGCATTAATAGCAACTGCTGAGAATGTGACTTCGTCAGTTTTTTCAAAATCATAGTAGTCGGTAATTATAACCCTATTATCTGTCATTTTTGCATTAAATTTATGGATTGAATAATATGCATCGGCTTCGTCTCGGTTAGTCCTATTTTGAAATTCTCCTTTTTTGTAGATCCTGCTGGATATCTGTCTTTTCTTCTTAGTGAATCATACGCTATTGTATTATAGAGAAAGTTTTTCTCCTCATTTGTTGGAATGAATTCATCGCTATTGTTATCAAAGAGTGCTCTTGATAAAAGAAGAGATGAAAAATTATATCCTTTTATGTCAAAATAAGCATTAACTGCTAGAGCAATTGCCCTATCTCCGAATTTACCTTTTACAATAGAGGGGTCCGATGGTACTACCGAATAAGTTGAAGCATCTAGGCCAAATATTTCATCAACGCCATCTCTTACTTTTGATTGTAGATTTAAATCAAACTTAGTTTTTGAATCTTCAAGATATTTTTCAATTGCTTCTTCAAAAGAATAACCATTGACTCTTAATAGCTCTTTCATTAGACCAAATTCATACTCTCTTTTTTCATTTAATGACAGGTCATTATATTCTCCATATTTTTCTTCCATTCTATAATCTGATGCACCAATCTTTATAGATTCTGCATCCCGTAAGCTAGCAGTTTTTTCTATTTTTTCTAATATATTATCTAATTCTTTGTTAATATCTACATTTTTCAAAGTCTCTTGAACTTCATTGTAATCTGGAAGTAGACTATCTGCTTTTACATTTAATAAAGGAAAAGCTAAACTAAATACCATAAGAAACACAAAAAGTAAATAAAACTTTTTTTTCATTTAAAATCACTCCCCTTAAAAAATATCATGAATTTCAATATATTTATATTATATCATAATATTTAAAAACGTACAAAAAATTCAAAAATATAAAGTCTGATATTTTATATCATAAGGATAAAGTTATATCTTTCATAGCTATAATTTAGAAAAATTTTATACAAGGTGTTTGGGTAAAATTCCTTATAAAACTATATTATGATTAGCTAGATAAGGGAAGTAGAATACAAAATAAAGCTTAATATGTTCTATTAACTTAAATGGTGCAAAATCTATTCAAGAGATTTAAATTAGGATATTAAAAAAGAGCTGTGCTATGATAAGATTATCATTTAGCACTGCTCTTTTCTTTTAGTAATTTTCTACAAATAATTCAAAGTATTTTTTAGGGTGGTCACAAGCTGGACATTTTTCAGGAGCTTCTTTGCCTTCATGAATATATCCGCAGTTAAGGCATAGCCATTTAACTTTTTCTTCTCTTTTAAATACACGGTCATTTACAATATTATCGTGTAATTTTCTATATCTTGCTTCGTGTGCTTCTTCAGCTTCTCCAATTTCTGTAAATGTGTGGCTGATTTCTTTAAAGCCTTCTTCTTCTGCAATTTTTGCAAATTCAGGATACATTTTTTCGGCTTCGAAATTTTCTCCCTTATAAGCTGATTCAAGATTTTCTTTAGTGTTTCCTAATTGAACTGGATAAGCAGCTTCAATTTCTACTTCTTCACCTTTAAGCTCTTCATTTAAATATTTAAATAATCTTTTTGCATGAGCTTGTTCATTTCTCATAGTTTCTTCAAATATTCTTGAAATTTGAACGAATCCTTCCTTGTCAGCAGTCTTAGCAAAGTACATGTATCTCATAGCTGCTTGACATTCTCCAGCAAATGCTGTCATTAAATTTTTCATTGTTTTTGAACCTTTTAGTTTCATATTAATCACCTCTATATTAATTATAATATAAGTATTTATATTTGTAAATTTATATGTTAATATAGAAATATGTAAGAAAAAAATGTAATTGATTTGGGTATTATTTAAAAGAGGTGATTTAAGTGAAAAAAAATAAAGTTTACTTGTTTTCATCAAGTATGTGTCCTGATTGTCCTAGATTTGAGAAGTACTTAAACGATAATGAAATAAAATTTGCTAAATTTGATATTTCTGAGTCCTTAGGAGCCTTAAAGAGATTTCTTTTTTATAGGGACAGTTTAAAAGCTTTTGAAAGCGTTAAAGCTACAGAAACTATAGGAATACCAGCTATTATTTTAAATGAAGAGTTGGCTTTTTTAGACCTCAATGATATAGATGAAAGTATTTTATTGGAGTTAAAAGCCCATGAATAAGGCTGATAGATATTTTATAGATATTTCAAAAAGGCTAATAGAAGAAGGAATAAATGAAAAGGATATTTCTAAAGATGTAAGGCCAAGGTGGAGCGATGGAAAAGCCGCCTACACACTTTTTATTCCCCAGATAATAACCGAGTACGAAAGAGGGGAAGTGCCACTTACTTCTATAAGGAGAATTTACTGGGAAAGTGGATTAAAAGAGATTCTTTGGATCTATAGGGATAAGTCCAATGATGTAAATTTATTTTCTGAGAAATATGGAGTAAATTATTGGGATAAATGGAAAAATGAAGATGGAAGCCTTGGCACCAGCTATGGCTACCAAATTGCAAAAAAATTCATATCTCCCGAAAGCAAAGAATTAACCGACCAAATAGATAGGCTCATCTACAATATTAAAAATAATCCGCTTAACAGAAGACATTTTACAAGTCTTATTGATTTTACAGACCTACACAAGATGACTCTTATTCCTTGCGCCTTTATGACTATGTGGACTGTGGAGGATGGATATTTGGATTTAAGTCTTATTCAGAGAAGCGGAGATTTTCTTGCAGCAGCTTCTCCAGGAGGTATAAATGAGATTCAATATTATCTTCTTCTTTTAATTATTGCAAAAGAAACCTCCCTTAAACCTGGAAGATTTGTTCATTTTACCCAAAATCTTCACATATATGATCGCCATATAGAAATTTTAAAAGAGATTATATCGGATGAGAATATAGAAATTTTAAAAGAAAATAAATCCAATCCAAGATTTTCTATTAAAAATGATAAGGGATTTTACGACCTTGAGTTAGATGATTTTGTTTTAGAAGGATATAAACCGATTTTAAAAAAATATAATATTGAAATAGCAGAATAGTTTTAGAAAATGGAGATAATATGAAAATTGGCATAATAAGTGATAGTCATGGAGCTTTTGGTGATTTTAAAAAGGCTTATGATTTTTTAGAAGATGCAGATTATATATTGCACTTAGGGGACGTGCTTTATCATGGACCAAGAAATGACTTACCGGATGGATATGATCCAAAAAGTCTTGCAGAGCTTATAAAAAATGATGATAGGTTCATTTTTATTAAGGGAAATTGTGATAGTGAAGTAGATGAGATGGTTACAGCAAAGAAAATTGAAGACAAATATCTTTTACTTGAATTTGATAATTTTAAATTCCTATTAAGTCATGGTCATAGAAAAAATATAAATAGTGAGATTAGTGGAGCTGAGTCAAAGGGTTATGATGGTTTTTTCTATGGTCATACTCATGTAAAAAGATTAGAAAAGGATAAGATTTTGGTACTAAATCCTGGTTCTACTTCCATTCCAAAGGATTGTTGTAAGTCATTTGCCCTATATGAAGATGGTACTTTTTATTTATACAATTTAGAAGATTTATCTATTATTAAGCTGGTTAAGATGGCGGGTGAAGATGAATAAAATATTAATTTCTTGTAGTTATTCTTTTGGAGATAAAGAGGATATAGTTAGAATAGATAATGCTTATACAAATGCAGTTTTAAATGCTGGAGCCTTGCCGCTTCCTATAGGCATAGAAGAAGATGAAGAAAAAGTAAATTCCTATCTTGACCTATCTGATGGTCTTATTCTTTCAGGAGGAATAGACATTTGCCCACTTATGTATGACGATTATGTAGTAACTGAAATGGACTTTCACGATAAGAGAGATTTGTTTGAAGCTAGACTTTTTGAAGGGGCAATTAAAAGAAACCTACCCATCTTGGCGATTTGTAGGGGCCTTCAATTAGTAAATGTTTTAAGAGGAGGAAGTCTTTATCAAGATCTTGTAAAAAGTGGATTTACTGAATCTATCCACACAAAAAAAGAAAAAGATCCTTTTATAGATGAAGTTTATCATTATGTTTATATTAATAAAGATTCCCTTCTATATAAGATACTTGGAAAGGAAAAGCTTAGAGTTAATTCTATCCACCACCAAGCAGTAAAAAATCTAGGGGAGGGTATAGCTATAAATTGTAAAAGTCCTGATGGAATAGTTGAAGGCTTTGAACTTAAAGACTACAAGAAGTTTCTTGCTACCCAGTTCCATCCTGAAAGACTTCACCTAGAAGAAGATTTTAATAAAATTTTTAAAAGCTTTTTAGGAGGATATGGTGAATAAGAAAATTGGAATAGCCCTTGATAGAAGAATTAGATCTCATAGACAGTCTTATGAAATAGAAGATAGGATATTAAAGAATATAAAAGGTAAAAATTACCTATCCTATTTAATTCCCTTTACCTTAGATGATAAATTTATAAGTGAATATTGTAATTTTTTAGATGCAATTATTATTTGTGGTAAGGGAGACTTATGTCCGGTTATTTATGGTAAAGACTCTAAGTATCAGATAGAAGCTTATAATTTAGATAGAGATTTTTTCAATATGAAATTAATTGAGAAGATGGCTACTTTAAATAAACCTATTTTAGGACTAGAAAGAGGGGCTTTTGCTCTTAATGCTTTTTATGGAGGAGAGATGATTGAGTCTATAAAAAATGAATGTAAGGAAGCTGTAAGCCATATAATTGAAGACATAACAAGTGAGTCCTATCATTTTATAGACATAAAATCTTATTCTTTTTCAAAAAAAATAGGAGAAAAAAGAACTTTTGTAAGATCAGAGCACAGGGGCGGAATTAGTAAACTTGGAAGAAATTTAAAGCCGCTTATATATTCTCAAGATGGACTTGTTGAAGCCTTTGAAGATGAAAAGAAGAAAGCCCTAGGCATAGTTTTTGATCTTGGACTTATTCAAGAAAATAGTTTTGAAGGAAAAATATTAGATTACTTTTTAGGTGAATATTTATGATATATTTAATTAACAAAAATACAGATCCTTGTTTAAATCACGCAATAGAAGAATTTTTTTTAAGAGATACAAAGGAGGATGTTTATTCTCTTTGGAGAAATGAAAAAACTTTACTTCTTGGTAAAAATCAAGATGTTTATCAGGAAATAGATATTCCTGAAGCACAAAAAAGAAATATACAAATCGTTAGGAGACTTTCTGGTGGGGGAACGGTTTATACAGATCCTAGCAATATGCAATATACTTTTATAGCTAGGGGGAGGACTTTCTAAAGGGTAATTCTTTTAGCCTTTTTGCAAAGCCTGTAGTTATGTATTTAAAATCCCTTGGACTTGATGCAACATTTTCTGGCAGAAATGATATACTAATAGATGGAAAGAAAATATCTGGAAATGCTCAGTATAAGATCAATGGAGCTACCCTTCATCATGGAACCCTTCTTTTTGATGTGGACCTTGAAAGTATAAAGGCATCTATGGTTTCAAGGCCAATTAAATTTCAAAAAAAAGCAGTTAAGTCTCACGTTTCAAGAATAGGAACTATCAAGGAATACTTAAATGGAATCTCTATTGATGAATTTATGGAAGGATTAAGTTCATATATAATTGACTATTATAAGATAGACAAGATTATAGAAGTTGACGATGAAATAATTGAAAAAGCTAGTAAATATCTTGATAGGTTTAGAAGTGACGAGTGGAATTTCGGAAAAGATTTTAAAAAATATATCTCCTACTCTAATAAAAGAGACTCAGGTCTTTACGACTATAAGTTACTTTTAAAAGATGGGAAGATTATGGATATAAGAATTTTTGGAGATTTTTTTGAAATTCAAGATGTTTCTGAATTAGAAAAAAAACTTATTGGATCAGATTATTCAAAAGAAGGCATAGAATATGCTCTTAAAGATATTGATATAGAAAAATTTATAGTAGGTTTAAAAATGGAAGATTTTGTAGAAGATCTTCTTAGAATAGGAGAGAAAATTGAGAAAGAAACCAGAATGGATTAAATTAAAAATCAAGGGTTCAAAAAATCAAGATGGAGTTGAAAAAGTTCTCAAAACAATGAGACTAAATACAGTTTGCCAGGCTGCAAACTGTCCCAATAAAATGGAATGTTATGAAATGAGAACTGCAACTTTTATGATTATGGGAAATGTTTGTACAAGAAATTGTAAGTTTTGCAATGTTGAGACAAAAAGGCCAGCTGCACTAGATAGTGAAGAGCCTCTACACGTAGCAGAAGCGGTAAAGACATTAGGTTTAAAACATGCTGTACTAACTTCTCCAGATAGAGATGATCTAGAGGATGAGGGAGCAGGTCATTTTAGAGATTGTATTAGAAAAATAAGGGAGCTTAACGAAAATACAACTGTTGAAGTGCTTATACCAGATTTTCACGCTTCCCATAAGCTTTTAGATATAGTTTTAGATGAAAAACCTGAAGTTTTAAATCACAATATGGAAACTGTAAAAGAGCTTCACAAAGAAATTTGTCCTCAATCAAATTATGAAAACTCAATTGAAGTTTTAAGATACGCTAAGGAAAAAGGACTAGTTACCAAATCTGGCATTATGGTTGGACTTGGAGAGACTTTTGATCAGGTTGTTGGACTTATGAAAGATTTAAGAGAAATTGACTGCGATATGTTAACTATAGGACAATATTTACAACCATCAACTAAGCACATGGAAGTTGTAGAATATATTACCCCAGATACATTTAAAGAATATAAAAGGATAGGACTTGAACTTGGCTTTAAAAGAGTTGAATCCTCTCCATTTGTAAGAAGCTCTTATCATGCTTCAGCTTTGAATGAAGATGAGATAAGTGATTAGTTTTAAGAAAGATTTAGATATGAAAAAATTAAACTTTTTAAGAGCAGTGCTTGTGATGATCCTTCTAACAGTTATTTATGTAGCGATTTTTATAATGCCTGAGATAGCTGAGGGACTTGCCCTAAAGTATAGGGACTTTTCTTCTTATAAAAATTTCTTTCTAATTATAGTATATATAAGTTTAGTTCCTGTTGGGCTTATAATTTATAGTACCTTTAAATTATTAAATATTATAGAAAAAGAAAGAAAATTTGACAGAAAGGCAATTAGAGAGTTCGATATAATAAAATATTCTTCTGCAATTGGAGCTTTTTTATATCTAGTAACCCTCTTATTAGTAATTATAAAAAGAGTACCTATATCAGCTGCAATGATTTCACTATTAATCGCAGAACTTGGATTTTTAGCACTTGCTATGATATCCTCAATTATTAAAAAGCTTTACACACTTGCTGTTGAGCTAAAAGAAGAAAGTGATTTTATAATATAATGGCTATTAGAGTAAATTTAGATGTTATGTTGGCAAAAAGGAAAATGAGCGTTACAGAGTTATCAGAAAGAGTTGGTATAACTATGGCAAATATCTCTATTTTAAAAAATGAGAAAGCTAGAGCCATTAGATTTTCAACCCTAGAAAAAATATGTGAAGCGTTAGATTGTCAGCCAGGAGATATATTAGAATACGAAAAATAAGCTAGTTAACTATTAAAAATTTAAAAATTAGAATAAAAAAAGGTAAGTATGGAGTTTTCTTATATCTTATAAAGCATCCCCTACTTACCTTTTTTTAGTTTATGAGATAGGTAAAAAATTTTTAGATTTCTAATAAAATATACTATTATTTATAAACCATTTATTAATATTATTTTACAGCCTATTTTTAACTACTTAACTAAAAAACAAATAGGAAAGGAAAAGAAAGTCCTAGATCTAATATAAAAAATACTAAATACTTTAAGATGCCAACACAAATATAATAGATGTTATAATAATATTAGATTTATAGCTAAGGCTTTTTATGTTCAGCTGTTAGAAAATCTATCAGTATAGACATTTACGAAAATGTATTTCCATGTACTTTCTTTAATACTTCATGTGGAAATATTAGGGGAAAATCATTAAAGAATATTTGGAATACATCTCACTTTTTAAAAATAATTAGAAGTATCAATAAAAATCATTTTGATAAGTGTAAAAATTGTAATATCAAAGAAGAATGTTACACATGCTTAGCAAGTAATATTAACGAGAATTCAGATATTTTTAAAATATCAGATGAATTTTGTACTTCCAGAAAGGGCTTGTTAGATTAGATGAAGAATAAATTTATATACAAAGACAAACAAATCAAAAAGTGGAGTATAATTTCTTTTTTTATCATAGTTATTATAACAGGCATAAATCTTTTGCCACCACTTATTATGAAAAGAACAATTGATGAATATATCCCATCAAAAGATTATAAGAATATTATTTTTGGGATTATTTTATTTGTGAGTATTCCTTTTATTAATATTCTTTTACAGACTATTTTTAACTACTTAACTATAAAATTTGCAAGAAATAAGGGAAATGAAATTTCAATAGAGATTACTAAAAATTTAATGGATCAAAAAATAACTTTCTTTGATACTAATAATTCTATTGAACTTTTAACTTATGCTAGTAAGGAAGCTGTACAATATGTGAATTTTTATGTATCTATTCTTCCTAAATACTATGCAAGTATTATTATTCTAATTTTTATCTACGCTATTATTTTTTCTATATCTTGGAAACTAGCTATTATTCAGATACTTTTTATTCCTCTGGCCTTTTATCCAGTAAATAAAATTTCAGATAGCATTTCTGAAAATATTGAAGTTGCTATATCTTCCAATGCTAAAATTGCTCAAATTAGGGCTGATATTTTTAAAGGAATAGAATTAATAAAAGCATATAGGCTAGAGCACCAAAAGCTTGATGAAGTAAAAAAAGAGAATTTAAAAATTGTCTCTATCTGGGGAAAGGTAGCCGCTTTTGACTCATTAACAGGTATTTGGGTTAGTGGATTTTTAAAGGCTTTATTTACAGGACTAACTTTTGGCGTTGGAGCTTATATTATATCTTCATCAAGTGGAGTAAGTCTTTCAATTGGTAGTCTTATTCAAATTATAGGTCTTGTTTCATATCTTTATGCAACTGTTGATGAAGTTTTTAGAAGTAGAATTGATTTAGCAAAAGAGAATGCAGAATTTAAAGAAATGCTTTCATACCTTTATCTTAAGGGGGAAAGTAGTGAAAATGATAGTAGAGAATTTAAATTTGAAGATACAATTTCTATAAATAACTTAAGTTTTTCTTATAAAGATAGAAAGGTGCTAAATAATCTAAGTTTTGAGATTAAAAAGGGACATTGGACAGCTCTAGTAGGTGAAAGTGGAGCTGGCAAGACGACTATCATTGATTTACTATTAAAATTTTACGACTATGATGATGGTGAAATTTTAGTTGATGGAGTAGATTTAAGTGAAATTTCTAGGTTCTCAATAAGAGATGAGATTACAAAAGTTTCTCAAGATTTATTTTTCTTTCCTGGCAGCATAAGGGATAATTTAATGATTGTTAAAAAGGACTTAAGGGATGAAGATATTAACGAAGCTATTAGACTTTCTTGTTTAGATAATTTTATAGAAAAGCTAGAAAATGGATTGGATACAGATATAGGTGAAGCTGGAAAGATGATGAGTGGTGGCGAGAAAAATAGACTTGCATTTGCTAGAGCTCTTTTAAGGGGGAAAAGCGTCTATCTACTCGATGAACTTACAGCTAACCTAGATAAAAAAACAGAGAATATTCTTAAGGAAAATATAAAAAGACTAGTTTCAGAAAAAAATATAACTGTTCTTTCTATTAGTCACAATATGAATTTTTTAGAGTATTGCGACTCGGTCTATGAGTTAAAAGATGGAAAGGCTCTAAAAATAAAGTAGGTGGATAATCTATGAAAATATCTAAAAATATTTCTTATATTTCTATGAATGACAAAACTCTAATATCTGATAGCGTAGTAAAGTAAAAATTATGAGTTAGATGAATCGGGATAAGACTTTTTTAATCTAATATTAAAGGGAAAAGAGGAGAAGGAAATTAACCAAATCTTAGCGAATAAGTATAAGGGTTATGAGGATCAAATAAGAAGGGATGTTAATGATTTTATAAAATTCCTATTAGAAAATAAGATTATCGAAGAATAAATTATATATAATAAATTTATATCAAAAATAAAAACACCTAAAAGGTCAGAGTGTAGACAAAATCCAAAAACGCTTTTCCGACTTCAGAAACCCCGAAATTCTAAATCTCATAATCCTGTAAATCGATAGCTCGCTAACGCTCAAACAGTGCGATTTACGGGCGGATTATTTCAATTTAAATTTCTTACAATTTCTTTCGTATGGATCGCTAGCTTTTGGATTTTGCTACTTTGTCAACAACTTGACCTAAAAGTTTTAAATATACTTTTAGGTGTTTTTTTCGTGCCTAGCTTTTATAATAGGAATTACAATTCCTAAAAAAGCCGATACAAAGATAATAGGCATTATAAAATTTAAAGGATTTAAATCTTTTACAAGATTTATATTGTCATAAGTTTTAACTCTAAACTTTAATTTAATTAGGCCGTAGGCTAGGAAAACTGAAAGAATTGCCGAAAGGATTATTTTAATGCTTAACTTTTCTATGTTTTCCTTACCCTTATAAATTCTATTTGATTTAACTATTACAAATATGCTAAGAGCAAAACATATAAATAAAATATAGAAATCATATAGATCTAGGAAAGGTTTAATCTGTTCTTCAACTTTTCCTTGTAATATTTCTGATGTAGTAACTGCACCTAGAAAATCATATTTAGATATTCTATCCAGATAGTTTTTAATAGCAAAATCAGAAGTATCCTTTAAGTTTACAGCTTTTTTTAGGCTGTAAGTGTCTTTTAGGTGTTTTTCCAAGCCGTCTTTATTTATTACTAGGTAGTTTCCTATATAATTTGTATAAATATATTTTATCTTAAATTTTCCAGTCTTATTTTTAGAATTTATTACATAAATTTCATCGGCTATATTAAGATCCATAAGATTAGCTGCCCCAGATGAAATAGCAATCTCATTGTCTTTTAATTTAAAGTCCTCAATTCCCATTGAAAAGAATTTATTTGCATCATTATCATTTTCAAAAACAAAGATATTTGCGTCTATATTTGGGTATCCTGCTTTTGAAATATTTACAGAGTCAGCCCTATAGTCCATTCTACTTTTTGTATTTGCAACAGAATCTAAAAAGTAGTTTAAGATTTGTGTATTTTTTTCTGATTCATTAGATATATCTATAAAAGAGTCTGGACTTATTATCTTTGAATATTGATAGTTTGGACCCAGCTTTATTGAGTCTTTTGAAAGAATTGCAAAGATCAAGCTAGCTGTTAAACTTAAGCAAAATACTGTTAGACTTAAAAAATCTAGGCTAATTCTTTTCATAAAATTCTTTTTAAAGTCTTTCTTTCTTGTATTTATAAAAATAGCAAGAATAATGGATATAAGTGGGATTAAGCTTATTAATAAGTGGAAGGATAGGGTTATTTTGCTATAATTTAAAAGTTTAGATCCACCATTTAAGTTAAATAGGAAGATTTGTATTAGATAGCTTATAAAAATAGAGCAAATTAAACTTAAAAGTAAGCTTATAATAAGTTTTATAGCCTTAGTCTTTCCACCGGTAGTAAAATCAGTTATTTCTTCTTTTCTAAGCAAAAATTCAAATAGTCCAAATCCAAATATTAGAAGGATTAAAAATGGTATAGCAAAAAACTCACTATCAATTCTCTTGGTTATATTGAATATATGCTCAATTTGGCCAAGAGAAGAAGTAGAAATAACATTGTAAACTGGATTTATCCCCTCTTCTAATTCCTTTTTTATTTCAGGAATAGTTTTCTTGTTGGAATTAATAGTATAGGTGTCTTCATCTATAGATTTTTTAAGACTTGCAATTTTTTTCTTCGTAGATAAGCTTATTTTTATCGAGTTTTTCCTTCAAGTCTTTTAAATCTTTTTCTTCCTTATCTTTTTTATCCCTTAGAAATTCAGTAGATTCCTTTAAATCTTTTTTATATTCCTCTAACTTCTTACTTAAGTCCTCATTCTTAGACTTATCATCTGATAATTCTTTTTCCCTATCTTTTAAATTTTTTTCTAGAGTAGCCAATTCATCTTTAAGAGAATTAAGTGTAAGTCTATCTTTTTCTATCTCATCTAATACACTAACAAGCCCATTTAACTGGTTCTCTAATTGACTTATTTCATTTTGCAATGAAGTTATTTGAGCATTTAGCCTTCCATTTTCTCCATTAAGGTCCATAATTCTTTTTTGAAGATTTTTATTTTTAGAAAAAGTAAGAGCATATTGTATCTTTAAGCTACCTAGATTTTGATTATTCTTCTGAATAATTTTTTTATAGGAGCTTATATCTTGGTTTTTTTCTTGAATAGAGTTTTTGTAGCTTGTGGATTTAGAATTATAGTCGTCTTCATTTTCTATTATCTTTTTTTCAAGTGCATTGTGCTCATCATCTTTTTCCTTGAATTTATCCTTACTTTCTTCAAAAAGCTTTTGACTTTCTGAAAGTTTCTTCTTGCTTTCATCAAGAGATGTTTGAAGCTTTTCAAGCTCTTTTTTTCCATTCTTTTCAAGTTCATAAGCTTTATTTAGCTTATCTTTGAAGGCCTTTTCTTTTTTATCATAATTAGTTTTTTCATTTTTCAGATTATCTTGATTAGTTTTTAGACTTTCCTTGTCAGATTTTAATTTTTTATCCAGCCTAACAATTTCTTTTTCTAGATTAGAAGAAAGGTCTTTTAGATTTTTCTCTACCTTTGTTTTCTTAACTGCTTTTAACTTCTCACTTTCTTCCAAAAAATTTAAACTTCTAGAATCATTAATAGCCTTATAATCAGTAGAAAAATATGAAAGGTCTTCAGTATCTTTGTATTTTAATTTTAAAAGATTATCATAGCTAATATTAAAATCATCATCAATAATTAATCCATATCCATCTATTTTAGAATTTGAAATAATTGAAGATGCTGAACCTTCTGCTAAAATAGATTGAGGAGATGAAATAAAGCCGCAAATGGTAAATTCTTCAATCTTTAGCCTAAGAGAAGAAAAAGCCCCTCTTTTTACCAAGCTAATCTTATCGCCTATTTTATAATTATTATTTTTTATTTTCTCTATGGCAATTTCTCCGCTGGAAGAAGGAAACTTACCTTCAATTAGTTCATACTTAACCCAGGACTCTGGCATAGATTCAACATTTAATATTAGGTTAGTGTCCTTTATGTTAACATCTATAGTTCTAAGTGAACTTACATATTCCAATTTAGAATCTTTATTTATAAGGTCAAATTCTTCCTTGTCAAAGCCATAGGAAGAAAATACCATCATATCTTCTTTTTGAAAATTTTTTAAATAAGAATCAAAGGTATTTCTAAAAAAATACCCATAACTTGAAAAACCATAGAAAAAGGAAATAATAAAGCATAAGATTAAAAAAGTATATATATATAATTTATTTATTGCAAAAAATTCCTTTATCCTTTTCAATTTAAATTCCTCCAAAGTCTATTATACTATAAAACTTAAGAAGTTAGACTGTTTTTATGCTTTTTATTAATTTTTCTTTTAAATTAAAAATCCCATACAAAAGTATGGGACCAGAGTGTAGACAAAATCCAAAAACGCTTATCCGACTGCAGAAACCCCAAAATTCTAAATCTCATAATCCTGTAAATCGCAAACTCGCTAACGCTCAAACAGTGCGATTTACGGGCGAATTATTTCAATTTGAATTTCTTACAATTTCTTTCGTATGCAGCGTACCTTTTGGATTTTGCCACTTTGTCAACAGTCTAATCCCATACAAAAGTATGGGACTAAAAAATTTTAAATAATTAAATTTACTAAAAATAAAGCTAAAAGAGTTATGGGTAGAACCATAGACGCAAATCTTGAAACATTTAGATCCTCAAAAGATTTGTCACTGACAAAATAAAAGGACAAAACAAAAGAAATTATAAGTGCAAGTGTATTAATAATAAAATTTTTAAAAGAAAAATTTTCATTATTTAAATCTAAAAAAAGTTTGAAGCACCAAACTATTATGATGGTTAAAAAACTCTTTTTAAAAGACACTTTCTTTTTCAGATCATCTAAGTTCATATTCATTAAAATAGCCTATTTTACTAATTCATCTAATTTTTCTAAAGCCTTATCAAAGTCTACAGGATCAGTATTTTGCTCATTATATGCTACATACTCTACAACATTATCCTTGTTTAAAATAATTATACCTCTATTTAAAAGATTTAATTCATTGATTAAAAATCCGCTCTTTTCTCCAAATTCTCCTTTATTATAGTCAGAAACAAGAGTTTGATTTTCAATTGAATTTTCTTTAGAAAATCTATCTGCTGCAAAAGGAAGATCCTTAGATAGAGTTATAAAACGTACTTTGCCTTCATATTTTTTAGCTTCTTCATTAAATCTTTGGGTTTGAAGACTACATACGCCTGTATCTAAAGAAGGAACAACAGATATAAATTTGATATCCTCTTTTATCTCATCCAGATTAAAAGCATTCATATCCTTATCTACAGCTTGAAAAGAAAGTTTGTCTCCGGCTTTTAATTCTTCACCTTTTAAAGTTAAATTACTATCTCCCATTTTAGTTTGTCTTGTCATAATTAATACCTCCATTTAAATTTTAATTCCTACATATATATACCCAATTTATCATAAGGCTTAAAAATTTTTTGCGAAATTTTATTTATTATGATAAAATAATACTTAGAAATAAAAGGAGGCATTATATATGAAAAAGACAAAAATAATATATATTATACTTGCCTTATTTATTTTGGCTTCTTGTCAAAATAATAAAGATAAGAATGGAAAAGATGAAAATAAAACTGTTGAAAATGATAATAATTCTAATAAAGGAGAAGTATTTATGAGTTCAGACTACTACCCAATAAACATTTTAGAAAGGGAAACAAAAAAGAAAAAAAGGCGAAAACTTACTCGTTTCTCCATATTCTATAAATGAGGCTCTTTTGCTTTTAGCTAAGGGAGCTGAGGGAGAAAGTTTAAAAGAAATTGAAAAACTACTTGGCGGCGATGTAGATACTATTAGTAATAGAGCGAAAAATATAGGCGAAAAAAATCCAAAAAAATATAGATGAAAATAAAGATTATTATGAAATAGATCCTAGCTTTAAATCTTTAAATTCAATTTGGATAAAGAATAATTTTAGTGTAAAAGAAGATTATTTAAAAGAAAGTTCTGGGGAAGTATTTAAGGAGCCTTTTGATAAATCTACACTTGAAAAGATTAATTCTTGGGTAAGTGAAGGAACAAATGGCAAGATTGATAAAATGCTAGATGACTTAGATGAAGAGTTAAGAATGCTTCTAATAAATACACTTTATTTTAATGATGAGTGGCAAAAGAAATATACTAAAGATGATATCCAAAAACTAATCTTTAAAGCTAAGGAAGAAAAGGAATGTGATTTTTTAGTTTCATCAGAAAAATATTATCTTGAAAATGATGATTTTAAAGGTTTTAAAAAAGAATATCTATCTGGAGCGAACTTTATTGGTCTTATGGCAAAAGAAGGAAAAATAGAGGATAAATTAGGCCTACTAAGTAGAGAAAAAATATCTGAATTTATAAGTAAAAGCAGAGAAGACGCCGATTTAACAGTAAAAATCCCTAAATTTGACTTTGAATATAAGGGCGACTTGAAGGAAATATTTGAAAATATGGGAATTGAGAATATTTTTTCAAATGAAGCTGATTTTTCTAAAATATCTGATGAGAAGTTAAAAGTATCTGATATTATCCATAAAACATTTATTTCATTCAACGAAACTGGAACTGAAGCTGGGGCAGCTACACTTATAGGCATGGAAATGATGTCTGCTCCTGCCCAAAGAGAAATGATTGAACTAGTTTTTGATAGACCATTTTTATTCTTTATAGAGTATGATGGAGAAATTCTTTTTATGGGGATTGTAAATGATATCAAATAAATATTTTTAAAAAATATAAATTAAAGCAAGCTTTTTATAGCTTGCTTTTTTTTGTAAAATAAAGGCCTCTTAGTAAATAATACTTGCGAGATTAAAAATCAAATACTTTTTGGATAAGCATAATAGTATAGATATAAAATCACTTAGGGATCTAAACTATCCTATTTAGATAAAACGACAGTAGATGGCTTATATTAATCAAAATTTAATTTTATAATTACATATAAAGTTTATTTAGAAATATCATATTATCTTTATAGCAAAAAATAGATGAAAATAGGATTTAATATAGATTCTATATATATTTTCTAAGCATTTTATAAAAAATATTTATATCAAATTTTATGGGACTTCTAAAAAGAGAAAGAGCCTTTATGATTTTTACAGGCATATAAACTTAAAATGCAAGTAGGGTGAGATTAAAAAAAGCAAAGAAAAAAACATATAAGTTAATAGAAGAAATGCGAGATAGGAATAGATAAAATGAGCATAAAAATATGAGCTTTTAGCTAAAAGAATATGAAAAAGGTCTTTCAAAGCTAGCTAAAGAGGAAAAATTAGTTAGCTTTGGAAAAAGTAAAAACCAGCGCACTTAAGACGCTGGTTTTTAGCAACTTAGCTTATAGCTAGTTTTTATACTATTATTTTAATGGTTAGATTTTTAATTGAAATCTTTTTTTATTTTTTATAGCCTTTCTTAATTCTCCTATGGCAACTGGAATTATAGCAAATAAAAGAATTACTATCCAGTCACTTAATGAAGGAGAACTTACTTTAAATATATTATTTAAAAATGGAATATAAAGAACTAATAGGAGTAGGGCAAATGAAAATATGCTAGCATAGACCATTGATTTATTGGAAAATACGCCAATTTTTCTTAAAGTAAGATGGTTTGACCTACTAGAATAAGCTCTTAATAATTCACATACTATAAGAGTTGTAAAAGACATCATTCTAGATTCAATAGAATCTACACCATAAACATTCATTCCATAAAAATATGCTCCAAGAGTAGCTATTGTTATAGATATAGACTGAAGTCCAATTGTTAGTGCAGATTTTTTATCGATAATTGCTTCGTCAGGATCCCTAGGACTTAATTCCATAATATCTTCTTCTCCTTTTTCTAATCCAAGAGCCATAGCAGGAAAAGAATCGGTTACTAAATTTAACCAAAGAAGCTGAATGGCTGTAAGAGGTAGGGGAATATTTAATATAATGGAGATGAAAATTATTAAAACTTCACCTATATTACAAGATAGTAGATAGGAAACAAATTTTTTAATATTTGAATAAATTATCCTTCCTTCCTCAACTGCATCGACTATAGTTTTAAAATTATCATCAGTTAGGATTACATCACTTGTATTTTTAGCAACGTCTGTTCCTGTGATTCCCATAGAAATTCCAATATCCGCTTTTTTAATAGCTGGAGCATCATTTACTCCATCCCCAGTCATTGCGGTTATCTCGCCATTTTCTTTAAGAGCAGTTACTATTTGAACCTTGTTTTCAGGAGAAACTCTGGCAAATATATTTTTCTTTTTTACAATTTGCCTTATTTCTTCATCAGACATTTTATTTAATTCTCTGCCCATTATAGCCTCATCAATGGAATCGGCAATTCCTAGTTTATTTCCAATAGCAAAAGCAGTGTCAAGATGGTCACCTGTAATCATAATTGTTCTAATTCCAGCCTTTTTACATCTAGCGATTGCTTCAATAGCTTCTTCTCTCGCTGGGTCAATCATTCCTAAAAGTCCAACAAATATCATATCTTTTTCTAAATTTTCTTCGCTAATGTCATCTGGCATGGAGTCAAAATTTTTAAAAGCAAAGGCAAGGACTCTAAGAGCAGAAAGAGCAAAGGATTTATTATTTTCTAAAATTTCCTTTTTATCATTCTCACTTATTGGCATAACTTTTCCATCTATAAGGATTTTACTGCATCTTTCAAGGACAATATCAGGAGCTCCTTTTGTAAAGGAAGAAATTTTACCATCAATAAAACCTTTGTGCAGACTTGTCATCATTTTTCTATTTGAATCAAAAGGAAGTTCAGAAACCCTTGGATATTTTTCTTCTAGCTTATTTTTTTCTAAATTTTTCTTGCCGGCAAAAGTTATTAAGGCTCCTTCTGTAGGATCTCCTATTATTTTATATTTTTCATCTTCTCTTTCTAGCTTTGCATCGTTACAAAGACTTGAAATTGTCATTAGGGTATATAGGGAAGGAAAATCTTCTTCGCTAGCATTATTTCCACTATATTTAATTTTACCTACCGGTTCATATCCTATCCCTTCAACATCGAGAACTTTGTGGTCAAGATATGCCTTTCTAACAGTCATTTCGTTTTGAGTTAGAGTTCCAGTTTTGTCTGTACAAATAGTTGTTGTAGTACCTAGTGTTTCAACTGCAAGTAGTCTTTTTACAATGGCATTTCTTTTTGCCATTCTAGTCATTCCAAGTGAAAGAACAATTGTAACAATTGCGGCTAAACCTTCAGGTATAGCTGCAACAGCAAGTGAAATACTTGTTAAAAACATTTGGTAGGCTTCATGCTTATAAATTAGACCAACGACTAGAACTATTAAACAAATTCCAACGATAATAATTCCAAGTAATTTTGAAAGTTGGTTTAATTTTTTTTGTAGGGGAGTTTCTTCATCTTCAACTTTTAAAAGAGAAGATGCAATTTTACCAATTTCAGTTTTGTGCCCAGTTTCAGTAACTATCCCCTTAGCCCTGCCATAAGAAATAATAGTTGAAGAATAGCAGTAATTTTTTCTATCTCCAATTTCAAGATGGGGATCAGTTATATCGATCGCTTCTTTTTCTACTGGTACAGATTCTCCAGTTAAAGAAGATTCATCAATTTTAAGATTTGAACTTTCTATTAATCTAGTATCAGCAGGAACTATATCCCCAGTTTCAAGTAGGACTATATCCCCAGGGACAATTTCTTCTGAAGGAATAGATTTTATTTTTCCATCTCTAAGAATTTTCGCATTGGGTGAAGACATTTTTTTAAGTGAGTCAATAGCTTCTTCTGCCTTTCCCTCTTGATAGATACTAAGAGCTGCGTTAATAATAACTATAGCTAAGATAATAACTCCTTCAATAAAATCTTTTAAGTAAAAAGAAATGAGTGCAGCAAGTATAAGAATAATTATTAAGGGGTCTTTAAATTCATCTTTAAGTTTTGAGAAGATGGACCTTTTTTCTGTTTCTTCTAATTCATTTCTACCATAACTTTCAAGTTTTTTACTAGCCTCCTCGCTTGAAAGTCCTTCTTTAAGGTTACTAGAAAGCTCTTTTTCAATTTCTAGTGTAGTTTTGGTAAACCAATTCATAAAATACCTCCATTAAAAAATTTGGACTTTTGAGTAAGGTCTCGCTCTCCAAAAATTGGGGCCAACCGGGAAAAATTCCGTACTGACGGATTGGCGCTTTATAGGCTACTCCCCTTATACAAATTACGCTTAAGTTTAAAATAAATTTATAATAGAAAATAGAAACAAAATAAAATTAATTTCTATATAATTTTTTATATACCCATATACCAACATTTTACTAATAGTTTAAAATAAAAATCTTAATGATATAATATATATTGAGGAGATATTTAATTATGAAATTTTGTTCAATTAGATCTGGTTCAAGTGGTAACTGTTCATACATTGAATTAAGTGGGAAAAAATTTTTAATAGACGTAGGCTTATCTGGAAGATTTATACAAAAAGAAATAGAATCAATAGATGAAAAGATGTCTCAAATTGATGCCATACTTTTAACCCATGAGCACAAGGACCATTCAAGTGCGGCTGGGATTCTTTCGAGAAGATTCAATATTCCAATCTATGCCAATGAAAAGACTCATATGGAAATAAGTAAATTCATAGGAAAAGTTTCAGAAAAAAATATTAGATTTCTAAAGACGAATAGCTTAAACGAGGTACTTGGAGTAGATATTGAAACAATAGGCTTAAAGCATGATTGTAAGGAAGCGATTGGCTTTGCATTTTATGAAAAAAATAAAAAACTTTCTTATATAACTGACACAGGAGAATTAAACTCCAGTATGATGGATAGGATAAAAGATTCTAATCTATATTTCTTGGAGGCAAATTATGATCCACAAATGCTAATTAATGGACCTTATAGTCCTAAACTAAAGGGAAGAGTTTCTGGAAAATTTGGTCACCTTTCAAATGAAGAAACTGCAAGGGCACTTTTGGATCTTTTAAGAGGAGATGGAGAAAAAGTATATCTTGGACATGTTTCAAAGATAAATAATAGCGAGGATCATTCATATGAGACGGTTAAAGCTATACTTGAAGGAGAGGGACTTAAAATTGACGATACGCTTAGTTTAAAAGTGGCATCAAGATATTATAGGGGAGAGCTTGTAGAGGTATAAAATGAAAATAACAATAATAGCTGTTGGAAATTTAAAAGAGCAATTTTTAAAAGAATGTTCTATGGAATATCAAAAAAGAATTTCAAAATTTTCTAGAATGGAAATAATCGAGATTCCAGAAGAAAAACTTTCAGAAAAGGCTTCTCAAAAAAATATTTTAGATTGTCTTGAAAAAGAAGAAGAAAAAATTAAAAGTAAAGTAAATCCTTCCTCTTTTGTAATTGAACTCTCACTTGAAGGAAGTGAACTTACTAGTGAAGAATTTTCAAGTATGATAGAAAAAATTACTGTAGATGGATATTCTTCGATTACTTTTATTATAGGATCTAGTCATGGACTAGGAAAGGGAATAAAAGATATAGCAAATTATAGGCTAAAAATCTCAAAGATGACCTTTCCTCACCAACTCGCAAGAGTTATACTTTTAGAGCAAATTTATAGGGGATTTAAAATTTTAAATGGTGAGCCCTACCATAAATAATATTAGAAAGATTAAAAAGATGGAAGAAAATAAAGACATAAAGTTTTTAGCTGAAAATTCAATTATTAAAAAATATAGAAAATATATATGGAGCAAATTTATAAAAGCCTGTAAAGATTATAGACTTATAGAAGAAGGAGATAAGGTTGCAGTTGCAATATCTGGCGGGAAGGATAGTTTATTACTTGCAAAGCTAATAGAAGAACTTCAAAAACATGGACTATACTCATTTGAAACGGTTTATATAGCTATGGATCCTGGATATAGCGAAAAAGAATAGAGAAAAACTTTTAAAAAATGCGAGCCAGCTTGGGATAGATCTTAAAATATTTAAAACAAATATTTTTGAAATATCAGAAGGAATATCTAAAAATGCTCCCTGCTATATGTGCGCAAGAATGAGAAGGGGAGCCCTTTATTCAAAGTCTAAAGAACTTGGAGCAAATAAACTTGCCCTTGGTCATCATTTTGATGATGTTATAGAAACGACCATGATAAACATATTAAGGGCAGGAAGCTACAAAACTATGATGCCTAAACTAAAGTCTAAAAATTTTGAAGGAATAGAGCTAATTAGACCCATGTATTATATAAGAGAAAAGTCAATTATTAGCTGGAGGGACCATATTGGTCTGGAAGCGATGAACTGTGCCTGCTCCTTTACAGAAAGAAAAGAAGATGGAACTAGGAAAGAAATAAAAAAATTAATAGAAGGCTTGGAAGAAAAATTCCCAAATGTAGAAAATTCAATCTTTAAATCATCAGAAAATGTCAATATAGATATGGTGTTAGCTTACACTAAAGCTGGTAAAAAAATAAATTTTTTAGATGAATATTAAAAAATCTTTTCTATGACTTAAATAAAAATATTTATAATTTTTAAACTCTCTTTCATGAGAGTTTTTTTATTTTCAAAAATGATTTAAGTATTTTTAATTAGATATAAGTAAATCTATCATATAAATCAAAATAAAAATTCATTAATATTTAGAGGTGAAATAATCATTTTGAAGAAAAATATTAAATATATTAAAAGTAAAATTAATATTATCAATTTTTATACTTAAAAAGCTTGACAAAATAAAAAGTAGTTGTTAATATATATTTGAGGTGATAGAGATGGCAAATAATAAATTATCTAAATGCCCTGTTTGTGGAGGAGAATTAATTATAAAAGAACTTTCCTGCAACGGATGCGGCACAACTATTAGAGGAGAATTTGAAGAAGATAAATTTTCAAAATTAACGGCTGAAGAAAAAGACTTTATAGAAGTTTTTGTTATGAAAAGAGGATCAATCAAAGAAATAGAAAAAGAACTTGGCATTTCCTATCCTACTGTAAGGAATAAACTTGACAGCGTAATTAAATCATTGGGACACGAAGTTGGAGTAAAAGAAGCTAGAATAGATATATTAAATAGACTTAACGAAGGAGAAATAACTCCTGAAGAAGCTACAGAACTTTTAAACGCTTATAAATAATAGAATTAAAATGGAGGTATAATTATGAGTAAAGAGAAACTTTTAGTTCTACAAATGCTTAAAGAAGGTAAAATTAGCGAAGAAGAAGCCCTTAAGCTCTTAGAAGCTATGGGAGAAGATAAAAATACAAAGAAAAATATTGGTGAAAATAAGTTTAAGTTTTTGGAAGATGATTTTGTTTCAAAGATTACAGACTCAATTGCATCTATTGGAAGAAGAACACAAGAAGCCATACAAAAGATTAATATTGAGGAGACCATTAGTGATATTGGATCTACTTTTTCAAAATTTAAGGGAAAGACTGAACAAGTATTTGACTACGATTTGGAAAAGAGTGGAGATGTTGATTCAATTGAGGTTGAAAATTACAATGGGAAAATTACCATCCACGGCTTAGAAGATGAAGAAGAGGAGCTAGATGAAAAGAAAGATCCTTTAGACTTAGAATTTGCTGAGGGTGATGACTTCAATCTAAATGAAGAAGAAAGTAAGGAAGATAAAAAAGAAGAAAGTAAAGGAAAAAGTCCAAATAATATCAGGGCAAATATAAAGATTTTTTATGACGATAGGCTAAACTCAAACAAAAATAATAGATACTTTGATATGACAAAAGAGGGAAGTACTTTAATAATCAAACCATTAAATGAATATTTTAGAATAGATTCATTTGAGGCAAATATAGACCTTTACCTACCAAAAAAAGTCTATAAATCAGTAAAAGCATCTGTAACAAATGGAAAACTTTTAGTAAAGGGAGTAGAAGCTGAAAAAGCTGAATTAAAAGTTATTTCTGGTAAAGCTATGGTATGTGATACTAAGCTTGGCGATGCTAAAGTTGAGACAGTAGATGGTAAAGTTCTATTAGAAAAAATAAGCGGCGATGATTTAAAAGCAAAATCTGTCTCAGGAAAATTAGTAGCAGAAGATATTAATTATGTAAATTCTAGCTTCGAGCTAACAAGTGGCAAGATAAATATAGATGGAGTAGGTAAATCTTCTAGAAAAATAAAGGTAGATATTGTATCAGGAAATCTAAATATTTCTCTTGATAAACTTCTACAAGCAGTAAAAGTTATATATAAAAGAAAAGATAGGAATACATCCAACCTTAATTTTGGAAATAGATTCACTTCAGTTATAGATGAAAAGAGCGAAGTTATAGCTTTTTCTGATAATTACAAAGACGATGATGAATCTTCACTAATAATAGAAGCAAAGGCTCTATTTGGATCTACAAATATTGACTAGAGATATTAAAAAGTAGAGTTTTTAAAATATAAAATTTTCAAATCAAAAGGGATTCTAACGCTATGTTTAGAATCCCTTTTTTGTGCGCTTTAGCATGAATAAACCACCAGCTATGCTGGTGGTAGAAAAATAAGCTTTAGCTTCAAGCAAAAAACCTCCCATGATAAACTATTTATGTTACTGGCAGTAGCATAGACAGAAAAGGGAGGTATCCTAAATGGATAATAATAGTTTATCACATACATCATGGAATTGTAAGTATCATATAGTATTTGCTCCAAAATATAGAAGACAAGTAATATATGGAAGGTTAAAACAAGATATAGGAAAAATATTAAGGGACTTATGTGATAGAAAAGGAATAAGCATAATAGAAGCAGAATGTTGTCCAGACCATATTCATATGTTGTTAGAAATTCCACCGAAATACAGCATATCTCAAACAATGGGCTATTTAAAAGGAAAAAGTAGTTTGATAATATTTGATAGACATGCAAACTTAAAATACAAATACGGAAATAGACATTTTTGGTGCAGAGGATATTATGTAGATACAGCAGGAAAAAATGCGAAAAAAATACAAGAATATATAAAAAATCAATTAAAAGAAGATTACATGGCAGACCAAATAAGCATTAAAGAATTTGTAGACCCGTTTACGGGAGAGCAAGTAAACAAAAGCAAAAAGTAAGGTGCTTTAGCACCAGCTGTGAAAATTGGTGCACGAGAAAGAAAGTTCGAAGCATGAAATGCTGCCGGTAACAGCCCCTTATAGGGGCAAAACAAACCACCGGCTTAGCCGGTGGTTATGATTTAATTTAAACTAAAAATATTTTTTAGTATTAACTATTCATATTTTCTTAATAGGTCTACTTCTATATCTAACATATGGTCACAGGCTACTTTAAAGAATCTTGTAAGTCTAATTATTTCCTCAAAATCTCTTTCAGGAATTTCGTATAAAAATGCTCCATTTTTATCCCTATTTGAAAATACCAATTCTCTATTTTCAAAGATTTTAATAAATCTACCATTTTCTTTTCCTTCAAAAGCTATAAGTGCTTTTTCACCGGGATTGTCATAGGAAACGTCATTATTATTTTTTTTCTTTAATTTGATATTTTCACTACTTAATATATCTTTAACTGCTGAGAAATAACCTTCTATAAATATAGTTCTATTTTTGTATAATTCTTCTGCTTTTTTATCTAATTTTTCATTTCTATTAAGATTAAAGGAAGAAAAATTTTTAGGATATTGCACAAAATTCAAATCATCTATGTCAGCTACAGCTAAAAAAATATTGTAATCTTCATTAGTGTCATTCTTATCGAAAAAACGACCTTCTTTGCTGTCATCTTCGCTTTTTTTATTTTGAGTCTCATTTAAAGCATCTACTTTACTTATGCTGGGATTTGTTTCACTTCCTGCTGCCTTAGTATCAGGATTTGAACAGGCACTTAAAAGTAAAAGTATAGATAGAAAAGAGCTTAATAATATTTTTTTCATTGTTATTCCTCCTTAAGTAAAATATTATTTTCTTTTTCTTTTCCAAATTTTTTCTTTTAGTATCCACCGCCTCCTCTGAACTTATTTCTCATTCTCATATTTGAGTCGTTTAAATTTGCTTCTTCTCCTCTTACTCTATCATCATCTAAAGAGGATTTTTTAGGATTTTTTTTATTGTTATCTTTTTTTTTCTTCAAAAAATCAAATAGTTTGCACATATTTCTACCTCCTAAAGACTTTATCTTATTAATATTATACCCAATTTTATATTTCTTAATCAGTAAATTAAAAATAATTGCAAAAAAAAACACAAAATATAATATTATAACTCAATCACACCAAGCGATTATATATATAATTTCTTTACTTTAAATATATCCTGGTATTTTGTATAATGAGATTAAGAGTAATCTAATGGAGGGAATTTATGGAAACTTTTTGGTCTACAAATGTTCAAGGGGTTAAAACTTTATTTTTGTCTAGAAGTTTAAGGTTTAAGGATGGATTTTTTAAGGATTTTGAAAATATATTTAATATTGATAAGGATAAAAAGGTAAAAATATTAGAACTTGGGTGCGGGCCTGGTGCTCTTATACACAGGCTTTCTGAAGTTTATCCAAATGCTAGCTTGTATGGCCTTGATAGGGATAGAAATTTTATTGATTTTGCAAATGAATTTGTAGTTTCTGGTAAGTTTTTCTTAGATGATTTGGAAGACTTATATTTTAAAGAAAATGATTTTGATATTGTTATTTCCTATACTCTAGCTGAACATATAGACCCAGATTGTCTTTTGTCTATTCAAGAAAAATTATTAAAAAAGGGCGGCAAAATGATAATCATGTCTGTTTTGCATTCTTCCAACGATATTTTAAATTATGTAAAACTTGACAAAAACTTAGAAGATGAAGAGGAAAAAGTTTGGGAAAGATTAAGAGATGTTCATTTTCCAGATCTTAAAGAAGAAGGGGTTAGAAAGTTTAATTTAAGTGAAGCTGAGCTTTTTAAAAAAATAAGGGAATTTTCTTTTAAAGATATAAGCATTAACAACGTTTTTACTAGGATATGTCCAGATGATGATGAAGTTAGTGAGGAACTAGCAAATTTAATCTTTGATACAAAAAAGATTTCTCAGGAGGAAATTTTAGAAAGGCTTTATAGGGACGATTATATAACAGACGATGAGGCAGAACTTCTTTTTGATAATTTGGATAAGAGGCTTGAAATTAGAAAAGAAGAATATGAAAATAAAGAGAAGATTTTTGATAGGGAGATAGTTTTAACTAGCGTTATATGTGCAACTAGAAAATAAACTTAGCTTCATTTAAAATGGAGGCAAAATATGAAAATATATAAATATCTTGAAAAAAATCTAATCTTCTTAGATAAGGATTTTAAGTCCAAGGAGGAGATTAGTAGTGAAATTATAGATATGATTTATAAAATCGATAGTAGAACAGATAAGGAGCTTTTATTAAAAGATATTATTGATAGGGAAAAAATTGCTTCAACTTCTTTTGGCAAAGATATTGGAATTTTCCACGCAAAAAGTTCTGGTGTAAAGAGAGTGTTTTTAGCTTTTTATAGGTTAAAGGAGCCTTACCTCTTTCCAAAAGATGAAAATAAAACAAAGTTAATTTTCTTTATAGGAATTCCAAGCGATAAAAAAGATGAACATTTAGAGATTTTAGCAGAGTTTTCTAGAAATGTCTTAGATGAAAATTTTTTAAAATCTCTTATGGAAGAAGATGACAAGGACAAGATTATAGAACTTTTCAAAAATAGGGAAATGGACTTTAGGGATGTTGAAGAGAATAAAAAGAACGGATATGCTCTTGCTCTTCTTAGCTGTCCAAGTGGTATGGTCTATAATTTTATAGCTGAAGAAGTTTTAAAAAAACTGGCAAGTGAAAAAAGTGTTGGGCTTGAAGTTTACTTAAGGAAGGATTTTCAAAATATAACGAGGGAAACAATTGAAAATGCTGATTTTGTTATTGTTGCAAATAAAAGTCTTTCTTCATATCCTAGGCTTTGTGGAAAGAAAGTTATTTTTGGAAAGATTGAAGATTTAATAGAAAACCCTGAAAAATATTTATTCCCAGAGGGGCTATCTATCTACAAGGAAGATAAAACTTCTTTGATGGATGCATTTAAGATATTTAGGAGGAAAAAATAGTGAAATTTTTTATACCTGTTATTGATAGAAAAAATAGTATAGATGATTATTTGAACGAAATTTTAGAGAAAATCCATGAGGGATCTGAAAAATCTTGCGATTTAGTAATTTTTGGAGAGGCAATTCTCCAAGGTTTTGATTCACTTAATTTTGATTATAAAAATGATATTGAAATTTCTCTTGGAGAATCTTCTAGAGAGATTGCCATTTTAAAAAAAGCCTGCAATGATTATAAGATTGGACTTGGATTTGGCTATTATGAAAATTTTAAGGGAGCTATTTATTCTTCTTATATGGTTATATCTGACAAGGGAGAAACTATCTTAAATTATAGGAGAAGGTCTCCCGGCTGGAAGGAAGCTTACGCAAATAAGGATTATAGGGAAGGAAGTAGTTTTTTAACTTTTGAATATAAAAATAAAAGCTTTTTAACCCTGATCTGTGGTGACTTTTTTACAGATGAATTTTTGGAGGATATTTCTTCATATTATACAGACTATCTTTTGTGGCCAGCCCACTTAGATTTTAGCTTGGATGTTTGGAAAGAGGAAAAAAAGTTTTATTTAGAAAGAACTGAAATTGTACCTATGAAGACTATTTTTGTAAATTCATTAAAGGATAGACCTACTTCTTCCTTTGTCTCTTACCACGGGAAAATCTTAGGAGAAAATAATAAAATGGATTTAATTTATGAGGACTAATATGAAAACTACTGACATAGATAAGAAAAAGCAAGATGAAAAGAAACCTAGAGGCGATTTAAGACGTGAAAAAAAGATATATTTGGAAAAGGATAATCCTAGACAAAATCTAAGTTTTATTCTTATGATTGTATCTTTTATTCTTTTTATTTATTCAACTTATGGGATTAAAAAGACTTTCTATCAGGATGCTTTCTTTATTCTTTTTATGGCTTTTGCCAGCCTAGATGTTTTCTTTAAAAAATCTATGAAAAATAAAAAAGTCTATCTTTATATTAATCTTTTTATAAGTATTCTATATATAGCTTTTGTAATACTTAAAGCTATTTAAAATTATTTATATATTTGATATAATTTAGATAAAGAGGTGGATTAAATGTTTAAATTTATTAAAAGTCTTTTTCCTATAATCGCTATAAGTGTAATTTTATCAGCTTGCAGCATGGTAGAGGATATAAAAGTTGATGATTCTGAAAATATAAATATTAAAGTTAATCTAATAGATAAAAATGAACTTATTAAAACAGATGAAACATTTATGGAGAGGGAAAAAGAAGTAGAAAAAGAAAAGAAAGAGAAAAAAGACGCCGAAGAAAAGAAGAAGGCTGACGAAAAAGAAACTTTCTATGGAGAAAAATAAGAAAAAATATTCTGTTTCTGAAGGTCCTCTAAATGTTAGAAAGGAAGCTTCTAGTGATTCTGAGTTAATGGGACAGTTACAAACAGGAGATGTTATTGAAGCTTTGGAAGAAAAAGAAGTAGCTGGCGAGGCCTGGGTTAAATTTTCTAAGGACGATTTAAGCGGCTGGGTTTCAGTTAAGTACCTTTCAGTAGATATTGGAATAAGCCCAATAGCTACTTACAAAATTGTAATACCTGACTTAAATGTAAGAAAAGAACCAAAAACTGATTCTGATGTACTAACTACTCTTGGATACTGGCAATCTGTTGATGTTTTTGAAAAAATTACCAATGAAAATGGAGAAGTTTGGCTTAAAATAAAATCAGCAGGCTCTAGTGATGGCTTTGGATATATTTTATCTGATATGGCAGTTGAAGAATAATGGATAGGATTTTAATTGTTGAAGATGACGAGGATATAAACAATTTAATTAGAGATTTTTTATTAAAAGATGGATATGAGATCTTCCAAGCTTTTTCTGGAACAGAAGGCCTTTTTTATTTGGACAAGGGAATTGATCTATTTATCTTAGACCTTATGCTACCTGGAATTTGCGGAGAAGATTTTATTTTAAAGGTTAGGGAAAAGTCTTCTTCTCCAATTCTTGTAGTTTCAGGAAAAGTTGATGTTATGGATAGGGTTAATGTTTTGGAACTCGGAGCGGACGACTTTTTACTGAAACCTTTTGAAATGATTGAACTTAGGGCAAGAGTTAAGGCACTTCTAAGAAGAAATGATAGTATTTTGAAAACAGACGATGAGATACTTGAAATTAAAAATTTAAAACTCAATATTTCAAGTGGAGAAGCTTTTTATAATGATGAAAAACTGGATCTTACTTTTTCGGAATTTAAAATTCTTAGGGAGTTTGTAAAAGCAAATGGAGCAATCATTTCAAGAGACAGTCTATATGAGCTTATATGGGGAAGTGAAATTGGAGGATTTGACAACTCTATTTCTGTTCACATATCAAATTTAAGACAAAAACTTAAAAAGGCCTCTGGGGAAGATTTGATTGTAACCGTTTGGAAGAGAGGCTATAGACTAAAAATTTAATAATGAAGTTTTTCTTTAAAAATTAAATGCTAAGATTATTTTATCTTAGCATCAGAGTGTAGACAAAATCCAAAAACGCTTATCCGACTGCAGAAAATGAGAAATTCTAAATCTCATAATCCTGTAAATCGATAGCTCGCTAACGCTCAAACAGTTTGGTTTACGGGCGGATTATTTCAATTTGAATTTCTTACAATTTCTTTCGTATGGAGCGCTAGCTTTTGGATTTTGCCACTTTTTAAGCAAGATGATGCTAAGGTTATTTTATCTTAGCATTTTTTATATTGAGTATTTTTTCTTTTTTTTAAAAGTAGCCTTATTAAAAGTTTAAAAAGTATAAATAATTATTAAGAAATCTTTATATATTTTTTATGAATTATAAATCTTTTTTCTAAAAATATTTTATATAATAATCTTGTAATAAAAAGATATAAAAATCAAGGAGGTAAAAATGATTAGTTATATTAAAAGTGAGCTATTTAGAGCTAAAAAAACGAAGGCGTTCAGATATTTAATTCTTGCAGTAGCAATTTTCGTGCCTTTAATTATAACTCTATCTGCAACAAATACTAAATTTGATATTGATTATTATTCAGGTGCGGGTGAACTTGCTATAGGATTTGGAACAATTGTCGTTTCATGTATTGCTTTATTCTTTATATTTAAAAACAAGGACACAAAAACACAGATTATTGGCTATGGAATAAAAAAGGAAAAACTTTACTGGTGGGATTTTATTACTTACAATTTAATCGTTGCAATATTAGCTTTAATAATTATGCTAGTTTTAATTGTGCTAAGCTTTCCACTTGGAGCCATTTTTAAAGCAGTTCATACTGACACTGGAATGTATGCCTTTATAAAAACTGTTTTAGTTAGCCTTTTGCTTCAAATAAATGTAAACTCTGTTTTATATGGACTCGCATATTTATTTAATAAACCTTTTGGAGGTATTTTAATGAATTATGCTGCTTTTGATTTAATTTTAAGAGTTTTATTTATTATATCGGGGGAAAAATATAGTATGTTAATTTTAAAGATTGGGGATTATCTTCCTACTCATATACTAAACCAAGTTGCAAATAGAGTTTTATATGAGGAACCAATATTTAGTAAAGCTATAGCAGCGTCTGGATATAAAATTGGAAATATAATTTTATCTTTTGTAATCTGTTTTGCTATTAGCCATTTTTTAGGACTATTGGCATTTAAAAAGAGAGAACTTTTATAGGAGGCTAATATGACTAATGTAATTAAGACAGTAAATTTAACTAAAAAGTTTAAGGATACAATGGCTGTAGATAATATTTCACTTGAAATTGAAAAAGGAGATATATATGGAATTGTCGGCCCAAATGGAGCAGGAAAATCAACCCTACTAAAACTTATCACAGGAGTTTCAACTCCTAGCTCTGGAGAAATTGAACTTTTTGAATCAAAGGATCTTGAAAAAGGTAGAAAAAGAATGTCAGCTATCTTAGAAAACCCAACTCTTTTTAAAGATATGACCGCTCTAGATAATCTTGAGTATTTTAGGATTCAAAGAAATGTTCCTGAAAGAAGTAAGATTTTTGAAGCACTTGAAACAGTTGGCTTAGATCCTTCTTCTAAAAAGAATGTTGGAAAATATTCTGTTGGTATGAAGCAAAGACTTGCTATTGCTCTTGCCCTTATTACAAATCCAGAAATTATGATATTAGATGAGCCAATAAGCGGAATTGATCCAAAGGGAATATATGAAATTAGAAATCTAATTAAAAAACTTGCCCTTGAAAATGGAGTTACTTTTATTATTTCTTCTCATCTTTTATCAGAACTTTCAAATACTGTTACCAAATTTTTAGTTATAGATAATGGGAAAAAGATTAAAGAAATGACCATTAAACAATTATATGATGAAACATCAAATCATATTATTTTAGAAACTTCTGACAATAGCAAAGCTATGGCTTTGATTGAAGAAAAGTTTAAATATGGCGTTAGTGCATCTGAAAATAATTCAGTAAAGGTTTTAAATGCAGGAGACGATATAAGTAGAATTATTGCATTTTTAGTAGAAAACAAGATTGATGTTTTAAACGCTAACAAAACTCATCAAAACCTTGAAGATTATTATATGAATTTGGTTGGAAGATAAGATGCTAAAGGTATTTTTTATATTAAGCTTAGGCCTAAATATTGGTCTAGGCTTAATACTTTTTATATTATTTAAAGACTTAAAAAAAACAATAGGCCTCACAGAAGAATATCTTAAAGAAGAAAAGTCTAATATGAGGGTTAATTCTGGTAGTTTTAAAATTAGTCTTGAAATATCTAAACTGATAAATAAATTAATTGAAAAAAATGAAGAAACTAAAAAAAGGTCCGCTATTGAAAGGGAAAATTTAAATAGGGAAATAACTTCAATCTCTCATGATATTAGAACGCCTCTAACTTCTATAATTGGCTATATTCAGCTATCAAAAGATGAATGTAGGGAAGATAAAATAAATCATTATTTAAGTATTATTGAAAAGAAATCCTACTCACTTGAAGAACTTATTAATGATTTTTACTCCTTAAAACTAATAGAGACAAAAAAAGATTTAGAAATGCAAAAGGTCTACCCTAATATTATTTTGGAAGAGCTTATCTCTGAATATTATGTAGACTTTGAAAAGAAGGGAATTAAACTAGATGATCATATTCTATCAAATAAATCTATCTTCACCAATGAAAAATATCTTTTTAGATCTTTCGAGAATCTAATTTCAAATATGTTAAAATTTACTAAGTCTAAGGCGGAGATAAGTCATTTTGAAAAAAATGGTAGACTTTATACTGTATTTAAAAATGATATAAAAAATGATTCTAATCTAGTTAAAGATAAGATTTTTACAAAATATTATACAGAAGATCATGCCAGGGTAAAGAGAAGTTCTGGGCTTGGACTTTATTCGACTAAGCTTATGTTAAATAGGTCTGGAGAAAAGATTGATGTTAATTTTGAGGGAGACTATATTATATTTACAATAAGTTATAAGGATAGTATATGATTACAAAACTATTATTTGAAAAAAAGGATGAGTCTTACAAAAACTTTCTTCTAAGAATTATTAAAGGCCTTGATGAAAAGGAAGTAATAGGGGTTAGGAAAAAAGATTTAAGAGAAATTTTTAAAAAGACAAAAGACTTACACAAAGAATTTTTAAATACGCCACATATATATCAAGAAGAATTTTTAATTCATATTTATATTATTTCAGAAATAGACGATTTTAAGGAAGCTATTTTAGAGCTAGATAAAATTATAGATAAGCTAGATAACTGGGAGCTTACAGACTCTGTCAAAATTAAGAACATGAAAAATGAAGAAAATCTTAGCTATTCTTATTTTGAGAAATTAATTTCAAGTGGAAAAACTTTTTATATTAGAACGGCCCTTGTATTAATGATGAGATATTTTAATAGCCCTTTCTACCTAGATAAAAATCTAAATCTAATTTTTTCTATCACAAATTATGACTATTATGTTAAAATGGGAGTAGGGTGGTTTCTAGAAGAATTTACAAAAAAATATAAAAGTGAGGGATATAAAATTCTTGAAGATATGAATCTTGCAAAAGAATTTCAAAACGCTTTTATATCAAAGATCAGACAGTCCTCCTATTTCACTAAGGAAGAAAAGGAAACAGCCTCAAAATATAAAATCTAGTGGGTGTTTTTTATGAAAGTTCTAAATTTAAGTAATAAAAAAATATTTGATATTTTTTTAATCTTTTCTTTAGGACTTTTTTTTATTTTCTCATTTTTAAGCGGAGATAAGGCTCTTATATTTAACTCTTTATGCGGATTTATTCTTCTTAAACTTGCACAAGATGATCTATATAATCTCTCTTTTGATGATAAATTTTTTATTCCGCTTATTATTTTAAGTATTATATATTTTATCTTTTCTTTTTTAAGGTCAAGACTTGATTATTGGGCGAGCATTCTATCGATTTTATTTTTATTTTTTTACTACATATTTTCTAAATTGGAAAAAAGTTCCTATAGGCGAGGGAGACCTGGGAGTGTTTGCTCTTACATTTATATATTTTAAGGGCCTCGAGCTTTTTCTATATTTCTTTTTAACTTTTTTACTAGCTGCGCTTTATATTCTACTTGAGAAAATGTTTGGGTCTGTAAAGAGTAAAATTCCCCTTATACCATTTATTTATCTTTCATTTATTATAGTAAGTTTATGGGGAGAAAAACTTGTAGGGGTGATTTTATGAAAAGAGCCTTCACATTTTTAGAAGTTATAGTTCTTATAGCTATTTTGGGGATAGTTTTGTCTGTAGCCTTAATAAAATTCGATACAATAAATCAAAATCTCGAAGAGATGGAGGTAAAAAAAGTATGCAGCGCCTTAAGGTCTGCAAGAGCATATTCTTTAAAAAGAAGAAGCAATGTAGTTGTAAGCCTCTATGAAAATTCTCTTAAAGCTTCTAGCAAGGATAGGGAGTTTATAAATTTAAAATTAAAAAAACTTAAAATAAATACCAATCTTTCGGATTCAAAAATAGAATTTAAAATATCAAGCTTTAGTGCAAATGCGGGATCAATTATCTTAAGTGGCAATAAAAAATACAAGATTACAATTCCAGTAGCAACAGGCAAAATTACTTACAGAGGGGTGGTTGAATGAGAAAAAGAGCATTTACTCTCCTAGAAGTTATGATAGGTGTAAGCCTTATTTCCTTAATAGCTATTTCAGTTTTACCAGCTATTTCTTTTAGTTTTAAATCTAGGGAAACAATTGAAAGAAAAAAAGCTTTAGTGATGGAGGCGGAGAGAATTATCGAAAGGACAAAAGCTAATTATTTTGAAGATGGAAATATTAGTCTAGAGTCCCCCTATGACTACAATATAGAAAGCTACAGTGAAGAGCTTAGTAACAAGTACAAACTTAAATTAATTGATGGAGATATTAATTATGAAATTATTTTCTACCTTCCAAAAGACAAGAGCATTTACTCTAATTGAACTTTTGTTGGCTCTTTTTTTGGGCCTTTTACTTTTGGGAGTTTTTATAAATTTCACAAATCTTTCAAGCAATTCTCTTAAATTCTACAGAGAAAAGTCAGAAAATGAAATAGATTATGCTAGAGATTTTTTAAAAAGAGAAATAGAATTTTCCGATAAAGTTTTTGATATAGATAAGGCGGTTTTTCCAAATCTAGAAAATACATTTGGATTTTATCTTTATAGTGAAAATAATGAATCAAGTTATAAGCATAACTACTCCTACTATAGTTTTTCTGGTGGAAAGTTAAAAAGATATGCTATGAATCTTCCTTATTACACAGATAATCCCAAATTTACTGGTGGAGGATATAATATTTTGGCTGAAGAACTAGATGATGCAGAGGTTAATTTTAATAAAGAGCTTTCCTTACTTGAAATCTTACTTAAAAACTCAAATGAAGTTAGAAGAATTAGCGTTTATTTGGAGGCGAGTAAGTATGAAAAATAGATCCTATATACTACTTTTAAGCCTATATTTTATCCTTCTTTTAGCTGGTACAACCATGCTTCTTCTAGATCTTTTATATAGTGATACAATGGCTGAGGTCTATGATGATAAGTCTTTAAGAATTAAATATATTTCTGAAAATACCATATATAAAGCAGTTCAAAAATTTAAAGAAGAAGGACTTAAATCTTCGGTGCTTATTGATGAAGAAAATGAAAAAGCAAGTTTAGATACAGATAATTTAAAATCAAAAGGTCAATTTGCAATTTTAACAGAAACTTTTTATCAGGGAGAAAGCTTAAAAAGAAATATGTTTTTCAGGAAATATTTAGATATTTTCTACAAGGAAGCTATAAATATAGAAAATAAAGATATTGAGGGTCTTGTAAATCTTTTTATGTCCAGTGATTTAAAAAAGATAGAAGAAGGTAAAAATATAAAATTACTTGATGCAAGCTCCAATAGTTTAAAATATATAGAGGAAGAAATAAATCCTAATAATCCAGATGGAAAAAAAGAAAATCCTCAAGAAGATGAGGGCTTAGAAGCTAGCAAAGTTAAAAGTATTTCTGGAGATGATTATATTCTTCTACCTAATTTCAAAATAGAAAAAACTAAGACTATAAATAATTTAAATGCACTTGTTATTATAGATAAAGATACAAAGCTAGATGGAAAACTTGAGATGAATGGATTACTTATTATAAAAAGTCTACCTAAAAATTTTAACAGAAGTAACTTAATTTTTAAAAGAGGAATTGTAATCGCAAAACTTGAGGATTATAGGAAAATAATAAAGCCGAGAGAAATTAACTACAATGTCTTAGTTAAATTTGAAGATAGGGTAAGTATTGTAGATATAAGAGCCTTTAAAAGTAAAATTTTTTCATACTAGGAGTAAAATATGCAGGATCAAGATATATATTTTATGGGAGAAGCTATAAAAGAAGCTAGAAAAGCAGAAAAATTAGATGAAGTTCCAATTGGAGCTGTTGTGGTTTTTAGAGGAGAGATAATAGCTAGAGCTTATAATACTGTTGAAACAAAAAATCTTGCAACATCTCATGCTGAAATAAATGCCATAATTAAAGCTTCAGAATATTTAGAGAGCTGGAGACTTTTAGGATGCACACTTTATGTCACCCTAGAGCCTTGCCTAATGTGCCTAGGAGCAATTATAAAATCTAGAATACCAAGACTCGTATTTGGTGCATACGATAAAAACTCTGGATATGTAATATCAAATGGAAATATTTTGGAAAATATAAGAGACCACAAATTTACCTTTGAAGGAGGCATAGAAGAGAGAGAATGCCAAACTCTACTAAGGGATTTTTTTAAAAAGCTGAGGGATAGACGAGAAAATGAATGCGATTGAAATAGTAAATGAAATTTTATTAAGCGGAATAAAATATAAAGCTTCTGATATTCATATTGAAAAAAATGGAAAATATAGCCTTGTAAAATTTAGGATTGAGGGAATTTTATATGGATATAAAAAGTTTGAAGATGTTCACGAAAAGTTGATTGCTAGAATTAAAATTCTTTCTAATTTGGATACAACAAAAAAACTTAATCCTCAAGATGGGTCTTTTTCTATTTCCATTAAGGATAATAAAATAGATATTAGAACTAGCATACTTCCTCTTATAACTGGAGAAAAAGCTTACTTAAGGATACTTGATCCTAAAAGATCTAAAAAAGACCTAGAAGATTTATTTTCAAAAGAAGAACTTGGAATAGTAGAAAGTAAACTTTTAAGAAAAAATGGCATGATACTTGTAACAGGGCCTACTGGTTCGGGCAAGACAACTACCCTTTATTCTTTTCTAAATAGGATAAATACAGGAAGAGAAAATATAATCACAGTTGAAGATCCAGTTGAATATAAAATTCAGGGGATAAATCAAATAGAAGTTAATAGCAAAAGAGGACTTAGCTTCGAAAATTCATTAAGGTCGATTTTAAGGTCTGACCCAGATGTTATCATGATAGGTGAAATCAGAGATAAGGAAACTGCAGAAATTGCAGTAAGATCATCAATTACAGGTCACCTTATTTTATCAACCCTCCATACCTATAGTTCTTTTTCCTCAATTATAAGACTTATGGACATGGGAGTTGAAGATTATTTAATAGCTTCGTCCCTTTCACTTGTTATAAACCAAAGACTTATAGGAAGCCTCTGCCCATATTGTAAGTCTAGCTACTCTCCAAGTGATAAGGAAAAAAGTATTTTAGAAAAATATCAGATAGATGCAAATCTTTTATACAAGAACGTTGGCTGTGAAAAATGTATTGGTGGTTATACTAAAAGAGAAGCAGTTTTTGAATTATTAGAATTTGACAGGGATTATATTAAATGTATAGGAGCGAAGGAGCTTGAAAATACCTATAAGAGAATTTATAAAGAAAAAGGTAGTAAAACTCTTTTAGAAAAAGCCTTAGAAAAAGTTAAAAGTGGAGAATTCTTTTTAAAAGACGTACTTAAAGAGGCCTATGGGCTAGAGGAACTATAGATGGAAAAATTAATAGAAATTTTAAACACCGACATAAATAAAAAAATAAAATCCAAATTTCTCTTAAAATTTTTCACTGAATTTTCTGTTCTATTAGATGCAGGACTACCTATTCTCTACTCGCTAGACAATATTAGAACAAAAAATAAAAAAGAAAGAGACTTTGTAAGAAGAATTTATAATAGGTTAAATGAAGGGATGAGTCTTTTTACTGCCTTTTCCTATGAAGATATAGAAAATAAAGAATATATACTTGCTATGTTAGAATCTGCGGAACTAGGAAGTCCATTAAATGAAGTTTTATCTGAAATAAAAGACTATCTCAAAATAAAACTTGAAAAAATGAGTAAAACAAAATCAAAACTTATCTACCCAATTATTCTTTTTGTAACATCAATCTTAGTCAGTTTTTTTCTTATTTTAAAAGTTCTCCCTAGCTTTAGCCAAATGTATGAAAGCATGGGGACAGACCTACCTACATCAACAAAAATAATGATTTCTATATCAGACTTTTTAATAAATAATTGGGTATATATATTACTGGCACCGATACTTTTGGTATTATTAATTTTTATATTTAATAGGACATCTAAAACACTTAGACTTATAAACCATAAACTTATCTATAATTTTCCCATATATGGAAATATTATTACTATTAGATTATGTTATAATTACTCATTTATAATAAAAAATTTAGCTAAAAGAGATATTAATATATTAAAAATTATAGATTGCTTAAGGTCCTTAAGTAAAAATTCATACCTTGAAGAAAAATTACTAAATATAAAAGATGATCTTACTAGAGGAGAAAGTCTTAGTAAATCATTTGAAAAAATAGAATTTTTACCATCAATATTTATAGAAATGTTGGGGGTTGCTGATAGGTCTGGAAAATTAGACAGTGTAATGGAAAAGTCCTATATTTACTATGAAACTATATACCTTAGTTATCTTGAAAGACTAATTACTATATTAGAACCAGTTTTAATTATTTTCATGGCTGGACTAGTTGGATTTATAGTAATATCGGTAGCAACACCAATGTTTAATCTTATCGATTATGTAAATTATTAGGAGGGAAATATGTTAAAAGAATTTAAAGAGTTTATTATGAAAGGCAATGTAATTGATCTTGCCGTAGCAGTAGTTATTGGAGCTGCATTTAGTGCAGTTATCAATGCATTAGTAGAGGGAATAATAAATCCAATAATTGGAGCACTCACAGCAGGAATTGCCCTAGATGGACTTTCAGTAAACATTCTGGGAGTTGAAATGGTTTATGGTGTATTGTTATCAGCAATTATAAAATTTATTATCATTTCATTTGTCCTATTTTTAATTGTGAAAGCTAACAATAAATTTAAAAAAGAAGAGCCTGCTGAAGTTACTACAAAAACATGCCCATATTGCAAAAGTGAAGTTGACCTTAAAGCCACTAGATGTCCTCATTGTACATCTGAATTAAAGTAGAAAAAAACTTTTAAATCACGAAAAGCAAGATAGGAATATTTCCTATCTTGTTTTTTTATTTTAAAACATGGATACTAGAAGAAAAAAATTAAAAATAGAAATATCCTGAGACTATAAAGTAGAAAATAATATTCGAAATTGAAAAATATAAAAAGCTAAGAAGAACCTAGTACATACATGAGAGAAAAAGAAATAAAATAAATAATAAATTGTTGGGGAAATATAGTTCATAAAAAAATATAATACATAAGTAAAAATCTTTTAAAGCAAAATAAAAAGCTGACTTTTAGTTTATATTCTAAGTCAGCTTTTATCCTTTTATGCTATTCTCGTGTAAGTGTTTAGGTTCAATCATTTATATTCTCCTTTCAAAACTTATCTAAATTTCTTTCAAATACCTTATTTTTTTCATCTAAGAAAAACCTCCGTTAATAACTGATAAAATATTTATCAATTAATAATTGATAAAAATAAATTCTCAATTAATATTCATACAATCTATATTAAAAATATTTTCCTTTTTTCATTCAAAGGAAATATTATTTCTCATTGGTATAAATTTTAATATTTACTTGTAATAAGAATAACTTTTGCTAATTTCTGCGACTTTAACATTCATTTGCCTTTTTTGTGGCCTAATTGAAATTCTTCTGAAAAGTTTAATTCTTAATTTAAAATTAACGAGAATAGCTTGTCAAGGTTCATAAAACTTAACTACCATAGTAAATTATTAAGTTTGTATTATATATATACCCAGGAGTTTTGATTCTAAACATAAAAATAAAAAAAAGAAAACTTTTTTTTCTAAAAGTTACAAAAAAGTTACAGAAAAAGTATCAAAACAAGCCATTTGATAGAAATAATAAAATAAAAAAAATTTTTAGGTAAATCGTTTTTACAAACTTATATTAAATATAAAAATTATACTAACTTTAAACAAAAGGGGTCTTTTTCCTTGATAAATTTAATATATTTGGTATAATAAAGTTAAGTCATACAAGGTGTGATTTATATTTTTTTAATATCTGATTTACCCAGAAAAACTACATTGATATTTAAAATTCTATTTTATTAATATTTACAAAATTTATATCTTTAGTTGACAACATATACTGGTTGTGATATTATAAGAAAAATAAATTTTACCTTTAGTAAAATTATTTTAATCACATCAACCTGGGAGAATCACAGATATGAAAAAAAATATACTTTTAGTTTTTTTACTAACTATTGGTTTACTAGCTTCTTGCAACAAAGAAGATAAAACCATAGACAAAAAAACTAATGAAGAGGTTACAGCTTCTTCCCAGTCGGAAAAAGACCATGTAAGCGAAGAGGTCTATCTTGAGAATATTAAATCTTTTGAAAAAGTTTCTATGAAAGATATTAATAGTAAAAAAGATAGCGAAAACTTTTATCTTTACATGGGAAGGGAAACTTGTCCATACTGTAGAGACATTTCAGCGGTATTGAAAGAAATAAAAGAAGAAAAAAATTTAAAAATTTATTACATTGATACATCTGAAGATGATGAGGAGCTTGATAAATTTATTAAAGATACTTCTTTAGAGTATATACCAGCTTTCTATAGTAACAAGGACGGGGTTCTCAATAAGTTAGAGGTTAATAGTCCTTACTTAAAAGAAGATATCCTTAAACTTATTGAGAATAATTAATTGGTATATGATTTAATCATATAAAACATATTTTAAAGGGGGAAACAAAAAAATGAATAAGAAAAAAGTTATAGCTTTGCTACTTGCATTTGCTATGATGATTCCTGTTTTCTTAACTGCCTGCAATAAGGAAACCGATAAGAAACCAGATGATAAGCAAACTACAACTAACACAGAAAACACTGATGATACAGCTAACAATGGAGAAGAAACTCCAGATGGCGAAGATAATAAAGAAGTTGATCCTTCTCAAATGAAGATTTCTAAGCTTGATGAACTTAACGTAGCTTCTGCAACCCAAGTTGCAACTTATGACTATGTACTTTCATCAAAAACTTCTGACCATGAAATCAATGCTAACTTAGTTGACGGCTTACTAGAAACAGATACTAATGGTAAATTAAAACCTTGTCTTGCAGAAAGCTATGAGTCAAACGAAGACAAAACTGTTTGGACATTTAAAATTAGACAAGGTGTAAATTGGGTAGATGCTGATGAAAACGAAGAAGGCACTTTAACAGCTGAAGACTTCGTAACAGGCGTTAGACATGGTGCTGAATTTAAATCTGAAACATCTTGGTTACTACAAGATATTATCAAAGGATATTCAGATTATTTAAAATCTGACTTCTCAGATGAAGAATGGGAAAAAGTTGGAGTTAAAGCTCTTAGTGAAGATACACTTGAATTTACTCTTGAAAAACCAACACCTTTCTTCCCTTCAATGACTACTTATACAGTTTTATATCCAATTAGTAGAAATTTCCTTGAAGGAAAAGGCCCTGGATGTGCATTAGGATCTCCTGACCCTGAAAATTGTTCATTTGGTGCTCTTCAAAATGATGCTATCCTATACAATGGTGGATACATTATGGAAGAAAATACTGCAAAATCAAGAATCGTTATGAAAGCTAACCCTTCATACTGGGATAAAGACAATGTATTCTTAAAGAAAGTAACTTATATATATGATGATGGTTCAGACCCATATTCAGTAATTAAAGGATTTGAAAGTGGTCTTTATCCTCAAGCTGCTTTAAGTGCTACTTGGGAAGACTATGATAAATATCTAGACAAATATAAAGATTACGCTTACTTCAACCTTCCAAATGCGTATGCTTTCGGAATTGTATTTAACTTTAATAGACAAACCTTTGATGAAACAAATTATGCTAGTGATGAAGAAGCTAGAGAAAACACTCACAAGGCTATTTTAAGTGAAAACTTTAGAAAAGCTTTAAGAGCAGCTTATGATGCTAAGGCAGCTCTAGCAGTTACTGCTCCAGAAGCTCTTGCAGCAGAAACTCTAAGAAATGTTAACAACTTCCCAGAAGCTGGTAACCTATCAGATGGAACAACATACTACGAAAATGTTTCTAAGCAATATGAAGAAATGACAGGCGAAAAAGTTGACCTAAACGATGGACAAGATCCATGGTTATCAAAAGAAAAGGCTCTAGAATTTATAGCTAAAGCTGAAGAAGAAGGAATTAAATTCCCAGTTAAACTAGATATGTTAGTTCTTCAAACATCAGACTCTCTTGTTAAAAAAGGTCAATCTATGAAAAAATCTATCGAAGAAAATACTGATGGAAAAATCATAATTGAACTTGTTATGAGAGATAAAGATACTGTTGAAAGTATAGCTTATAGAAATGGTGACCCAGCTAAAGCTGACTATGATATTTCAACATTCACTGGATGGGGACCTGACTATGCTGACCCTAAATCTTTCGTAGATATTTATTCAGCTACTACAGGTAACTATATGATAAATTGTGGTCTTGGAACTGAAGATGAAGAAGGTAATGTAGAAGATCAAGACATTAAAGAACAAGTTGGAATAATGGAATATGAAAAATACTATAGAGAAGCAGATAAAGAAACTTCTGATATGGACAAGAGATATACACTATTTGCTAAAGCAGATGCTTGTCTAATCAAACATGCTTTCTATATCCCAACATCTCAACAAACAAGAGGACAAGTAGTATCTCACTACGTTCCATTCTCTCAACTATACTCTCCTTGGGGAGCATCTCAATTAAAATTCAAGTCACTTCAACTTCAAGAAAATATAGTTACAGCTGAAGAAAGACAAGCTGCATACGAAAAATTTGAAGAAGCAAAGAAAGCAAATTAATTAGATTAACAAAAGGGGTTGGGTTGAAACCCAACCCCTTATTTTTTAATATTTATGGGGGCATAGACGGTGAAAAAATATATATTAACCAGATTAGTAAAATCAATTATTTCGATTTTAATAGTTGTTTCCATAGTTGTAATAATGGTTTATAAACTTGTACCTATTTCAAAAGTTTTTGAAAATGATGATGCTTATAGAAAATTAAAGGCTAATCAAAAAGATGTATATAGCTGGACAAAGCTAAAACAATTAGGCTATCTTGATTATTACAATATGGCGGAAATGGCTCAAAAATATTCAGAAAATCCTAAAGAAGCAGTAGAAATTGGTTCTGAAGAAAATAAAAGATTACTTAGCGAAATGGAAAAAAAGGGCTATACTGTAAAAACATTAGACAAAAATGATAAGTTAAGAGGTTCTGTAGTAGCTATCAAATACTACAATAGCCTAGAGTTAATTGGTGGATTTTTCAAGAGATTAATAAGCGTTGACAATAAAAATGCTATTCAAGATGAAAATAATCCAGATATGGAAAGAAAATACTATTGGGGAAAAACTCAAAATGGACTTGTTGCTCTTCAATGTGAAGGCTGTAAATTTAAAAATCAACTATATTTTAATGGTAGTTTCCCATTTATACACCAAAATAAATTTAGATTAAATTTTGGTGAATCTTTCCCTATGCACAAAGGTATCATGACTCTTGATGTTATTGGCAAAGGGCAAGGATCTGCTAAAAAAATTGATCAAAAATTCCCAACAGGTTATGAGGGAAAAGAAGCTGACAATCAATATTCAAGACAGTATAAATACAAGCTTACAAAAGCTGAAGAGAAAAAATATGGAGATAATTACGCGGATGTAGAAAAGAGATTCGATTCTCCATCTATGATAGGTACTTCATATTTATTTGGTATATGCTCACTTATCCTAACATATTTATTTGCACTACCATTTGGGGTTGCAATGGCAAGAAATAAGGGGAAATTTATAGATAAACTTGGAATTGTTTATATTAACCTTTTAATTGCTGTACCATCTTTGGCATTTATTTTCTTTATGAAATATTTGGGTAATAACATTGGACTTCCAGATAAATTTGCTCAATTGGGATTTGGTGATATAAGATCATATATTTTGCCAATTGTTATATTAGCACTTTTATCAACTCCATCTCTAATGATGTGGATAAGACGTTATATGGTAGACCAACAAAATGCAGATTATGTAAAATTTGCTAAAGCTAAAGGTTTAACTAAAAGAGAAATTTCTAAAAATCATATCTTAAAGAATGCTATTATTCCAATTGTAAATGGTATTCCAGGTTCTATTATTTTAGCAATTTCTGGAGCCGTAATAACTGAGTCTATATTTGCTATTCCTGGAATGGGTAAAATGCTTCCAGACTCTATTAAGGCTGCTAACAACAACATGGTAATTACTTTAACATTTATTTTTACAACACTATCCGTTTTCTCTGTATTCTTAGGAGACTTACTTATGACTAAAGTTGATCCAAGAATCTCATTAAATGTAAAGGAAGGAGAATAATATGACTGAAAAGAATATTCCAAGCGATCTATTCGTTCCTTATAAAGTTGATGATAGTGAATCAGAAAAAATTGCAGCACCAAAATATTCTTATTGGGGAAGTGTATTTAAAAGATTTTTCTCATCAAAAACAGCTATTATCATGCTCATAGTATTCTCTTTTGTAGTTGTTATGAGTATTGTTCACCCGATTATTTCTGGATACAATCACATGAACATAGCAAATATCAATGATAAATCTAAATGGTTTTTAAGACCTAGCCTTGCCCATCCTTTTGGTACAGATGATGTTGGTAGAGATCTTTTCTCACTTGTATGGTCAGGGGCAAGAACTTCTCTATTTATTGCTTTTACAGCTACAGTTATTGAAATTGTAATTGGAGTAATTGTAGGTATGTTCTGGGGCTTTTCTAAAAAAGTGGACGTTGTTATGATTGAAGTTTATAACATCATAGCAAATGTTCCTTTTACCTTAATAGTTATGGTATTATCTTTTGCACTTGGTGCAGGGGTTTGGCAGCTAATTTTTGCCCTATCTTGTACAAACTGGATTTTTACAGCTTATTTCATTCGTGTCCAAGTAATGATAATTAGAGATAGAGAATACAATTTAGCTTCAAAAAACTTAGGTTCATCTACCTCTAAAATTATTAAGAATAATATTTTACCATATTTGATTTCTGTACTTGTAACAATAATTTCAAGAGACGTTCCAAGTTTTATTTCTTACGAAGTATTCCTTGGATATATAGGTGTAGGTTTAACTGAAGAAGTTGCATCATTAGGTAGAGTTGTTCAACAATCTTCTAAGTTCATGCAATCAGCTCCTTATCTATTTGTAATTCCTGTATTTGTAACAGCACTTATATCAGTTTCTTTATATATAGTAGGTCAAACTCTAGCTGATGCGAGTGACCCTAGAAACCACATGATATAGGAGGAAAATTATGGTAGATAATAAAAAAAATAATAGTCAAGTTGTCAATCCATTCTCTGAAAATCATGCAGAAATAGGTTCAGACACAATACTTGCTGTTAGAGACTTAGTAGTAAAATTTAAAGTTAGGGATAGAGAGCTTACAGCCATTAGAAATATTTCAATGGATTTCAAAAAGGGAAAAGTTGTTGCAATAGTTGGAGAATCAGGTTCAGGTAAATCTGTATTTACTAAGACTTTTACTGGAATGCTTGAAATAAATGGTAGGGTTGATCAAGGTGAAATTTGGTTTGAAGGAAAGGATATAGCTAAGTATAAAACTGATAAAGAATGGCTTGATATTCGCGGAAATAAAATTGCTACAATTTTCCAAGACCCTATGACATCTTTAAACCCAGTTAGAACTATTGGATATCAAATATCTGAAGTTATTGTAAAGCATCAAAAGAAATCAAAACAAGAAGCTAAGCAATTAGCTATAGAATTAATGACTCGTGTTGGTATTCCTGAAGCAGAAAAAAGATATGACGAATATCCATTTATGTATTCAGGTGGTATGAGACAAAGAATAGTTATAGCAATAGCACTTGCTTGTAGACCAAAGATTCTTATTTGTGATGAGCCAACTACTGCTCTTGATGTAACTATTCAAGCTCAAATTATTGCTCTTATTAAGGAGCTTTCTGAAGAATATGATTTTACAACAATATATATTACACATGACCTTGGCGTAGTTGCCAATGTTGCTGATATTGTAGCTGTAATGTATGCTGGTCAAATTATAGAATATGGAGAAATAGAAGAGGTATTCTATGATCCAAGACACCCATATACATGGGGACTACTTTCATCTCTTCCACAATTAGGAGAAAAAGATGAAGATTTATTTGCAATAAAGGGTACACCTCCATCACTATTCCAAGAAATAAAGGGAGATGCATTTGCTCAAAGAAGTGAGTACTCTTTGAAAGTTGATTTTGAATATGAACCGCCAATGTTTAAGGTAACTGATACGCACTATGCAAAAACTTGGCTCTTAGATGAAAGAGCACCAAAATTTGAAAAACCAAGGGCTATTCAAAATCTTCATGAAAAGATGGTAGCTCTTACATCTAAAGGAGGAATCTACAGTGACAGATCCTAAGAAGAAACTTAATAAAAAAACAGTAGAGAATTATGAAGGTGGAAATATTAAAGATCCTGCAATTAAAGGTGATTCTTCAGTTCAATCACCAAAAACTAGAACTGATATTCCACTAACTAATATTGAAAATGATCCAAATAAGGATATTATTAATAATACAACTGTTGTAAAAGAAGATCATAATAAAGAGAGTGATGAAGTCTTTACCGATTATTATAAAGATAAAGAAGTATTACTTGAAGTTAAAAATCTTGATGTTACTTTTACTAACGGAAAGAGAAAATTTAGGGCAATTAAAGATGTAAGTTTTAAGATTTTTAAGGGTGAAACATTTTCTCTAGTTGGAGAATCAGGATCTGGAAAAACTACAATAGGTAGAGCTATTATAAGACTTAACCAAACAAGTAATGGAGAAATTATCTTCAAGGGTAAGAAAATTAATGGCAAAATGACAAAAGAAGATGAGCATGAACTTGTAAGACACATGCAAATGATATTCCAAGACCCTGCTGCATCTCTTAATGAAAGAGCTAATATTGACTATTGTATAGGCGAAGGTATTGATAACTTTAAACTTTATGCTAATATGGAAGAAAGAGAAGAAAAAGTAAATAAAGTTCTTGAACAAGTAGGACTTCTTCCTGAACATAAATCAAGATACCCACATGAGTTCTCTGGTGGACAAAGACAAAGAGTTGGGATAGCTAGAGCTATCGTTATGGAACCAGATTTTATAATTGCTGATGAACCAATTTCAGCACTTGATGTATCAATTCGTGCACAAGTTCTAAACCTTTTAAACAAATTCCAAGAAGAAAGAGGTTTAACTTATTTATTTATTGCCTATGACCTTTCTGTAGTTAGATATTTCTCAGATAGAATTGCAGTTATTCACCATGGACAAATTGTAGAAATAGCTGAAACAGATGAGCTTTTTGCTTATCCACTTCATTCATACACAAGAAGCTTATTACAATCTGTACCTATTCCTGATCCAAGGATTGAAAAGGCTAAGAAAGTAATAAAATATGTTGAAGAAAGACCAATTGATGCAGAAGGTATTGCATTAAGGGAAATAGTTCCTGGACACTTTGTATTCTCAACAGAAGCTGACGTTAATTTCTATAGAGAAAAACGTGAGAAGATGAAAATGGATAGAGAAAGTGTAAAAAAAGACCTATCAAACCTTAACAAATAGTTTTAAAAAGATTTTTTAGCCCCATTTATGATGGGGCTTTTAATTTACTAGTCAAGGGAAAAGAGGAAAAATTGAAGATAAATAAGGAAAAAATTAAAAAATATTTAAATAAAAATTTTCTAATGTATATATTAATGATAATAGGCATATTCTTTTTACTTCCACTATTATTTGATAGTGAATTCGATGAAATTTTACTTACAATAATATTTCCGCTTACAGTAGCAATCCTTTCATTTTCATACTCCTTTAAATTTGGAAGAAATTTTTTAATAAATTTATTTATTGTAATTTTTGCATACCTAGATACTATTATTTTTTTTAATGAAACAGCGAGAGTTTATGTTTATATATATTTAGTAATTAGTCTAATAGGTATGATATTTGGAAAGATAGAAAAAAATATTGTAGATAGATATAAGAAAAAGAATTAGTCATTATTTGTTTTTATTTTTTAATAGTTTATTTAAAGCTCTAAGAATAGGCTTATTTATTAAGCGACTTAGGGCTTTTATATTTAAGTTACAAAAATTTAAGTAATAAACCTTAAAATTAGGGTAAGTATATTATGAATTATTTCTCAAAAAAATTTAGAAACTTGTGATATAATATATAGAGATTTATTAATGTAAAATTGAAAGGGGAAAAAATGATTTTAAATTTAGGACTGGATATAGGTTCAACCACAGTTAAAATCGTGGGACTTGATGAAAATGATGAAATTATTTTTAAGGACTATACTAGACATAAATCTGATGTTATACAAACATGTAAAGATGTTTTAAACAAATTTTATAATATATATCCCGATATAGATATTAGAATAATGGTTACTGGATCAGGAGCCATGGTTTTATCAAAGACTTTTTCTGTAGAATTTGTACAAGAAGTTGTAGCTCAAAGTTATGCGATTAAAAGATATTTAAAAGACACAGATGTTTCTATTGAGCTTGGTGGGGAAGACTCTAAAATTACTTATCTATCTGGCCAAGTTGAACAAAGAATGAATTCAATTTGTGCCGGCGGAACTGGATCTTTTATTGATCAAATGGCTTCTCTTATGGATACTGATGCTCTTGGACTTAATGAGCTTGCAAAGGATCATACAAAAATTTTTCCTATTGCTTCTAGATGTGGAGTTTTTGCTAAGACTGATGTTCAGGCTCTATTAAATGATGGCGCTTCAAAGAGCGATATTGCTGCATCTGTTTTTCAATCTGTTGTTAATCAAACAATTTCAAATTTGGCTTGTGGCAGACCCATTAAAGGTAATATTGCCTTAATTGGTGGGCCACTACATTTTTTGTCAGAACTTAGAGAAAGGTTTAAAGAAACACTAAATGGTGATGCCAAGGATTTTTTTGTACCAGAAGATGGTCAAATCTTTGTTTGCAAGGGAGCGGCTCTTGCAAGTAAGGAAACAAAGCCTATTAGCTTTAAATCACTTGTCCAAAAATTTAATTCAGATATAGATATTAAATACGAGGAGTCTAACACTCTAGAACCTTTATTTAAGGATGAAGATGAAAGGAAAGATTTTTATGATTTCCACAACAAGAGAGGTGTTTTATATGCTGATTTAGATAGCTATGAAGGGAATGCATATCTCGGCATTGATGCAGGATCTACTACTTCTAAAATAGTACTTCTTTCAGAGAATGAAGAAATTCTATACACTCATTATGCTAATAATCAAGGGAAACCACTTGAACTTTTAATTAGCGTCCTACTGGATCTTTATGAAAAAGTAGATGGTAGAGTCAAGATTAAGTCTTCAGGTATTACTGGATATGGAGAGGATTTTATAAGGGCTGCAATAGGTGTAGATTATGGAGAAGTTGAGACAATTGCACACTATAGGGCAAGTAAAAAATTTATTGATGATGTAAGTTTTATTATAGATATTGGCGGTCAGGACATGAAGGCTATGCACATTTCTGATGGCGTTATCGACTCTATTCAGCTAAATGAAGCCTGTTCATCTGGATGCGGATCTTTTATTGAAACTTTTGCTAAAAGTTTGGGAATGGATGCTGAAACTTTTCAAAAGAAGGCACTTGAATCTAAAAACCCAGTGGATCTTGGATCTAGATGTACTGTATTTATGAATTCTAAGGTTAAGGAGGCTCAAAAAGAGGGTCATAGTGTAGAAGATATAGCGGCAGGCCTTTGCTATTCAGTTATTAAGAATGCTCTTCAAAAAGTAATAAAACTTAAAGATCCTAAAAAACTTGGGGACAAGGTAATTTGCCAAGGTGGTACATTTTACGGGGATGGAGTTTTAAGAGCCTTTGAAAAAGTCTCTGGAGTTCGTCCTATAAGGCCTTCAATAGCCGGCTTAATGGGTGCATATGGTATGGCTCTTATAGCCAAAGAAAAATCACCATCAAAATCAACTCTTTTTAACAAGGAGGAGTTAGAAAAGTTTACCTATACTCAAAAATCTGGAAGATGCGGATTGTGTGAAAATAATTGTAAGTTAAATATAAATATATTTTCTAATGGTAAAAGATATATTTCAGGTAATAGGTGTGAAAGAGGTGCCGGCTTAAGAACAGAAAATAGCAAATTACCAAATCTCTTTGAATACAAGTATGATAGATTATTTTCTTATGAATCTTTAGAAAAGAGTAAAGCTTTTAGGGGCGAGGTAGGAATTCCAAGAGCCTTAAATATTTATGAAAACTATCCTCTATGGCACGGCTTTTTTACAGAACTAGGTTTTAGAGTTGTTCTTTCAGATCCTTCTTCTAGAGAAATTTATGAAAAAGGTATTTCTTCTATTATTTCAGAAACAGCTTGTTATCCTGCTAAAATTTCTCATGGTCACATAGAAAACTTAGTTGAAAAGGGTGTAAAGTTTATCTTTTATCCATCTATTTTTTATGAGGAAAAAGAGTATTCAAGTTCTCAAAATAATTTAAATTGCCCTGTTGTAGCTGGATACCCTGAAGTTATAAGAAATAATGTTGACTCAATTGAAGAAAATGATGTTAAATTTTTAAATCCATTTATATCTCTTAATAATCAAAAGGCCTTAGTTAAAAGGCTTTATGAAGAGCTTAAAGACTTTAATATTCCTAAAAAAGAAATTGAGGCAGGTCTTAGAAAGGGCTTTGAAGAGTTAGAAAATTATAGGAAAGATGTTTATAAAAAGGGAGATCAGGCCCTTAAATATATAGAAGAAAATGGTATAAGAGGTATTGTTCTTGCTGGTAGACCCTATCATATTGATAGAGAAATTAACCATGGGATTCCTAAATTAATTAATTCTTTAGGTTTTGCTGTGCTTTCAGAAGATTCAATTGCAAGAAAGACTGATGTAAAGGGAGAATTAAGGGTTTTAGACCAATGGGTTTACCACTCAAGACTTTATAGGGCTGCTGAGTTTGTTGGTAAAAATAAAAATCTAGAGATGGTTCAATTAAATTCATTTGGATGCGGTATAGATGCGGTTACTACTGACCAAGTTAATGAAATCCTAAAAAGTTATGGAAAAATTTATACCGTTTTAAAAATTGATGAAATTTCAAACTTAGGAGCTGTAAAAATAAGGTTAAGATCTTTAAAAGAAGCAGTTGAAAATAGAAAATCTGTAAAAATAGAAGAGTCTTATTCTCCTAAAAAAGTTTCTTTTACAAAAGAAATGAAAAAGGACTACACAATACTTGCACCTCAGATGGCAAAAGATCACTTTGAAATTATGGGGGCGGCATTTAGAAGTGAAGGTTACAATATTGAATTTTTACCAAAAGTTGACAGAAAGGTTATCAATGCAGGTTTAAAATATGTAAACAACGATGCATGCTATCCATCTATAACTGTTATTGGTCAGATGATGGAGGCTATAGAATCTGGAAAATATGATACAGATAAAATTGCTCTTTTAATTACTCAAACAGGTGGTGCATGTAGGGCAAGCAATTATGTTGGATTTATAAGAAAGGCCTTAAGAGAGAAAGGATTAGATAATATACCGGTTATTGCACTTTCTGCTCAAGGCATTGAATCTAATTCTGGTTTTAAAATCGGCATAGGAACAATTAATAAATGCTTGATGTCTATTCTTCTTGCAGACCTTATTATGAGATGCTCAAACCAGGTGAGAATGTATGAAGTAAATAAGGGTGAAACTGATAGGTTAAAAGAAAAATTTATTGAAGAAGCTAAGACCTTAGTTGTAAGACCAAGCTGGAAAGAATATGTTAATTTAGTTGATAGGATAGTTGATGGCTTTGAAAATATAGAGACTGAAGATAAAGAGATAGTTAAGGTTGGAATTGTTGGAGAAATTCTCGTGAAATATCTTGAAGAAGCTAACAATAAACTACAAAAACTTCTTGAGAGTGAGGGAGCAGAGGTAATAGTGCCAGACCTTACTGACTTTATTCTCTACTGCCTAAGAAACTCAAGTCATAAAAAAGAGCTTTATAACAATAGTCCCGTAACTAAAATGCTTTGCGAAACTGCTATTTGGTATATTGAAAAATATAGAAAACCTATAAGAAATAGGATAGATAAATCTAAGTTTTATAAAGTTCCAGAGATTAGAAAATTAGAAGATTATGCTGAGGAAGTTGTTTCACTTGGAAATCAATACGGAGAGGGATGGCTTCTAACAGCGGAGATGATAGAGCTGATAAAACTTGGAGCAGGAAATATTGTTTGTATTCAGCCTTTTGGATGTCTTCCAAACCATATAACAGGAAAAGGAGTTATTAAAAAGATTAGATCTCTCTACAAGGATGCAAATATAGTTCCAATAGATTATGATCCTGGTGCATCAGAAGTTAACCAAGTAAATAGAATAAAATTAATGCTAGCAACTGCAAAAGAAAAATTAAAATAATTTTAAAAGTATCTCCAGAGTTTAGTTTTACTTTGGAGATATTTTTTAAAAAAAGTTATCAAATTGTAAGATTATTTTTATTTATTGATAATGATTTATATGATATAATATTTACTTGAAGACTTGAGGGAGGATCTTATGAAAAAAAGATTATTTATAACGCTTTTAGTTTCAGTAATAGTGTTTTCATTTGCATATATTATTTTCACTAATTATTTAGATGTGCTTACAGTAAGTAAGGGTAGTAGGGAAGTAATAACTGGAGCCGATCTTGGCGAAGGAAATGAAATTAAACAGGTCAAAGATTATGAAATTCTATTTCTTTTAACTGGTGTTGACCACAATGGAGAGGATCAAGACAAGGAAAAAGATAGAACCGATACACTTATGCTCGTAAAGGTAGACACAAAAGATGGAACTGTGGATTTAATTTCTATTCCAAGAGATAGCATGGTTCCTATTGAAGGATATGGAGAGGATAAGATCAATCACGCCCATCACTTTGGTGGAATGGCCCTTACCATGAGAACTATAAGAAATTATTTTGGAATAGATCTTGATTATTATGTAAAGGTTAGTTTTGAAGCTGTTAGAGAAATCGTAGATGCTATGGGCGGAGTAAAGGTAAATGTTCCAGTACAAATTATAGAAAACCAAACTGGTATTTACTTGGAGCCAGGAGAGCAAGTACTTAATGGAAAAGAAGCTCTTTATTTTGCTAGATATAGAGAGTCTTATGGGGATTTTGGAAGGATGGAATCTCAGCAGCACCTTATGAAAAGAATTATGGAGCAAATGTTAAAGCCAGAAAACATCTCTAAAATTCCAGGCTTTATTAAAACTTATATGACTAGGGTTGAAACAAATATCCCAATGTCAACCATGCTAAGTTTAGCTGCTTCTGCTTCTAAATTTAGTACAGATAGAATGAACAACACTACTTTTCCAGGTGAGGGTGAGTATATTGACGGTATTAGCTATGTCATTTTGGATAAGGATGGAGTGGATACTATTATAAAGGATAAGCTTAGCGACTATTTACTTGATGGAAATGAAGGAGAAGAGGAAACTATTAATGAGGGCGAATAGAAAGCTTGAACATTTAGAAAATTATTTAAAAAGTGAATATATTGGGGATAATCTTTTTGAGGACGTTTTTATTGAGCATTCATCACTTCCAGAGCTATCTTTAGATGAAATAGATATGTCGGCATCATTTTTAGGAAAGAAGATTTCTTATCCAATTATGATAGATGCCATGACAGGTGGCATAAAAGAGGCTGAAGAAATTAATGAATCTTTATCCAAACTTGCTAGAGAGTTTAATATTCCAATGGCTGTTGGGTCAGAGACTATAGCTTTGGAAGACTTTAATACAAGATCTTTTGAGCTAGTTGGGAAAAACTTAAAGGATAAAATAAAAATTGGTAATTTGAGTGCCAAATGTGGACTTGAAGAAGTAAATAAAGCAATAAGTCTTATAGATGCGGATGCTATAGAGCTTCATCTAAATTTTTGCCAAGAACTTATAATGCCTGAAGGAGATAGAGACTTTAGGGGAATTTTAGATAATATTGAGAATATTGTAAATGGCTCAAAAGTGCCTGTTATAGTAAAAGAAGTTGGCTTTGGTATTTCTTTAGACTCTGCTAGGGCCCTATATGAAAGAGGAGTAAGATATATAAATATATCTGGCCATGGGGGAACAAATTTTATTGAAATAGAAGATTTAAGAAATGAAGAAGAGGATTTTTCAGACCTATATCATTGGGGCAATCCAAGTGCCAAAATTCTTATTGACTACAAAAATAACTTAAACAAGGATGATTTATTTATTATATCTTCAGGGGGCATTAAGACTTCTTTAGATATTTTAAAATCTTTTGCCTTGGGGGCAGACCTTGTTAGCATATCAGGAGAACTACTTAAATACTTAGCCCATGGGGGAGAAGAATATGCTAGAATGTATCTAAATAGTTTAATTAATAAACTAAGAATACTTATGCTATTAACTGGAAAGAAAAATGTAAAACAGCTAAAAGAAATTAAATATAAGACTGTTGGAAGGTTAAAAGATTTAACTGAATAAAATAATTATTGGGAATCTTTTTAATTAAAGATTCCTTTTTTATAGGAGGATATATGAAAAAAAATATAAATATGTTTGAGGATAAGATCCTCTCTACGCTTATTAAACTTTCAGTTCCCATAATGGGTACAGCCTTTATAGCTATTGCTTATTCCTTAGTTGATATTATTTGGATAGGTAGGCTATCAACAGCAAGTGTTGCAGCAACAGGTACAAGCGGAGTTCTTATTTGGTTTGCCCAATCCCTTATGCTAATTCCAAAGGTTGGAATGAGTGTTAGGGCTTCACAAAACTACGGTAAGGGAGATTATGAAAAGTCAAAAGTTTCAATATCTACAGGATTTTATTTTGCAATTTTTATAAGTCTATCCCTCACTTCTATTTATGTTTTTTTTGGAAGAGAAATAATTTCTTTCTTTAAACTAAGTGAAGAAGTTAGTAAAATGGCTTACGACTATTTAAGAGTAATAAGTTATGGCTTTGTTTTTGCATTTATTTCAGAAATTTTTTCAGGAGCCTATAACTCTTTTGGAGATTCCATATCTCCCTTTAGGCTAAATTCAATAGGCCTTATTTTAAATATGATTTTAGACCCAATATTAATTTTTGGATTATTTAATTTTCCAAAGTTAGGGATAATTGGTGCCGCTTTAGCATCTATACTTTCTCAGATGGTTGTAACTATATTATTTTTTATAATAGTAATCTCTGAAAAGGGAATTACCTTCCATGGAATGAATTTTAAAAAGTTTTCTCTTGGAGAAATGAAGATTATTTCTAAGCTGGGTCTACCATCCTTCCTTCAATCAGGAGTTCAGTCTATTGTAGCTATGTTTTTAAATAAATTTATGGCTCTATATGGTAAGACTCCGGTTGCGGTGTATTCAGTAGGAGCTATGATTGAATCTGTCGCCTGGATGACCACTGATGGATTTCAGGCTGCACTTTCAGCATTTACAGGACAAAACTTTGGTGCAAAACACTACGATAGAATTAAGGGGGCATTTAAAGTTGGAATTTTACTTGTTTCAAGTCTAGGTGTGTTAGTTGCTTTAGTTTTTGTCCTATTTGGAAAAGAAATTTTTTCAATATTTATACCAAATGATCCAAAAGCTATTGAGTTTGGGGCTATTTATTTATCTATTCTTTCAATATCAGAACCTTTTATGAATATTGAGATAGCATCAACTGGAATATATAATGGAATAAGTCAAACAAGGACTCCAGGAATTATTGGAGTTTTAGGAAATATTTTAAGAATACCTATATCACTTTTGCTAATGCCTATTTATGGAGTTTTTGGAGTTTGGATAGCAGTATCTCTCTCCTCTATAATAAAGGGAATAACTTCTTCCCTTATTCTTCACCACAGGCTTAAAAATGATAAATTTTACCTAAATGGAAGTACCATACACTAAGATTTTTTAAAATAATTTAAAGAATGATTTATAAAGTGAATTAAAAAATAATTTTACTTAATTTTTTTAATTTGTTAATCTAATTAGCGTTTATAATATTAAAAGCTGGGTATAAAATATATATGTATTAAATAATTTTTTAGAGGTGATAAAATGCCAGGATGGATAATAGTCATTGCTATAGTAGCTGTAGTTGTTTTATTTGGAATTGGAGTATATAACTCTCTTGTATCTAAAAGAGAGATGGTAAGAAATGCAATGGGCCAAATAGCTGCACAAGTTGAGTCACGTTGGGATGCTTTAACTAATTTGATTCAGGCTACTAAAAACTATGAAAAGCATGAAGCTGAAACTTTAGAAAAATTAACAGCAAATAGATCTAGGGTTACAAATACATCTAGTGCTAGTGAAGTTGAAGCTGATAGTAAAGCGTTTAATAGTGCTCTTTCTAGATTAATAGCTGTAGCTGAAGCTTACCCAGATCTAAAAGCGAATACAATTTATCAAAACACAATGGATTCTGTAAATAGGTATGAGGAAAATGTAAGACATTCTAGAATGATCTTTAACGATACTGTTACAAAATATAACAGAGAACTTCAAGTATTCCCAAACAACATATTTGCAGGAATTTTTGGATTTACAAAAGAAGAATACTTCAAAAACACAGAAGGTAAGGAAAGCATGCCTATGTGGAATTAGGGGGTAAATAGGGATGAAGAAAATAAAAAAATTAGTCTTTTTCTTCGCCCTATTTTTTTCTATATCTCTAGTTACTAATCAAAAGGTACTTGCAGATTCTGGCATCTATTCGATAGATGTTAAGGCAGATATACAAGATGACGGATCGGTAATTATTACAGATGAGAGAAAAATATGGGCAAATTCAGGAACTGAACACTTTATTTCTCTTGGAAATTTAAAAGATATGGAAGTAGTAGATTTTAAAGTTGAAGAAGAAGGCGTAGATTTTACCTTTGATGAAAATTATGATATAAATGCTTCCCTTGAAGCAAAAAGAGGCAGGTATGGATATAATTATAATGGAGATGAAATTGAGCTTTGCTTTGGAATTGGATCATACGGAGAGCATAATTTTAAAATAACCTACAAGATAAGTAATTTTGTAATGAAAACAAGTGACGGATATCCATTTGTATATTGGACTTTCTACAATAGAGACATAGGTAATACTGATCATGTAAATGTTATTCTTACTAAGGATGGAAAAACATTTAATACTGAAAACTCGAGAATTTGGGGATTTGGTTTCAATGGAGAGTCTAAGATAGAAGAAAATGGACTTAGCCTTGATAGCGGCGGAAAATTAAATAAGAATAACCAGATGGTTATGCTTGCTATTTTTGAAAAAGATTTTTTACCTGCAAATAATAATTATGAACTTTCCAAGGAAGAGCTTATAAATACAGCTTTAGAAGGATCAAGTTATAATTTAGATAATGCCCTTGGAAAAGAGGATAGCTATCCAGAAGATTATGACCATGGTGAGTTTGATGCAGATTATGGCGGATACAATTATCGAAACTCTTTTTTTGACTTCTCAAATATTTTATTCTTCTTTCCATTTTTTATAATATTCCCTGCTATCATAGCTAAGATTATTAAAGGTGGTAAGAAAAAGGAATTTATGCCAGAAGATAAATCTAAACATTATCCTGAAATTCCATATTATTCTGATTTTGATGACTTTTTTGTAGACACAGCTTTTTTCACTGACAACCAAGGTTTTATGCGTAAAAATTGGGTGAGTGCATACTTTTTAAAGTGGATACAAGATGGTGCTATTTATCAGGAAACAAGAGAAAAGGGTTTAATTTTTAAAAAAGATGCAGTAGTTTTTAGACTTAATTTAGATAAAAAAGAAAATATGTCTGAAGCTGAAAGAATGCTATTTAATATGGTTGCTGCAGCTAGTGGTAGTGATCTTGTTTTAGACGAAAATGAATTTAAAAATTATAGTGTAAATCATCAAAATAAACTGATTAGTTTTGAAAATAAAGTTTTATTTGAGTCAAAAAGAAGATTAGGTGAAAAGGCACTTTTGGCTAAGAGTGATAAAGGATTTTTTAATTCTAACAAATTTATTCCAAATGAAGAAGGAAAGAAGATTTGCGACAATATTTGGGGTTTTAGAAATTATTTAAATAAATATTCCCTACTTTCTGAAAGAGAATCAAGAGATGTTCATATTTGGGATAAATATTTAATTTGGGCAGGAGTCTTTGGGATAGCTGATAAAGTCTATGAGCAGTTTAAAGAACTTATGCCTGAATATGGAGAGTTAACAAGTTACAACCTTCCAACAATTATGATGATTAATAACTTTTCTAGAGTATACGAAAGTGGAGTTAGACCATCATCTTCATCTTCATCAGGATTTGGCGGATCAACAAGTTTTGGCGGAGGGGGAGGCTCTTTCGGTGGTGGATCCGGAGGAGGAACAAGGTAGCAGTAAACAATTTTATATTTTTATATTTAAGCTTAACTTTTTATTTAAAATTAAGCTTTTTTATTAACTGTTATGATTTTGTAATCTTTAATTATTGCAATTACTTTAATTAAACTATATAATTAAAGTAATATTTAGGAGGATTATATGAAGTATAATAATTATAAAATAATTAAAGAAAAACTAATAAATGAAATAGATTCAAAAGCTATTTTACTTGAACACGAAAAAACTGGAGCAAGAGTTTTAAAAGTCGAAAATTCAGATAACAATAAGGCTTTTTGTATTTCTTTTAGAACTGTTCCAAACGATTCTACAGGTGTTGCACATATTATGGAACACTCTGTATTAAATGGATCTAGAAAATTCAAGGCAAAAGAGCCTTTTATGGAACTATATAAAACAAGTCTTCAAACTTTTTTAAATGCTATGACTTATCCAGATAAGACAATGTATCCTATAGCATCAAGAAATGAGAAAGATTTCTTTAACTTAATGGATGTTTATCTTGACGCTGTTTTTTATCCTGAAGTTAAAGACAATAAGCTTATCTTTATGCAGGAAGGTTGGCACTATGAGATAGATGAAAATGATGATCTTAGTGTTTCAGGAGTTGTCTTTAGTGAAATGAAGGGAGCAATGAGTGGTTCCGAGGATCAACTGGAAGATATTATATTTAGGAATCTTTATAAGGGCACAACTTATATGTATAACTCTGGAGGAGATCCTTACGAAATTCCAAATCTAACTTATGAGAATTTTAAAGCCTTCCATGATAGATTTTATAAGCCTTCAAATTCATATATATTTCTATATGGCGATGGAAATACAACTAAAGAATTAGAATTCCTAGATGGCTATTTAAAAGATTTTGAAAAAACTTGTCCAAATTCTGAAATAAAGCCTGTAGGTGATTTTAAAAGTCTTAAGATAGTAAATGAATTTTATTCGACAGATGATGACTTAACAGAAAAAGAAGATACTTTTTTAACTTATTCTATTATTGAAAAATGCGATAGAAGCCCATTAGATAGAATTATATCTAATATCCTATCTAGTGCAATAGTTGAATCAAATGCTTCTAAACTAAAAAGGAAACTTCTTGAAAATTCTTTCTGCAAGGATGTTTTTTCAGTTGGAACAGATGTTATTAGAGACTGTGTTTTTAATATCTCTATAAAGGGTGCAAATAAAGAAGATTTATATAAATTTAAGGAAATTGTAGAAGAAGGCCTTGAAGATATGGCCAAAAATGGAATTTCAAAAGATCTTTTACTTTCTCTTTTAAATGCTAAGGAATATAAGCTTAGAGAATTTGATAAGCATGCAGGTGTAGTTTTTGCCATAAATGCGATGAACTCTTGGGCTTATGAAAAGGACCCAATAGAAGCTTTATCCTTTGAAGAAGACTTAAAGTATTTAAGGGAAAATATCGATAAGGGAATTTTTGAAAAATATCTAGAGGAAAATATTTTAGGATCTAAAAACAAGTTACTTCTTTCAGCTTCACCAAAGCAAGGCCTTTATGAAGAGAAGGAAAAAGAACTTAGTAAAAAAATTAAAGATTTTAAAGATTCTTTATCTAAGGAAGAATTTGAAAAATTAAAGGAAGAAACTGCAGCTCTAAAGCTTATGCAGGAAAGTGAAGACACAAAAGAAAATAAGATGACTATACCAAAACTCAAACTTTCTGATGTTGAAAAGAAAGGTTTAAAATTGCCTTGTGAGATTTCTAGGGAAGATGGAAAAACATTCTTATATCACGATATTTTCACTGGAAAAATTTCCTACTATGATTTTTCATTTGACCTAGGTCATATTAGCTTCGATAAGTTAAATTATCTTTCTCTTTTAACTTCTATTTTGGGACAGATTGAAACTAAAAAATATAGTCTTGAAGAGTTAACTGAGGAAACATTTAAGGCAACCGGTTATATTTTATTTAATCCAATAACTTATGAGGACAGGCTTAAAGATGATGATTATAAGCTAAGGCTAAATATTTCATCTAAGGTGCTTGGAGATGATTTTGAAAAGGGACTAGATTTAATTTTAGAGATTGCAAAAAATTCAAATTTGGATGATGAAAAAAGGATTAAGGAAATTATTCAAATGCAAAAATCTAGGCTAGAGAGTATAATTGTTTCCAATGGAAACTCATTTATGACATCTAGGGCGATTAGTGAATTTTCAAAGACTTGTAGGATAGATGAAGAGCTTAGAGGAATAAATTATTTCTATTTTTTACAAGATCTTGAAAATAATTTTGACTTGAAAAAAGAAGAAATTATAGCAAATTTAAAAGAAGTTTATAAAAATTTATTTAATAAAAAAGACCTTGTAGTTAACTTTACTGGTTCTAAAAAAGAATTTGATAAGTTTAAGAAGCTAAGTAAAAAACTAGATATATTTGAAGAATTTGAAGAAGATAATTTAAGGGTGGAGTTTAGTAGTAGATCAAACGAAGCTTTCAATTCTTCTTCATCAGTAAATTATGTAGTAAAAGCTGCTCCAGTTAAAAAACTTGGCTATAAATATACAGGTAAATTTGAAGTTTTATCAAATCTGATTTCAAGAGAATTTTTATATAATGAGATAAGGGCTATTGGAGGTGCTTATGGTACAGGAATTTCAATAGGAGAAAAAAATTCCTTTTTATTCTCCTACAGGGATCCAAATTTAAGGAAAACTATTGAAACCTACGATAAGACTTATAAGTTCCTTGAAAATTTGGAGCTTGAAGATTATGAATTAGACTCATTAATTATTGGATCTATTTCAGCTTTTGATCCACTTCTTACAAAAGAACAAATTGGAAAACTTTCATTATCTATGTATTTAAATAATTATGATGAAAACCTAATGGATAAGTATCTAGAAGAAGCTATAAATACTACGGTCTATGATTTAAAATCATATAGTAAAATGCTTAAAGACATCTGTGAATACAATAGCTTAAAAGTTTTAGGTAAAAAATCTGATATAGAGGAAAACAAGGACCTCTTTGATGATATAAAAGATATAATTTTAAAAAAGGGGGATAGATGAGTTTAGAATTTGAAAATTATTTTAGCTCCCAAATTGTAAAAGCAGTAAAGGATATAGGGTTTGAAAGCCTATCAGAAGTTCAAAAAAATTCTATTCCTCCAATACTTGAGGGAAAAGACATTATATGTCAAGCAGAAACGGGATCAGGGAAAACAGCTGCTTTTTCCCTTCCTATTATTGAAAAAATTAAAGGCGAGGACTCTTTATCAGCTCTTATATTAACCCCAACAAGAGAACTAAATCTTCAGCTTTCAAATGAAATAAAGAAATTCATAAAGTATAGGAAGGATTTATCCGTTGTTTCTATTTATGGTGGGGATAGTATAAGGGGCCAACTAAAAGACTTAAGGAAAAAGCCAAGTATAGTTGTTGCAACGCCAGGAAGACTGATAGATTTTTTAAATAGAGGTAAGATAAACCTTTCATTTTTAAAATTTATAGTTTTAGATGAAGCTGATGAAATGTTTGATATGGGATTTAGGGAAGATATTGAAAATATTTTTTCTTACCTTAATGAAGATGTTCAAAAACTTTTCTTTTCAGCTACGATGCCAAAAGTAATATTAGACTTTATAAAAAAATATCTTAAGAATCCAGAGATAATTAAGTTAAGGAAGAAGACACTAACTTCTTCAAGCGTTGACGAAAACTATATGCAAATAGAAGAAATAGAAAAGAATGAAGTAATAAATAGGGTGCTTTATTTATATAGACCTAATAAGGCGATTATTTTTTCAAACACAAAGGAAAAAACTAGGCAAATTGCAGACTACTTAATAGAAAACTCCTACAAGGCTCTGGCTTTAAACGGGGATCTTAAGCAGGAAAATAGAAAAAAAGTTATGGATTCATTTAGATGCGGCTCTACAAATGTTCTTGTTGCAACAGATGTTGCTGCCAGAGGACTTGATATATCAGATGTAGACCTTGTAATAAATTATGATATTCCTCAAAGTCCAGAATATTATGTCCATAGAATTGGTAGGACTGGAAGATTTGGAAAAGAGGGAATGGCCATTTCTTTTGTAAGAAAAAGAGATTCTAGGGCTATTAGTAATATTAGAAACATTACTAAAAATGATATGAGACAGTTAGAAGTTCCAAGTAGAAATAAGTTAAAAGAAATACAGATTGAAAAGCTAACTGAACTTATCCATAAGACGCCTAAGGATGAACTTCAGAGTATAAACTATCTGTTGGAAAAATTTTCAGCGATTGAAATCGCTTCTGCACTTATTAGTCATTATATGAAAGATAGTGAGAAAAAATTTAAGAACTTAGAGTATGTTGATGATGGTAAGAAGAGAAGAAATAGAAAGAAAGAAATTAGAAAGTCTAAAGTTAGAATATTTGCTAATTTTGGCAAGAGAGACAATATTTCAAAAGCTGAAGTCCTTAAATTTTTAATAGAAAAAGGCAGGCTTCCAAAAGAAGCTTTTGGAACAATTGACCTACTTAGAAGTTTTAGTTTTATAGATGTTGACAAGGCTTACTCCAAAAAGCTAATAGAAAATGTTAATGGAAAGAAGCTCAAAAATAGACCAGTAAAACTAGAGATTTCTAGAAAATAAACATCTTATAAAGGGGTTAGATATGGAAGATGCGTTTATAAGGATTAGAAACTTAAAAAAAATATACAAGATGGGCGATGAATATATTCACGCCTTAGATGGAATAGATCTAGATATTAAAAAGGGTGATATAATTTGCCTTTTGGGAACATCTGGATCAGGCAAGTCTACTCTATTAAATGCAATAGCTGGGCTTGAAAAGCCAACTAAGGGAGAGATTAATATAGGGGGAGTAGAGCTTACCAAATTAAATGAGGAGCAGCTTACAATTTTCAGAAGGTTAAACATTGGATTTGTTTTTCAGTCATATAACCTTGTACCAACTCTTACAGCCCTGGAAAATGTTAGTCTGAGCCTTATGTTTAAGGGAGAGGATAAAAAAACAAGAGAGCAAAAAGCTATAAAAATCTTAAAAGCTGTTGGACTTGAACATAGGTTAAAACATAAGCCAAAAGAGATGTCAGGAGGCCAGCAGCAAAGAGTTTCTATAGCAAGAGCTTTTGTTGATAATCCTAAGATTATTTTTGCAGACGAACCGACTGGAAACTTAGATTCAAAGACCACAGAAGAAGTATTAAATCTTATTACAAAGATAGCAAAAGAGCATAATCAAACTATGATTATAGTATCGCATGACGAGGAAGTTACCAATTTTGCAGACAGAACTTACCACATGCAAGATGGTAAAATATATAAAATAAAAACAAATGAAAAAGGAGAAGAAACAAATGAAAAAGCTAACTAGTATATTTTTAGCACTTATTATTTTAATTACAAGTATTTCATTTTCAGATGCTTCCTGTAAAAAGCCTCTTGAAAATACAATTTTAGAGATTAAATACGCTCTTAATCCAGAAAATCCAAAGAATACTGATGATTTTTCTTTAGACTTTAAAGTAAAAAACATTAGTAAATTTGATATTAAGGCTGATTTTTCATTAAGAGAAATTGGAAAAGACAAGTCAAATAAGTATTTTACTTTAAAAGATATTTCAGGAAATGATGAAGTAAGAAAACTAGATCTAAAAAAATGTGACAGTACAGAATTTTCATATACACTTACACCAAATCTTTCTCTAGGAACTTTTGAATACCCAATTACACTAAGTATAAAGGTTGGAGAAAATGAATTTGTTGATAGACTTCTTATAAGCGTAACAAGAGACAATGTGGTTATAAAACCTCTTGACAGCGACTCGAAATACAAAGATGATGATGTACTTAAAGATGTTGTTAAACTAAAAGATGGAGTTGATCCAGCAGCTCAATTAACTAAGGATGATGTTGAAAAAGTAGATCATTCAACAGATAGTAAACCATCTGATAATGAAAAACCAAATGAAAACCCTAAACCAAGTGAAGAACCTAAGCCAAGTGAAAATCCTGGAGGAAATAATGGTGGTGGAGATCCTATTCCATATGATCCACCTGTAATAAGCGATGGAGGCTCAGTTGCTGAAGGTAAATCTCAAAGCAAAAACAAACCAAAACTTATAATCAGTAAATACGCTTTTTCTCCAAAAACCCCAATGGCTGGAGAAGAGTTTACAATGAACTTATCTTTCTACAATACAAATGCAGATAAGGCAGTTAGAAATATAAAGATTTTTTTAACATCATCAGATACTCCTCAGTCAGCGACTCCTGGAGAAAGTTCTTCATTAGGTTCATCTGTATTTACTCCAGTAGACTCTTCTAATACTTTCTATATTCCATATATAGCACCAGGCGGAATTGTAAATAAAGAAATTAAACTTTCATCAGCTAGAACTATTGCCGCAAAGAATTATGAAGTAAAAGCTAATTTTGAATATGAAGATAAGGATGGAAATGAATTTACAGCAGAGGAATTAATTGGAATTCCAATAATTCAAGAGTCTAAGCTAGATACTGGAGAGGTCAATATTCCAGGTCCAGGCATGGTTGGAGATCCAGTTGAAATTAATCTTGACTTTTATAACACAGGAAAGCAAACTTTATATAATCTAATGGTTAAGGCTGAAGGAGACTTTAGAGTTGAACCAACTCAATATTACGTAGGTAACTTCCAATCAGGCTCTTCAGATTCATTCTCATTTTCAGCAACTCCAGAAGAAGCTGGTCCAAAGAAAGGTAAAATTGTTTTTACCTATGAGGACTCAACTGGAGAAGAGAAAAAAGGTTGAAAAAGAATTTGAATTAATAGTAGATGAAGGTGGTATGACAGATCCTAATATGGGACCAGATGGAGAAATTATTGATCCTAATATGAATGTAAATCCAGATGAAGCTATGGGCATTAAAAAATTTATTCCTTATATTACTGCTGGAGTTTTGTTACTAGCTATTGCAATTTTCCTTATTTTAAAGAAAAGAAAAAATAAAAAATCTGCCAAGGAGCTTGAGATAGATGAAAATTAAAGACCTTTTTTCTTTAGCTCTAAGAAATCTTTGGAGGAGGAAAGTAAGGACAATCTTAACAATAATGGGGGTTGTAATAGGTTCAACTTCGATTATAATTATGTTATCTTTAGGAGAAGCTCAAAACAAACAAATCGATAAGATGATTAAGGAAAATGACCTTCTAAAATCTATAGAAGTTAGCCCGGAAAAATATTTTGACCCAAGATATGATACTGGCAGGGAACCAACAAGCGGAATAATAACTAGTAGTGTTATTAAAGCCATTAAAGATTTAGATCATGTAACGGGCGTTATTTATTCAGAGCAGCCAACTTTTCAAAGTGGCATAAAGTTTAAAAAGTATATGCTTGGAGGAGAAGTGCTTGGCCTTTCTAAAGAAACTTTCGATACAGTTGGAATAAACCTTGTAGAAGGGAGAATGCCTAATCCAGACTCAAAAGATTTAGAAATAATTGTAAATCAGGATAGTTTTATTCATATGCTCTACCAGCCAAATTCCCGTGATATTAACCAAGAAGTAAAATTAGATAAAATTTTGGGCTTAAAGGGACAGTTAACTCTTGGAGGAAATGGATATTTTGAAAATGAAAAAAATCCTCTTAGTGAAATGTATGATGATGGTGGTGAACAGCAAAAAAATAATAAAAAAGAAAAAGTAACTGTAAAGGTAGTCGGAACTTACTCTTCAAATAATTATAATAGGTATTCCTATTCTGTGCTTACTAGAGAGGAAACAGTATTAAAATTAAATGATAGAAATGATAAGCTAACCTTAAGTCCAAAGGAATATAACAAGAAAAGGAAATCTTCTAAAAGATATTATAATGACTTAACAGTAAAAGTTGATGATATGGCAAATATTGACTCAGTTACAAAACAAATAGAAGATATGTCTCTTATGGCTCACTCTAACAAGGAAATGATTGAAAATATGAAAAAGGCAAATGCCACAGGCCAGGCAATTCTTGCAGGTATTGGTTCGATTTCATTTATAGTTGCAGCTATAGGAATTACAAACACAATGGTTATGAGTATATACGAAAGAACAAAAGAAATTGGAGTTATGAAAGTTATTGGTGCTTCAATTAATGATATTAGGTGGCTATTTTTATTAGAGTCAGGAATGATTGGACTTATAGGAGGGATTATCGGAGTTCTTTTTAGCCTTGGTATTTCCATACTCTTAAATAGCGTCCTCGCCCCAGCCCTCATGAATGAATTCGGATTTGGTATGATGGATGGGGAAATTCCAGTTATATCAGAGGTTAGCCCTCAACTTATTATAATTGCTTTAGCTTTTTCATTTATCATAGGACTCGCAACTGGATATTTCCCAGCAAGAAGGGCAACTAAGCTTTCACCTATTGAAGCTTTGAGGACTGAATAATGAAAAAAATAGTATGTTTAGGAGACTCTTTAACATACGGATATATGCTTGAAAGAGGAGAGAGCTTTCCCTATATTTTAGGAGAGATCTCTTCTTATAAAGTTTTAAATAAAGGTATAAATGGAGATACAAGTCTTGGTATGTTAACTAGGCTTAAAAGTGATGTATTTGAAGAAAATCCAAATATATTGATACTTCTTGGAGGTGTTAACGACTTTTACGCAAATATTTCTACTGAAGAGGTATCAAATAATATAAAAACTATTATTGTCCATACTTTAGATAAAAAAATAAAGCCTATTATACTTATTAGTCCACCAGTTGAGGAATTAAGTCAAAATGAAATTATTATTAACTCAAAATTAGAAGGTCTTTATAAGGATCTTTTAGGATATAAGAAATTTTTCAACTTTACTCTTATAAGCTTATATGAGATTTTTAAAAAGAAAGAAGATATAGCTAAGTATTATTTAGATGGTCTTCATTTAAATAAAAAAGGAAATATGCTAATAGCTGAATCAATTTTAGAAAAATTGAGCCTAAAAAAGTAGATTTTTAATAAATAAAGTGAAAAAGCTTGAAAGCTTTATAAGAAACTTTTATAATAAAGATAGAACTTTAAAAAGTTTAAATTTTATTAATTTGTTTTAAAATATCTATAGGAGGGATTTTTAAATGAAAAAAGAAATTAATGCCGTAGGAATTGCTTGCCCACAACCTGTAATTCTTACTTACAAAAAAAGAATTTGACCAAATGGACAAGGGAATTGTAGAAATTTTAGCTGATAACAAAACCTGCGTTGAAAATTTAGAAAAGTTTGCTAATTCTCAAGGCTACACTTTCAAATATGAAGAAAAAGCTGAAGACAGATTTTTAGTAACAATTGAAAAAACTGAATCTTCTAAGAGCCAAGAAGAAAATAAAGAAGTTGTAAAATCAAATAATGATTTAGTTATTGCATTTTCTTCAAATAAGATGGGAAAAGGAGATGACGCTTTAGGAGAAATTCTTATAAAAAGTTTCATCTACACAGTAAAAGAAACTAGCCCTCTTCCAAAGGCTCTAGTATTTTTCAATAGTGGAGTTTTTCTAACTACAAGTGAAGGACAAATTCTAGATGATTTAAAAGATATGGCATCTAAGGGAGTTAAGATTATTAGCTGCGGTACTTGTCTAGATTTCTATAAGAGGAAAGAAATGCTTGGAGTTGGTGAAATTTCTAATATGTATGAAATTTATGAAACTATTAAAAATGCAGGGAACAATATAACTATTGGATAAGAAAATAATAATTACATTTGAGTCAGTAAACTATGCTATGAAGGCTGAAAAATTGCTAAAAGAAAAGGAAGTAGCGATGAGAACTATACCAACTCCTAGAAAAATATCTAATAGCTGCGGCCTTTGTATAGTGACTGATTTCGATAGGTTAGAAAAAATTAAAAATTTTATTGATGAGGGTCTAGTTGTAAAGGATCTTTATCTAAAAGAAAATGATGAATATAATTTAATTTAAGAGGATGAGGGATTTTTATGATAGAAAATATTAAAACTTTTTTAAGTATTTCAAAAGCCAATATTTTATTTAAGATTATTCTTAGCTTATTGATTTTTGTTATGGTAAAGATTATTATATCTATTATTAAAAAATCCCTCACTTTAAATATTTTAAAAAAAGTTCAGGATGATTCTAAAGTAGATACTATAAAAAATATTATTTTAAATATAATATATTTCGTTATCTATTTCTTAGCTGGTATTTTTATTTTAGATCTTTTTGGTGTAAATACTTCTTCTCTTATTGCAACTGCTGGAATTGGTGGAATTGCAATTGCATTTGGATCTCAACAACTAGTAAAAGATTTTATAATGGGTACTTTAATTATTTTAGAAGACCAATTTAGAGTTGGAGAATACATAAGCGTAGGTGGAGTTGATGGATATGTTATTGAAACTGGTCTTAGGGTTACAAAATTAAAAGATTTTTCAGGTAGGCTCCATATTATTCAAAATGGAGATATAAGGCTTGTTACTAATATGTCTAGGACTCCTCAAAGGGCAAAAGTTACAGTTCTTTTACCCCTAAATTCAGATTTAGAAAAGATAAATAAGGCTTTAAATGAGATTTTTAAGGAGTGCAATAATAAATTTAAACATATAACTGAAGCACCAAAAATTTATGGGATTACTAAATTAAATGATTTAACTTTTGAACTAACTATATATGTAAAAGCAAGTAATGAAGAGCATTTTGCAATTGAAACTTATGTTAGAAAAAGAATTTTGGAACAATTTCCAAAAGATGAAATTAATTTTTTAAGTGTTAAAGGAGTTATAAATGATGAAGTATAGGGTAGGCGATATAGTAACTCTAAAAAAAGGACATCCATGCGGCGAAAATATGTGGGAAATTTTAAGAACTGGTGCAGATATTAAGCTAAGATGCCTTGGGTGTGATAAGCTTGTGTGGTTAAAAAGAATTGATTTTAATAAGAGAATTAGAAAAATAAAAGATGTTAGTCAAGATAAATTTGTAAGCATTGTAAATTATGAGAGGGAGGAAGATATATGAAAGAAGAATATATAGAGGATTTAATTAGTATTGTAAAAGAAGATACAAATCCTGCACTTGGATGTACAGAACCTGTAGCGGTTGCTTTTACCGCCAGTACTTTAAGAAATTACAGTAAAGGTGAATTAAAAGAATTAAAAATAGAGGTCTGCAATAACATTTTCAAAAATGGTAAGAGTGTTATGATTCCGAAAACTGGTAAATCTGGACTTGATTTAGCAGGTATCTTAGGATTTTTAGGCGGAAATTCTGAAAAAGGATATATGACCCTTGAAGATGTAAAAAATTCAGATATAGAAAAAGCATTAATTTATATTGAAAATAATAAGGTTAAGCTATCACATATTGATACCGATGAGGATGTTTTTGTAAGAGTAAGTGCATTTGCTGATAATGAAGCTGTAGCTACTACAATAAGTTCTCACATTGGGCTAAAAACTATTTATGTTGATGGGGATTTGGTTTACGAAAGTAAGGGAAAGGACCATAAAAAAGTTGATAGAAGTTTTCTTAAAGAATTAAGCTTTAAAGAAATTAAAGATTTAGCAGATACTATAAGCCTAGATAGAATTATGTTTATTGAAGATGGAATTAAAATGAATGAATATGCTTCAGAGGAAGGCTTAAAATCAAAAGATGGACTAAGTATAGGAAAAACTTTAAAGAATTTGATGGAAGAGGGCTCTTTAAAGATGGATTCTTCTTCTAAAGCTAGACTTTTAACAGCTGCTGCTGCAGATATGAGGATGGGAGGAGGAACCTGCCCAATTATGACTTCTGGAGGATCAGGCAATCAAGGTCTTGGTGTTATTATTCCTATAAAAGTTGTTTATGATACGGAAAATTTAGAAAGAGAAAAACTAATTAGATCTGTTTTCTTTGCTCATCTAATTAATGTTTATGTAAAAGCATATTCTGGAAAACTTTCTGGTATGTGCGGATGTGCAATTGGAGCAGGAATTGGATCTAGTGCTGGAATTACTTATATGCTTGGTGGAAATCTAGAAGAAATTGAAGGCTCTGCTAGTAATATGTTTGCTAACTTAGCTGGTATGCTATGTGATGGGGCAAAGGATACTTGTTCACTTAAGCTTTCAACATCAGCTGGAGAAGCAGTTATTTCATCTTACTTAGCTTTGGAGGGAGTAATAGTAAAACCTAATGTGGGTATTATTGGGGATTCAATTGAAAAAACGATTCAAAATATTGGAGACCTTTCAAAGAAAGCTTTTAAGGGCGTTGATTCTTTTATGCTTGAAATTATTGATAAATAATGCAAAGATATAATACTTTCGATGACTATTATAAGTCCAAATTCAAAACCAAGGTATATAGGTTATCTATAGATCTTGGTTTTACTTGTCCAAATAGGGATGGAAAAATATCTTTTGGGGGATGTAATTTTTGCAGCGAAAAGAGAATTAATTCAAAACTAATTACAAATAAAGAAACTATTTTATCACTTATAAAAAAAGAAGATGAAAAAATTACTAGAGACCATAAATCTCTTATTTATCTATCTTCTTTTACAAACACTTATGCAAGAGTTGAAGATTTAGAAAAAATTTATAAGACTTGTTTAGAGTATGAAAATTCAGTAGGTTTAATAATAGCAACTAGAGCAGATTGCCTGTCAGATGATATTTTAGAATTACTTTCATATATTTCAAAAAATACTTATTTAATAGTTGAAATTGGCATGCAAACAGTTAATGAGAATAGCATAAGAATGATGAATAGAGGATATACTCATTCTTATCTTAAAAAAACATTAGAAAAGCTTGATTCTCTTAATATTAAATATATTCTTCATACTATTATTGGTCTTGAAGGAGAGAAAAATGAAGATTATTTAAATTCTATTAAATATATAAATTCAACTAAGGCCATAGGAATAAAGTTTCATAATCTATATATAGAATATGGATCTAATCTTTTAAAAAAGCCATTTGAGGATTTCATATTAGAAAAAGACGAATATGTAAAAATAGTTTCAAATTTGATTGGATACTTAAAAGAAGATATAATTATACATAGGTTATGCTCTGGACCAAATAGAGATAAGCTTATATATCCAAAATGGGCAGGCGATAAGGCAAGAGTAATTTCTAGCATACAAAAATATTTAAAAGATAATGATATATATCAAGGTAAATTTTATAAAGGAGATGATAAAGATGAAGAAAAAATTTAAAATAATTAGCTTTTTACTTATTTTTCTATTAACCTTTTTCGAAAGCAAGCGATTTTCAAATAAATAGAATTTCAGGGGAGAGTAGGTATGAAACCTCAAAAGAAGTTTCTAAAAATGCCTTTAAAAGTTCAAAATACGTGATTTTAGCAAGTGGAGAAAATTTTCCAGATGCCTTAAGTGCTACCCCTCTTGCACATAGCCTTAACTGTCCAATTCTATTAACTCCTAGCACTAAACTACCTAAAAGTATTCTAAAAGAAATTTTGGATTTGGAGGCAAAGGAAGTAATCATAGTTGGGTCTTTTTCTTCTATTTCAGAAGATATTGAAAAAGAAATTAAAGATCTTGTTAAGGTAAGGAGAATTGGCGCTGAAAATAGATATGAAACTGCGGCCCTTATAGCAAAAGAGGTATTAAATATAAATGGATCTTCAAAAATTGCTATTGCCAGCGGAGAAAATTTTCCAGATGCCCTATCTTCATCTGCTATTCTATTGAAAGAAAAAGCTCCAATTATTTTAACGCCAAGGGATAAGCTCCCAAGAGCATCAAAAGAAGTTCTTGAAACAATGAAATTTGAAAAAACATATATTTTTGGTGGACTTGAGATGGTTTCTAAGGAAATTGAAAATGAATTAGATAATCCAATTAGAATTAGCGGAACAGATAGATTTGATTCAAGTGTATCTTTTGCTAAACAAGCATTTGAAAATCCTGAGAATATTATTATAGTTAATGGAAGTGGATTTGCAGATGCACTTGCTGCAGGAAGTTTAGTTCCTAAGTTAAAGGCTCCTATTATTCTTTCTGAAAAGGATTCAATTCCAGAAAAAGTTAGAAAATATCTTTTTGAAATAAATCCTAAGAAAATTTATTTTGTGGGAGGAGATAATTCTGTTTCCTCAAAAGTTGCGGGAAACATTTTAAGTATTCTGGAAGAAAAAAATAAGAAGCCTGATGTTACTTTCTCTTTAGGATATAATGACGAAAAAAGTAAGGAAATGCTAGAAATAATTAATAAAGTTAGAAAAGAAGCTGGACTCTACGAGTTGAAATATAGCAAGGAGCTTGAAAAAGCTGCAAAGATAAGAGCGAAAGAGATTTCTGTTTCTCTTTCACACACAAGGCCAGATGGAAGCCTTTGGAATACTGTTAATCCAAATGTTTCAGGAGAAAATTTAATTCAGCTAAATGCTTCCCCAGAAGAAGTTATTAAAATTCAGCTTGGAATTGAAGGACAATCTAAAAATATAAAAAAAGTTTGGGAGTACCATAAGAGTATTGGAGTTGCCTGTTTTGTTGATAACGATGGCAAGGCTTTTTGGGTTCAGGTTTATGGAGTTTAAAATTTAAAATCATTAAATTATTATTTAAAACCAGGGATAAGTTTTATCTCTGGTTTTTAAAATATTATAAAAGGATGAATTTAATTTTTTAAAATTGAGTTTTAAAAATACTATTCTAAACGATTATTAACTAAATATATAATTAGGAAAAAGCATATAATTTAGAATAAAAATTCAAATATAGACAATTACTTTTAAATAAAATATTTAAATTACTTAAAAGCTTTAATAGATTTAATTATATCTTATGCCCTTATAAACAAATAAGCTAGATAAGAATAAAAATATAGCTTTTTTGAATACGATTTCATTTTTATTAAATTCTCAATTATGGTATAATTTATGTTTGTGCTCTATATATGTTGATATTCCAACGTTTTGTATTGTAAAAATAGCAAACGGCAGAAAAACGTCAGAAAATATTCTACTGCCTATGAGGGCTCATGGGAGACTATCCCATGATTTCCCTTATAGATTCAATTCTCTGTTCGTCTCTTTGCGAGTAAGTTTTCATTACTAATTCAACTGTATCTCCCAAAAGCTCGGCGACTGTTTTAAAATCTACGCCGTTAGATATTAAATGAGTAGCAAAAGAGTGTCTAAAGCAGTGTGCAGTAAAACTCTCATAACCTATTCTTTTAGTAACTTTCCTTAACTGGTGCTTGTAGCTATCATACTTCATAGTGAATATTCTACCTCTGTAGTCCAGAGGTTTTGATTTGATATAATGTTGTATCTTATCGTACAGATGTGTTGTGATTGGCACTGTATGCGGTTTTTTGTTTTTTAGTTCTGAAAAATCTCTAAGACCACAGTTGAATTGCTTGTTAATGTTAATCTCATAAGGCTTAATATCGCTTATAGTTAGTCCTAAAAGTTCGCCTGCTCTAACTCCTGTGTTGATATTGACTTCGGTCATTAATTGAAGTTCTTTATTGTTTTCAAGTGTAGGGTACAGTAGATTATAATAATCATCTAAGGTCATTATCTCTTTTTCTTTTTGTACTTTATAAGAAACTTTTTGTTTTCTCATGGGATTTAAGCTTATGATTTCAAGCTCTTCAATAAAGAAGTTGAAGAGTGCCTGCACACATCTTTGAAAATTATATCTTGCACCTGGTTTTATATCGTCTCTTAGTATAAAGTTAAAATCTATTGGTTTGAAGGTCACTACTTTTTTATCAAGCAAGTGCTCTAAGCGTTTAAAGACACACTTATATTGCTCTTTAGTTCCATAGGAATATTTGTCTTTTCTTGCCTCAAAAAAGATATCTATACCTTCTTTTAAAGTAATGTTTGAATACTCATTTGTTGGGTCGGTCATGGACTCAAGCTCTCTCATGGCTGTGATTATCCAACTTCTAGCTTGGTTCATGTTTGTAAAGCCTTGTTTTGACTTTTGTCTCCAGTTTTTTTTGTCTTCTGGCCTGTAAGGTAGTATGGCCTGAATTGTATTGTTTCTTTCTCTATAAATTGGTTCACCAAATAACATATTTGTCTCCTTTCGGGTTTGTATGTTATAAGGTAAATGATATTTTGGTGGGGTTATTTAATTAGATCTAAAAATTCATCTTCTGTGAGAATTTTTATATTGTTTTCTCTACTACTGTAATCTATACCTTTTTTATGGTTTTGAGTAGTATCTACATAATCACCAACTATAAGATAATCAGTATTTAAAGTCGTTCTTTCTTGCAGATTTCCTTCACAATTTAATATCTCTTTGTATAGATTTGAGATATCAAGTTTTTTGAAAATTCCACTAAAGCAAAAATTTTTATCATTAAACAGGTCGTAATTATTTGTTTTAGTTTCTATTGGTTTATAATTTTCTTTTAACCACTTAATATAAGTGGTATTTCTTTTTGGCTTAATTCTTGGGTCAGTGGTTAAACAAGTTATATAATTCACTTCTAGCTTTGGGTTGTTTGTTATCAAATATTTATAATATTCTAAGGTGGTTTTACAATCATCTAAAGCCCTGTGAGACTTTGTCTCAATTTTAAGGTCTTTTTTAATGTTTTCTAGTTTAAATGAAGACCTATGATCATAGTTTCTTGCAAATTGTAAGACATCGAAGATTTGATTTTTTAGGTCCTTAGATAAATAAGAATTTACAAATTCTATATCAAAAGGTGCATTGTACGCAGTGACCGTGTCGTCTCCAATAAATTTTAATATTTCAGGGATATATCCACTAAAATATTCATAATCTTTTACGTCTTCGTCTTTAATCCCGTGAATGTGTGAGTTTTCTATTGGCTCTACAGGGTTGCATAGTGTGGAAAATTCGTCCACAATCTCTAAGTCTCTTACCTTAATTGCTGCAAATTCTATGATTTCACTTGTAAAAGCTCTTAGTCCAGTGGTTTCAACGTCAATTATTGTAAAATCTTTTGGATAGGTTGTTACTTTAGGTTTTATTTTTTTATTTTGCTTGTAGTAAATAACTGCTAAAATTATAAATATTAAAAAGATACCTGTACCAAAATCTTCATTAAAATTAAAAAGTATCAAAGATAGGACGAAACTTATAATTAAATATAATTTTTTTATTTTCATGTTTTACCTCCTACTTATCCGTATTGTGATAATATCCAACTAATTTTCCCATTATCTTTATATCGCCAGTTTTTACTACTATAGGCGGGTAATTCCTATTGCAGGGTTGTAAAATTATTTCGTGCTCATTTATATAAATTTTTTTGAGTGTCGCTTCGTTATCTATAAGGACTGCCCCAACTTCGCCATTTTCAACCATTGGCTGTTGTCTTAGAAAAACAAGGTCGCCTTCGTGAATACCCATATCAATCATAGAATCTCCTTTTGCTTTTAGGATAAAATCTGCTTGGGGTAGGTTTTGATCTAGCATAAAGTAGCCGTCATAGTTTTCTTCTGCGAAGATTGGCTCTCCACAGGCTATAACTCCTAAAATGGGAATCTTTTTTAATTTTTCTGGGAGGATGATTCCAGGAATGTCACTTAAATCTTTTTCATCATCCCATCCCATTAGGTAGGCTGGGGATACGTCTAAGGCTTTGGCCATGGCTTCTATTCTGTCTGATGGAATATTCGTTATAACCTTAGACTCGTACTTGTGAATTGTCACTTTGCTAACGCCAACCTTTTTGCCTAATTCTTCTAAAGTCATTCCCTTTTCTAACCTTTTTTTATTTATCCTATCACCAATAGTAATAATCATAATCCACCTCCTATAATAAGTGTATCATAAAGTTACTTAATAAACAACACAAATTAATAAATTTTTATAAAAAATTACTTGACAATTAACATTTTATGTGTTACCTTATAGTTAACAGAAAGGAGGGATATAAAAATAATGATAAAGATAAACAAATTAAAAGCACGTTTTGTAGAACAGGGATACACCCAACAAGATATAGCTAAAGAGCTTGGTATAACTGATGTAACGCTATCTAGAAAGTTAGCTAAGGGGGTTTTTAACTCAGATGAAATATATAAAATGATTGCTATATTAAAAATTGAAGATCCAACAGAAATTTTTTTTGCAGAATAAGTTAACTAATAAGTAACAATAAATAAAAATTTTAGGAGGTAGAGGTATGGAAAAGTTAGTTTTTAAGAAAGTAAAGAATTGGGGGCCTGCTAAGGAAGCTTTATGGGTTCCTGAAGATATTGCGGGTTCTGTTAAGGCTCTTGCAGAGGAGGCAAATATATCTACTAAGACTATTACTTGTGAGCTTCTTGCTTTTGCTATAAAGCATATTGAAATTGTTGAATAGGTGAGTAAAAAAGGAGTGTAAATATGAGAGATTTAAAAAGAGAAGAATTATTGGAGTTAGGGTTTAAAGAGGGATACCGCTATGCCCTTGGAAGATTTTTATTTCTAAAACTTACAGATGACGATGGCGATATTGATTATTGTCTTAGATGGTATGAAGACACACCTAAAATAATGCTGATTGATTTATTTTTACTCGATTCATTTAAAACTATAAGTGAAGAAGAATTTTTAAAAGGCTATATTTCAATACCAAAAACTGTAATTGAAAAATACAAGGAAATTATGAAGAAGTTGGAAAAGTAAAGGGGGGGAAGTTATGGAATACAGAAGATTTGAGCTAAAAGATGATACAAAAGAAAATCGAGATAAATTTGAAAGGTTATTTGTTGAAAAAAATTTATCTCGAGAGGATGTAGTTTTTATTGTTGATCAGGTTCGTTTGAGTAGTGCTCTATTAAAGAATCAAGGGATCTCTTAAGTTCTGATAGTGAATGAACGGTTTTTTGTTCTTTAATGTACATGCCGTTTTTAATGTTCCAGACATAGATTGTAAAATTGAGATTTTTAACACGGTTGTTATTCATTCCAGAAATCTCAATGTCGTAGTAGTCATTAATTTTATAGTATCCACAAAGCTCTCCATCAATAACTTTTGATGAGAAATCTTTGCCAAGATATTTTAAAGTTTCCTGGAATGTTTTTGTTGGTTTTATTGTACTGCTCATATAATCACCTCCTTTAAGGAGATTATATCAAATAAAAAAATAAGAAGGGAGAAACATATTGGAAAAATTTGAAGCTGGCGGGGTTTATCGTGATGATGGGGTTGAAATTGAGGTTTTGAAGAGGACTGAAAAAGAGATTTCTTATAGGTTTACTAGTCCTTGTTATTTAGAGATCAATACTAAAAGAATTTTTAGGAGAAGGATCAAAAATTATTATAAAGGCTCTGAGTGTGTGTTTTTAGATGGCTACTGGTCTTTGCCATGTATTTATGCGGACAGGAGAGTTAATTGCTAGAGGAGGTAGAGGTATGGAAGATAAGTTAGTTTTAAAACCTAAGGACAAGCTTTTAATCGATACTAAGGAATTATGCCAAGTCCTAGGTATTGGAACAAACACAGCCAGGGAACTTATAAGAAAGCCAGATTTTCCAGTCTTGTATGTAGGAAATAGGGCTAGGGTTGTTGTTTCTAAGCTAGATAAGTGGCTGGAAGATAATGTGGGAGCTGATATTGGATGATGGAATCTTATAGGGATTGTGCTAAAAGAAGAAAGGTTAAAAGAAGAAGGCATAGGATCCATGAATTTATCGTAAATTTGATTGAGGTTTTGGGAATTGTTCTAGGTATGGTCTTATCTATTACGGCTATGCACTTCATTTTAAAACTGGTATGGATTGTTTATGCAGTATATAAAATTAATTAAAAGGGGGAGAGATATGACAATTAAGTTAGAGTTTACTTTCGAGAATGAAAGGGAAGTTGTTGAATTTTTAAAGGGCAAGGATTTTAAGGGCGAGAGTGTCACAAAGGCTATAGATTGTAAGGATGTTTTAAAGGAGATTGAAGATAATAAAAAGGCTGTAGCCGTACCTACAAGTGAAACTGCCTACACTTTCCCGCAGCTACAAAAGGCGGCTGCAGAGCTTGCAAGGGCAGGTAAGAGGGATGAGCTAAAGGATATAATAAATTCTTTTGGAGCTGCTGCCATAACTGATATTCCTGAAGATAGGTATAATGACCTTGCTTTAAAGATTCGTGAAGCTGGGGGTGTTATTTAATGCCAGAAGTTCATGCGAGGCTATCTGCATCGGGTTCTAGCAGGTGGCTTAACTGCCCAGGGTCTGTAAGGCTAGAGGAGGAGTTTCCAGATACTACTTCTCCTTATGCCTTGGAGGGTACTTTGGCCCACTCGATTGGAGAGCTTAAGTTAAAGGAGTTCTTTATGCCTGATTTGGATAAAAAGAAACTTAAAAAGTCTTATGAGGGCTTTAAACAAAGTGAATTTTATTCTAAGGAAATGGAAAATTATACTGATGATTATTTTAATTATGTGAGGGGTCTTTCCCTATCTTTTAAAGACCTTCCATATGTAAGTGTAGAGGAACGTGTTGATTTTTCCAATTGGGTTCCTGAAGGTTTTGGGACTTGCGACTGTATTATGATTTTTGGAACTGACATGCACATTATTGACTTAAAGTATGGCAAAGGCGTTCCTGTTAGTCCTGTGGGTAATAGTCAACTTATGCTATATGCTCTTGGTGCTTATAACTCTTATGGAGATATTTATAATATTGAGACTGTAACTATGCATATCGTACAGCCAAGAGTTGATAATACAGATAGCTACTCTATGGTTTTATCTGACCTCTTAGCTTGGGGCGAGGGGGTAAAAGTTATTGCCAAAAAAGCATATAACGGCTGTGATGAGTTTAATCTTGGTGATCACTGTAGGTTTTGCAAGGCTAAGAGTAGGTGTCCTGAAAGGGCAAGGGAAATGTTTAAGGCTGTCCAGAAGTTAAAGCCTATTATGGATAGTGATATTGGCCTTATCTCAAATGAGGATATAGGAAGGTATCTTAAGGAGACTACAGGTCTTATTGACTGGATAAATGATTTAGAAGAGGAAGCTCTTTCAAGTATCTTAAAGGGCGAAGAGATACCAGGTTACAAGGCTGTTGAAGGTAGGTCTATTAGAAAGTTTAAAGATACGGACAAGGCTATGAGCCTTCTTGAAGGTGCAGGCTATGATGAAGCTATTCTTTATGAAAGAAAACCTCTTTCTTTATCGAAGCTTGAAAAGCTTGTTGGTAAGAAGGAGTTTGAAAGTGTAGTAGGATCTGAAATTATTAAACCGCAGGGCAAGCCTACTCTTGTTCCTGAAAGTGATAAAAGAGATCCTTATGTTAAGGATCTGGGATTTGAAAATTTAGAAAATATTTAGGGGGGAAATTATTATGTCAAAACAATTTACAACAAATTTAGTGAGATTATCATACGTTAGTGTTTTTCAGCCGAGAGAAACTCCTCAAGGCACAAAGAAGTATTCTGTAACTTGCCTACTTCCAAAGAGTGACAAGGCTGGGTATGACGCACTTATGAAGGCTATAGGGGATGTGTACCAAGAAAGTAAGGACACTGTTTTAAAGGGGATTGCTAAACCTAAGATTCCAGTACATGACGGAGACGGTGTAACAAGTACTGGGGCTGAGTTTGGGCCAGAGTGTAAGGGCAACTGGGTATTTACTGCAAGTGCAAATGAAAGCTATCCACCATCTGTAGTAGACCAAAGGGTTCAGCCTGTTATGAACCAAACTGATGTATATAGTGGCTGTTGGGGTCATGTGGCAATTAGCATTTACGCATACAATAATCAAAGTAAGGGGATTGGTTTTGGTCTTAATGGGGTCCAAAAGGTTAAGGATGATGAACCTTTAGGATTTTCATTTAATGCAAATGACGCATTTAGTACTGTGGAGGGTTCTTCAGATGATTCTGATTTTACTCCAATGGAGGAAGTGGATCCATTAACTGGTCTACCTTTAGGAATGTAGGATACGTAGGGGCAGAGATGCCCCTTTTTTAAAAAGGAGGCATAGTTTTGAAAGATTTATCGATTGATATTGAAACCTATAGTGACGTTGATATATCGACTAGTGGACTTTTTAAGTACTCTATGGATGAAAGCTTTGAGGTTTTATTATTTGCCTACTCTATTGATTTTGGAGAAGTTCAGATTGTGGATTTAGCGAGTGGTGAAGAAATTCCTCTTATAGTGCTATCTGCCCTTGCTGATGACTCGGTAATTAAGCACGCATATAATGCAAGTTTTGAGTATAACTGTTTAAAGAATTATGGATTTGATGTAGGCCGTAGGATGTCCTGGAGGTGCTCTATGCTCCATGGTATGTATCTGGGATATCCTGCTGGTCTTGCAGCGATAGGAGAGGCTTTAAATTTAGATGAGGACCAAAAGAAATTAAGAACTGGTAAGGCTTTAATAAGATATTTTTGTGTACCTTGTAAGCCTACGAAAGCAAATGGAGAAAGAACAAGAAACCTACCTACTCATGACCTGGAGAAGTGGGAGCTTTTTAAAGAGTATTGTAAGCAGGATGTTGTTACTGAAATGGAAATTTATAAGAGGCTTGAGCCTTTTGAAGTTCCTGAAAGGGAACATAAAATTTGGGCACTTTCTGATGCTATGAACGCTCGTGGTATTTTAGTTGACTTTGACTTGGCCCTTGGGGCAATTCATATAAACGATATCTTGACTCTTGAACAAGAAAACAGGGCAAGGGAGATATCCGGACTTGATAATCCAAACTCTGTTGCTCAAATCTTGCCTTGGTTACAAAAGTATTATCCAGAAGTTGACAATGTGAGAAAGGTCACGGTGAGTGAACTTCTTGAAAGGGAAGATTTGAAAGAGGAAGTAAGGGAGTTCCTGGAACTTAGGCAGGAGCTTTCTAAGACTTCAGTTAAAAAATACGACTCAATGAAAAATTGTGCTTGTACTGATCACAGAGTTAGGGGAATACTCCAAGTATATGGTGCAAATAGGACTGGACGCTGGGCAGGTAGGCTTGTTCAGGTTCAAAATCTTCCTAGAAATTATATTAAAAATCTCGAGCTTGCAAGGGAGCTAACTAAGGAAGAAGACAAAGAGCTTCTGAAGTTATTATTTGGAGATGTGACGGACACTATAAGCCAGCTTATAAGAACTGCATTTATTCCTGAAGGGGATAAAAAATTTATTGTCTCTGACTATTCGGCGATTGAAGCTAGAGTTATTGCTTGGCTTGCTGGAGAAAAGTGGGTAGAGGAAGTTTTTGCCACTCATGGAAAGATTTATGAGGCTACTGCTAGTCAGATGTTTGGAGTTCCTATTGAAAAGATTGTAAAGGGTAATCCTGAATATTCTCTAAGACAAAAGGGCAAAGTCGCAACTCTTGCTCTGGGATATCAAGGCGGAGTTAGTGCACTAGTTGCTATGGGGGCTGATAGGATGGGTCTTTCCATGGAAGAGATGGAAGATATAAAAGACAGGTGGAGAGCCGCAAATAAAAATATTGTTAGTCTATGGTATGAGCTTGAAAGAGCTTGTGTTGATGCGGTTGAGACCATGGAGGTCCAAAGGGTAAGGTGCCTTGAGATTGAGTATGTAAAGGATATTATTTATGGTCATAGTTTTTTAAGAATTAAGCTTCCATCTGGAAGGGCCCTTTATTATCCAGAGCCGACACTAAAAGAAAATCAATTTGGTAAGATGGCGGTTCATTTTATGGGGATTGGGACTAATAGAAAGTTTAAATCTGAGTCGACTTATGGGGGCAAGCTTACGGAAAATGTGGTTCAGGCCATAGCTAGAGACTGCCTGGCAGAACTTCTTTTAAAGCTTGATGAAAGATATCCAGATGACCCTGTAGTTATGCATATACATGATGAGGTTGTACTGGAAGCTAGAAGTTGCGTAAGTGTTGATGAGGTGAATAGCGTTATGGCAGAGCCTATAGCTTGGGCACCTGGTCTTATTCTTAAGGGTGCAGGCTTTGAAAGTGGGTTCTATATGAAGGATTGATGTAGATGATTAATGATAGAAAAATTGTAATATCTGTCGGGGCTAGTAGAAAGTCAATTAACTGGCAAAGACAGGAACTAAATTTCAGTGACTTTATTGGGAGGCTTAAAAAGCCTATTAGGTCAACGGAAACTCTTGAGACGTATCTTAAGATGTCTAAGACAAAACAAGACGAATTAAAGGACATTGGGGGCTTTGTTGGGGGTTCTCTTAAAGGCCTTAGACGTAAAAGTGACTCGGTAGAGTTTAGAGATTTAATTACATTAGACTTTGACAATATAATCTCTGGCGGGACTTCAGAAGTAATTAAAAGGGTAATGACTTTAGGTTGTTCTTATGTAATTTATTCTACAAGGAAGCACGCATCATATAAGCCAAGACTTAGGATAATTCTACCGACTGACAGGTCTGTAAGCCCTGATGAGTATGAGCCTATTGCAAGGTTTATGGCAAAGACTATTGGTATTGAGATGGCAGACCCGACTACTTTTGAAGCATCAAGATTAATGTACTGGCCTAGTTGTAGCTGTGATAGTGAGTATGTTTTTAAGTATGAGGATAAGCCACTTCTTTCTGCAGATGGGATTTTAAATAAATATGATGACTGGAAGGATATTTCATCATGGCCACAGGTTCCAGGGAGTGAGGTTTCTCATAGAAAGCTTATTACAAGGCAGCAAGACCCCACTAGTAAAAATGGGATTATCGGGGCTTTTTGTAGGACTTATGATATATATTCTGCCATGGATGAGTTTATCCCAAAGGCTTATGACAGTACTGGAGAAGACAACAGGTTTACTTATATGGGCGGTAGTACAACAGGTGGGGCTATTGTATATGAGAATGGAAAGTTTTTATATTCTCACCATGCTACTGATCCGTGTGGTGGACAGCTTGTAAACTCCTGGGACCTTATAAGACTGCATAAGTTTGGGAACCTTGACATTGATGCAGCAGAAGGAACTCCTGTTGCGACCCTACCCTCTACAAGTGCCATGAAGGAACTTGCTAGGGCTGATGTAAATGTTACTGCTTTACTTAATAAGGAAAGGCAGGAGGAGTCAAAGACTTTTTTTGATGCTCTTGGCCAGGAGAATTTGGAAGAGGACACTGATGATTCCTGGAGGGAGATTTTAACTTATGATAACCAGGGCAAGTGTGAGAAGACTATTTCTAATATCTGTTTAATCCTGGAGAATGACCCTAATTTCAAGGGTAAGATATTTTTTGATGAGTTTGGAAATAGGGGTATGGTTGACCTACCTTTACCGTGGGAAGATGGAAGTGGATCTAGGCTGTGGGGGGATTTTGATGATGCCCAGCTTACTTTGAGGCTTGAAAAGGAATATGGAATTACTGGTAGGGATAAGATTGAAAATGCGATAAAGGTTGTAGCTTTTAATAATAGGAGAAATGCAGTTAAGGATTACCTGGATAGTCTTTCCTGGGACGGCAAGGAAAGGGTCGAGACTTTACTCGCTGATTATCTTGGGGCGGAGGACAATTTATATACTAGAGAGATTATAAAAAAAGCTTTGGCTGCTGCTATTGCCAGGGCGATTTCTCCAAACGGTGTTAAGTTTGATAATATGGTTGTTTTTTCTGGACCGCAAGGAATTGGTAAGAGTACTTTTCTGGCTAAGCTTGGGGGCGAGTGGTTTAATGACTCCCTATATACTTTTGAGGGCAAGGAAGCGGCAGAATTACTTCAAGGAACTTTAATAATTGAAGTTGGAGAGTTGTCTGCTATGACTAAGGCTGAAGATGAAACTATAAAGCAGTTTCTTTCTAAGACCCACGATATTTATAGAGAAGCCTATGGAAAGAGGGTTCAGAAGTACCCAAGACGTTGTGTATTTTTTGGAAGTACGAACTCTGAAAGCTTTTTAAAGGATCCTACAGGGTCAAGGAGGTTTTGGCCAGTTCGTGTTGGAGAGAATCCAAAGAGAAAAGATATTTTTAAAGATTTGGATATGGAAGTTGATCAGATATGGGCTGAAGCCTACTTTTACTACATGCTGGGCGAGCCTTTGATGCTTTCAGAGGAGGCTGAAGGCCTGGCGGAGAAAATGCAGGAAGATTATCGTGAGATAGATCCTAAGGAGGGAGCTATTGTGGAGTTTCTGGAAAGGAAGATTCCAGAGAACTGGTATGAGATGGCAGTTCAAGACCAAAGGGCCTTTTACAATAATCGTTTTTTGGGGTCTGATGAAGTGGGACTTGTGGAGCGTGAGAAGGTGTGCGTAGCTGAGGTTTGGCAGGTCTTATTTGGTGGGGATATGAAGTATTTGAAAAGAAGGGACAGTAATGAAATTGTGGGTATCTTGACGGCATTAAAGGGCTGGAAAAGGAATAAAAACGTTAGGCGTTATGGTGTTTATGGAGCTCAAAAAGGGTTTGAGAAAAAGAAAATATATAATATTTCGGATTATAAAAACAAGCAGAATTATTAATTTGGTGTAAACCAAGTTAAAAAAAGATGGTTTACAGTTGGTTTACGTCTCAAGAGGGGTGTAAACCAACTAATGACAACTTGGTTTACACCTAAACGCTGTAAATTACAAGGTTATAAGCATAACGTAAACTATCTAATACCTTATTCTATATGAGTGTAAAAATATAGAGTATATAGGATAATATAGGCTAATAATAGGGTCTATATTATCTATATTATCTATATTTTAGGGTTAACTATACGCGTATGGGGAAGTTGGTTGCCACCCTTAGAAAATTTTTAAAAGCAGGTGGGGAATGTTTGAAAAACAGGTAGAGAAATTTTTAAAAGATGAGATAAAAAAATTAGGTGGGATATGCTATAAATTCGTAAGTCCTGGTAATTCAGGTGTGCCTGATAGGATAGTTATTCTTCCAGGTAGGGTCTATTTTGTAGAGCTTAAAACTGAAAAAGGCAGGCTTTCTCCTATTCAAAAAAGGCAGATTAAAAAATTAAGTGATCTTGGCCAGAAAGTTTTTGTTTTATATGGAATGGAAGATGTAAGAAAATTTATAAATATTCTAAAGGGGGTTAACCATGCCTAAAAAGAAGTATAATTTCACTTGGTGTAATAAAGAAGTACTAAGGTATGAAAGCAGTGTTAAAAATAACAAACACATTTTTTGCTGTAACGAATGTAGGAGTAAATTTCTAAGTAAGAAGCATAATCCTGATGGCTATATTAAGCATCCGCATTTAAGTGAATACAATTTAAAAAATAATCCTACACATCCAGTTATTAATGATTTTTCTGTAAAGATGAAATTGAGAGATGCCAGATTAGGTTCAGGAGAAGGAAAGTCTTATAAAAAGATATTCGGTAGACATGAACATCGAATAGTAGCTGAAAGGATTTTAGGAAGGGCTTTGAAAAAAGGCGAAGTAGTTCATCATATTGATGGGGATAAACGAAATAATTCTATTGACAATTTAATGATTTTTGATAGTCAATCAGAACACATTAAATGGCACTTAGAGAACGATGAGAAATATAAAAATAGGAGGTGATGCCAAAATGTGTTTAAAAAATGAACTGAGACTTCACGAATACCAAAAATATTGTATGGATAAAATAATTGATAATGATTCAATCGGACTTTTTTTAGACATGGGTCGGTCTAGGTAAGACTTTAATATCTTTAACTGCTATTAAGGATCTTATGTATAACAGGTTTGAAGTTAATAAGGTTTTAGTTATAGCACCTAAGAAGGTGTCGGAAGCTACCTGGCAAAATGAGATTAATAAGTGGCCAGAACTTAGAATTCTTAGATATTCAACTGTTCTTGGGTCTAAAAGTCAAAGGATAAAGGCATTAAACACGCCAGCAGATATTTATATTATCAATCGTGACAATGTGGTGTGGTTAGTCGACTATTATAAAAATTCTTGGCCATTTGATTTTGTGATTTGTGATGAGTTTTCAAGCTTTAAAAATCACAGTTCAAAAAGATTTAAGGCACTTGCAGCAGTTAAGCCGCATATAAAAAGGGTGGTAGGTCTTACAGGTACGCCAAGCCCAAATAGTTTACTTGATTTATGGAGCCAAGTTTATTTACTTGACGGAGGAGAAAGGCTTGGAAAATCTTTTTATAGCTATAGGGGGTCATTCTTTGAGGGGGACTATATGGGATATAGCTATAAGCCGAGGGATTTTGCAAAGGAAGAAATACTACAAAGAATTAGTGATGTTTGTGTTTCTATGAAGGCGGAGGACTACCTGGAACTTCCTGAATGTGTGGAGAATATAATTCCTGTAAAACTTGATGCAAAGGCACAAAAAGCCTATTCCACTATGGAAAGGGATGCAGTCTTGGAACTTGAGAATGCTGAAGAGATTGATGCAACAAGTGCAGCGGCACTTTCTACTAAGCTTTTACAACTTGCAAATGGGGCGGTTTATGATGAGGATAAGAATTATCATGAAATACACGACTGTAAGATAGAGGCTTTTATGGAGACACTTGAACAGCTTCAAGGGCAAAATGTTTTAGTATTTTATAATTTCAAACATGATCTTGATAGACTTATAAAAGTTTTAGGTAAAACAAAATTAAGTTTTAGAAAACTTGAAGGGCCAGAGGACCAGAAGGATTGGAATGAAGGAAAAATAAACGTGTTACTTACGCATCCGGCAAGTTCTGCTTACGGACTTAACTTACAACAAGGTGGCCACCACGTAATATGGTTTGGTCTTAATTGGAACTATGAACTATATATTCAGGCGAATAAGAGATTACACAGGCAAGGACAAAAGAGTTCTGTTATAGTCCATCATCTAGTGACTAAAGGGACAAGAGACGAGGATGTGATGGAAGCTTTGAGAAGAAAAGAGGATTCACAAAATTATGTGCTTGAGTCTTTAAAGGCAAGAATTAAAAGAATTAAGAGTGAAATTTAAGGGGAGATTGATATGAAGTTTGAAGATTTACGAGAAAAAGTTTTAGATTGGGCCATGGATAAGGATCTTTTACACGAAGAAAATGCAGAAAAGCAGTTTATGAAGTTTATGGAAGAGGTTTTTGAGTTTAAGGTAGAGATGGTTGAAAATAAAGAGATTAATAAGGATCCAGAGGTTACTAGTGAGTATAAGGAGTTTGCAAGGCATAATTTAATGCTTGAGATGGGAGACGTTTTTGTAAGTCTTATTATTTTGTGTAGGCAATTAAATTTAGATCCCGTTAAGTGTTTGGAGCTTGCCTACGATAAGATCAAGCTTAGGGAGGGAAAGACTATCGACGGGACTTTT
>NZ_JAYKOT010000002.1:0-32639 GCF_035481615.1 Citroniella saccharovorans
TGAAGATTTATGATAAAGCAAGACGGGAAAAATTACTACGCTTTTGGAGAAACTATGAAGCTGTGTGGTATTTCGGAGTCTAGGTTAAACCATATTGTTAAAGTTTATATTCCTAAGGGGTCTTTGAAAGTCCCAGGGCTTGATCACTTAAAAAGGCATTATTTTTCAGAAGATATGGTTCAAGAGGTTAGTAGGATTTCTAAGCTTATTGATTACAACAAAGTAGCTGATAAAAAGATAGAAATAATCAAAAAGAAAAAGGATTATAATCTTGGTGATTATAGGGACTATAGTATTGAGGGTTGTTTGAATCTCATTGAAGCTGTGACTCTTCTTGCAAAGGAAGATTATATTAGGTCTTATGGCGAGCTTATGTACGGAAATCTAAATCCTAGACTAAAGGAGTTTTTTGAAAGGACTGTAAAAGACTGTGAGGACTTTTTTAGACATGGATTCATTACCGAGTTCGTTGGAAATATCGGTGACGAGATTATAGAGGACCTACAAGCTAAGGCTTACGCAAGGTATGGAAGGGGGTTTAAGGTTGGATATTAAGGATGAGTTAAAGATGATTTTTTATCTGGATAGTCTAATCGATTCAGAGCTTAGGCAATTAGAGGAGCTTAAAAGCCTTAAAACGACGATTAAATCTTTCGATTACTCTTTGGATAAGGTAAAGACGTCTCCATCAAATAAATGCTTCACAGGAACTGTAGACAGGATCGTGGACTTGGAGTCTAAGATTAATTCTGATATTGATGAGCTTGTGGCAAGAAAGGAGAGGGCGATTATTCTTTTTAGTCATCTTGATGGGGATAAAAGGCTTCTTATGTCTATGAGGTACTTAAATAAAAAGAGTTGGCAGGATGTGGCTGACAGTCTTTTTTGTAGCTTGAGAACTGTTCACTATTTGCACGGAGTTGCTTTAAATGAGCTTAGGGCTATTCTGAAAAGTTAGTTTTATTTTAAAAGTTTGCACACTTTTGCACACTTTTTATGAAATTTTGCACACTTTTGCACTAGTCTCTGTGGTATACTATATGTGTGAAAAGTTGATTTTATGAAACTTTCCTAACTGTAATTTCATAAATTTACCTCTTTTTTCGTTAAAAGGCTCTCTTTTTTGAGGGTCTTTTTTGTTTTGATAGGAGTTTTAACCGACAAGGAATTTCGCTACCTCAGGAAAAAGCCTCCTTTCATAGCGGCTAGTAAGCGAGTAGGCTCGGGAGTGGCTAGACCGGCAGCTTAAAAATTAGAAGATTTAGCCATACTTAATAGGATTTTTCATTATTTTATCAGTGATTAGGGAATATATACTCGTTCATTTTATGGCAGGGGTGGGAGCTTAGAGTATGGCAAGAAAGTTTGCAAAGAAGTTTTATAATTCAAAGAGGTGGCAGGCTTGTAGAGAAAGTTACATAGGGAAGCGTAGACTTGTGGATGGTGGTATGTGTGAGCATTGCAGGTCTAGGCTTGGATATATAGTCGACCATATAGAAGAGCTGACTGAAGATAATATAACTAATCCATGGATAAGTTTAAATCATGATAATTTGCAATACTTATGTTTGGAGTGTCACAACAAAAAGACGTTTGGTAAAGGTGGGCTGTGTTGTATGTTCGACGAGGAAGGGCAGCCTGTAGAAAGATAGCCCCCATAGATTGAGATACCAACAAGTGTTCTAGGACCGAAGGGGCAACTTTATTTATCATGAGTGAAAAAACTTCCATAAGGGGTGAGAATTTTGACAGACTTAGAAAGAGATAAATTACTTAAGAAAAACATAAACAAATATAAAAGAATTTTCAAAAACATAGATGAAGATAAAAAGACTTTCATAGAAAAGTTGTACGTTGAAGCTGCTTTCATGGAGCAAACACTTTTTGAACTTCAAGAAAGAATAAAAGAAGAAGGAGCTGTGAAGACTTTCACCAATGGAAATGGATTTGAAGTCGTGCAAGAACACCCAGCAAGCAAAACGTACAACACCATGATACGAAACTATAATGGAATAATTAAAACTCTAATTGAACATATACCAGAAGACGCAGAGGAAGACGAGTTTACAAAATGGCTCGATAAATAATGACACCTTTTGAAGAATACCACACTAAAATTTATGACGGAACAATCGTATCATGTGACAAGATGAAGAAAGTCGCTGAAATTCTTTTAGAAAGATTTATAAGTCCGGGAGAATATCACTTTGACTTTGAACTTGCAAATAAACCAATAGACTTTATAGAAAACTTCTGCTATGTACCTGCTGGGGATATAGGACAAAAGCTAAAACTAGAATTATTTCAAAAAGCACGAATACAAGCAATCTTTGGATTTGTAGATGATGAAGGTTATAGACAAATCAATGAAGTTAATATCATAGAAGGGCGTAAGAACGGAAAGACAACAGAGTGTGCAGCAATAGAACTCTACATGCTCATGGGAGACGGAGAAGGTGGAGCTGAAATCTATAATATAGCCACCAAACTTGACCAAGCGAAGAAAGGTTTCAACGCTGCTGTAAACATGAGACTTCAAAGTAAACTCTTGAAGAAGCACACAAAGAAGAGAGCTGCGGACATATACTTTCCAGCAACAATGTCTTTTATAAAAGCAATGGCTAGTAACACATCAAGCCTTGACTCACTAGACGCACACTGTGTAATAGTAGATGAGCTTGCAGCAATAAAGAATAGGGATCTATATGACTTGATGAAACAGTCAATGGGTTCAAGAAATCAACCTTTACTATTCACCATTTCAACAAATGGATTTGTGAGAGACTCTGTGTTTGACGCACAGTATGATTACGCTGCAAGATGGCTAAAAGGAGAAATAAACGATCAACACTTCTTGCCTTATATCTACGAACTAGACACATACGAAGAATGGGACAACCCTGACATGTGGATTAAAGCAAATCCAGGACTTGGAACAATAAAGAAAATTGACTACTTGGAACAAATGGTACAAAAGGCAAAAGATGACCAAGCTTTTAAACCAACAGTAATGGTTAAAGATTTCAACATGAAACAAACTGATGAGTCCTCGTGGTTGAGATACGAAGAACTTAACAACGAACAAGTATCTTCAATAAAATACGACTACTGTATTGGAGGATTTGACGCAGCAGACACAACAGACTTGAATTTTGCTGTGGCTTTATGTCAAAGACCAGGAGATGAACAAATACAAGTTAGAAGCATGGCTTGGATACCAGAGAAAGTTATCGAAGAACAACAAAAGTCAGGGAATAGAGTTGAAAGAGATAAAGTACCATACGACTTGTGGAAGAAACAAGGATACTTAAGAACTTGTCCAGGTGGCAAATGTGACAAAAGAATTTTCTTAAATTGGTTCAAAGAACTTAGAGATGAAGAAGGACTGTATGTAATGTTCATAGGATATGACCCGTGGCATATAGACGATACACTACTAAGAGAATTTGAAACAGAGTTTGGTAAAAACTGTATGATACCAGTACGACAAGGAGCAATAACACTTTCTCAACCTATGAAAGACTTGAAAGCTGAACTCATAGAAAAGAATATAGTTTATCAAAACAACCCAATTTTAAAATGGTGCTTGATGAATACTTCAATAAAAACCGATGTTAACGGAAATATTCAACCAGTAAAGAAACTAGACCATACACAAAGAATAGATGGAACAATAGCACTATTGTGTGGATATAAAGTTTTACAAGACAACAAAGATAGATACATCAATATGAATTAGGAGGTATCGCATGGAAATATATATAAAATTCGCTGATGGTACAGAGAGAATAATAAAAATAGACTGTGACAAAAAAGATATCATTTATGATCAAGAAGATAATGGAATTACAAAGATATACGTAAAGGATGAATTGGTCCATATATTTAATCTAAATGAGATTTGTCACATGCAATTTAAGTAGGTGAAATATGGGACTTTTTTCAAATCTTTTTAAAAAAGAAAAACAAGAAGTACTTTTAAATGAATACTTTGAAACTTTGAACGCATATACACCAGCCTTTACAACTTTTGAAGGTGGACTATATGAAATGGAACTTACAAGAGCCGCAGTCCACAGCTTTGCGACTCATGTAAGTAAGCTCAAGCCAGAAGTAAAAGGTTCAGGGAATAAAACCTTAGAAAAGAAACTACAGTACAAACCTAATCCTTACCAGGATACAACAAAGTACTTATATAGGCTTGCAACAATCTTTCAAGTACAGAACAATGCTTTCATCTTGCCACTTCATGATGATTATGGACAAGTTACAGGTTTCTTCCCTCTACTCCCTCAAAGTTGTAGGTTGACAGAATACAAAGGGAAGCTTTATTTGGTGTACGAATTTGGAGTTGGCAAAAAAGGAGCAATTGAATTTGAAAAAGCGGGACTACTGAACCAGTTTCAATATAAGGATGACTTCTTTGGAGAAAACAATGCGGCACTTCAACCAACACTTGAAGTAATAGACACCAATAACCAAGGAATTATTGAAGGTGTGAAATCAAGTGCTAACATAAGATTTTTAGCGAAACTTGCACACACTTTAAAAGAAAAAGATATCGAGGACGAAAGAAAGAGATTTACAGAGAACAATCTTAGCTCTTCAAACACTGGTGGAGTTTTACTCTTTGACCAAAAGTACGAAGACATAAAGCAGATTGAAAGCAAACCTTATATCGTGGATCCAGATCAAATGCAACAAATAAAAGAAAGTGTCTTCACTTACTTTGGAACGAATGAAGCGATCTTACAAAATAAATTTAATTCTAGTGAATGGAATGCTTATTATGAAGGCAAGATTGAACCCTTTGCAATCCAACTTAGCTTGGTACATTCTAATATGGTTTTTTCAGATAGAGAAATAGCTTTTGGTAATAATATAATCTTCACGGCTAATCGACTTCAATATCTTAGTAATGATGAAAAGTTGTCTACAGTGACACAACTTTTCGATAGAGGTTTCATAACACAAAATCAAGGACTTGAAGTCTTTAACATGGCGGGCATAGGGGACGAAGGAGATAAAAGATACATCAGAAGAGAATACGCTGAAACTTCAAAACTTGACGCAGACACCGTTCAGTATGAAGAGCAGGAGGACAAAGAATAATGCTAAAAGTAATTTGGGGACCACCTTGCAGTGGAAAGACAACTCACTGTCAAGAACAACTTAAAGATAAAGATGTTGTCTTTGATTATGATCAAATAAAAAGAGCATTGATCTATGGGAAAGACTATGAAATTATAGACTGGATACAAAACCTTGTAATCAAAATGAGGGGAACTTTTCTAAGAACATATAGCGAAGATGAAGATATAGAAAATGCTTACCTTATAGTCTCCTATCCAAGTGATGACTTGAAGAAATTCATAGAAGAAGATATTGGGATAGAAGACGTAGAATATGAAAAGATGAAAACCTCAAAAGATGAGTGTTTGAAAAACTTAGAAAAAGATAGCACAAGACCAGATAAAGATAGAGAAAAGAAACTCATAGAAAAGTGGTTTGAAGACCATAAAGAAAAGAAGGAAGATAAAAAGATGGACAATTTCAAAAAAGATAGACAATATAGAGCAGTCCTTGAGAAATTAGAAACTACACAAAAAGAAAAAAGGATAGATACTGACTACTATGTAGAAGGTTATGCGACAAGGTTTGAGCCTTACTTACTCTATGAAGATGAAGACGGCAAAGTCTTTGAAGAATTTGATAGAGAGTGTTTCAAAGACACAGATATGTCTGACGTGATTATGCAATTTGACCATGCTGGAAAAGTCTTTGCAAGACAATCAAACGGAACTTTGATAGTAGAACCAAATGACGAAGGACTTTTCATTGCAGCAGACTTAAGTAAGTCAAGTGCAGCAAAAGAACTTTATGAAGAAATAGAGTCAGGACTTATAACTAAAATGTCCTGGGGTTTTAGAGTAGGAGACTACGACTATGACAAAAAGACTAGGACTATTAAACATAAGTCCGTGAAAAAAATATTTGATGTTTCTGCTGTTAGCAGACCTGCTAACGAAAGCACTAACATAAATGCTAGAGATCTTGTTCACGGAGTGATTGACAAGACCCTGAAGGAGAGTCAGGAGCGCAAAAGATTAGAATTAAAAATTTTACTAGAACTAGAAGGAGAAAGATAATATGAACTTAAAAGAAATTGAACTAAGACTAAAAGAAATAAAAGAAGAATTAAGAAATGAAAACGCAGACGTTGAAGCTTTAAAGAAAGAAACAGACGAGCTAATCGAAAAGAGAAATAATCTTTTAGAAAACGAAGAAACAAGAAAAGCTTTACTTGACAATATCGCCAACCAAAACTTTGGTGTAACAGTAAGAAGCTTTGAAGAAGATGAAGAAACAAGAAAAGTTTATGAAACAGAAGAATATAGAAGTGCTTTTTTAAAAAATCTATTAGGTTTACCATTGGAGGAAGCAGAAGAAAGAGCCTTCGTACACACAACTGAAAACACTGGACAAGTAATACCAAAAGAGCTACAAAACAAAATCTATTCATTGATGGAAGAAAGTCACCCAATCCTAAAAGACGTTAATGTTTTACAAACAGGGACAGTGATTTCAATCGTAAAGCACGTTTCAATCAACGCAGGGGACGCTAAGAATGTAAAAGAAGGGGAAGCTAACGAAGACGAAAAAAACACTTTTGTTAATGTGGCACTCACTGGAGAAGATATCTCTAAACATGTAGACTTCTCTTACAGGCTTGGTAAGCTATCAATCCCAGCTTTTGAAGAATATCTTGTAAAAGAGATAGGGGATAGAATAGGTTCACAATGGGCAAAGAATATAGTAGCTCAAATCAAAAAGGACTTACACACTGATAATAAACTTAAAGCGAAAGTTAGTGGAAGTCTTGAACTTGGAGACGTACTAAAAGCTTTAGCAGAATTAAAATCAGTAGGCAGAACTTATATCTACTCAACTAATAAAGCTTTCTATGGTGCAATCGCAAATATGAAAGACGCAGATAGAAAAATATCATTTATACCAGATTATCAAAACGCAATCGTTGGACAACTTTTAGGAATAGGCATCAAGCAAGAAGACGCACTTGCAGAAGATGAAATTCTAATCCTTGACCCAGGCCAATACACTGAAAATGTCGTTCAACCTCTACTAATCGAAAGAGATAAGAACATCAAAACTCACGTACACACAATAGCAGGTATTGTAATTTCAGGTGGTACTATGACAAACGATAAAGCAGGAGCTTTAATCACAATAGGAAGTGCCGCATAATGTTAGAAGTCATACAAGCCTTTGTAGACAAGTACAATCCTGAAAAGATTTACAGGATAGGAGAAAAAATCAAAATTGAGGATAAAGAAAGAGTCCAAGATATGATCGAAAGAAAACTTGTCAAAGAAATAAAAGAAGTAGAAGAAGTTAAAAAAGTTAAAGAAATTAAGGAAGCAAAAACCAAAGGGGCAGAGTAATCTCTGTCCTTTAACTTTAAGGTGGAGATAAAATGCTGGATAAAATAAAACTTGACTTGAGAATTAGTCATGACCTCATAGATGAAGATATAGAAGATAATATCGAAGCTTGCAAACTTGATTTGAAAAGAGTAGGTATTGTCAAAATAGATGACGAAGACCCTTTGATAATCAAAGCTATCAAGCTGTGGTGTAGATATCAGTATAACTTCGAAAATGAGGGAGACAGATACAACAAAGCTTACTCAATGTTAAGAGACGCTTTGAGTTTATGTGGTGACTACAATGTACAGTGAAGTAATAGAATTAATTAAAAAAGAATACGACACTGACGAAACAGCGGAACTAATCGAGATTGAGACCAGTAGAGAAGTCCTAGCAAAGATGATGAGCATAGGTCAAAAAGAATTTTATCAGGCTATGGAACACGGGCTACAACCTGAAATAAAATTTGAGATATCAGACTACCTAGACTATCAAAATGAAAAAGAATTGATACACGGAAGTACAAGATATCAAGTCTTGAGAACCTACAGGAAAGGTTTAAGAAGTTTAGAAATAACATGCTACGGAGGTGTTAATATTGGGAATGCCTAATGTTAAGATGAAAATCAAGGCAAGAAAAGGAAAGGTTGAAGTTACTTATGAAAGTAAAGTAGACCAAGCCCAATACCTTATCACAGAACTTTCAAGAGCAGCACTTCGAGACACAGCGAAGTATCTTAGAAAAATTGTAGTCATGGACTTAAAGAAACTTCACGGAATGAAAAGACATAGAAGACCTTACAATACTCAATATTGGGTAAGGAATAAAGAAGCAGATTTACAGATAGGTTTCAAGCATGGGGCTTGGTACTCTGTGGGTCAGGAACTTGGAGACATGGGAATGAGAAAAGTCGGCTCACTTAGAAATACGACTTATGACAACATAGACCAGATACAGCAAATTCAAGCACAATATTTAAGTGCTTTGAATGGGGAGCCTTCAGATCCAGGAGACGCTGAATACAAATCGCCACCAGGTGAAGAATAATGAGACACTTAAAAACACAACTAACAACACAATTAAAAAATGTATATCCTAAGGTGTACTATGAAAACGCACCAGATGACGCAGTCTTTCCATATGTAGTCTATAGTCTAGGTTCTAGCTACAACAATAGAGCTAACTGCATTTATACACTTGACTTAGACGTGTGGGATAAAAGTACATCAAGTAAAAGAGTAGATGATATTACAAAGGATCTAATAAATAAATTAGACCTGACAGGATATATCGACGAAGAAATTCAGTACTCACTTTATTTTGATAGGACTGTGGACACAGGTAGCGAAGACAAGACACTAAAAAGAAAAACAGTAATCTTTGAATTAAGATACACAGAGAGGAGTTAATTTATGGGAGTATGTAATATAGTAAACGGAATTACAGCAAATACGGCTCAGCACTTTCTACTAGACGCAGGTGCTTTTTATAAGAATTATGACTTTGAAAAAGACACAGTAGAAACTGCAAAAAATAAGCTGATAGGAGCAACTAAAGGCGGAGGAACTTTCAAAGCCGTACCAACTTTTAGAACAATAGAAGTCGACGGAGCTAGAGGAAAAGTAAAAGGTTCTGAAATCCTTGAAGATTGGGAAGTAGAACTTGAAGCGAATGTTATTGAAGTTACAGCAGAAAACCTTGCAATGTCTTTAGCAATATCAGTTACAGGAAACGTTAAAGAAGGAGTATATACAAAAATTGAAGGTAGAAACTGTATAAAGCTTTCAGACTATATAGAAAATATAACTTGGGTAGGAACCTTATCGGGATCAAATGACCCTGTAATAATACAAGTATTTAATGCTTTGAACAGCAAAGGTATAGAACTGAAACTTGAAGATAAATCAGAAGGTGTAATCCCTTTAGCTTTCACAGGCTACAATGACGGACAAGATACATCAAAACCACCTTTTGTAATTTACTTCCCAACAATACCAGAAGAGAGAGCATAGCATGAAAGAATTTAGAGAGCTGAAAGGAAATGATATCTTTAAAGTATCTAGAATTCTTTCAAAAATGGATATCAAAATTGAAATCACAGAAGGTATGACCCAGGAGCAAGCAGGAGCTGAACTTGTCCTGAAAATCTTCAGTAATTTACACCTGGCACAAAAAGAAGTAAACGAATTTTTAGGAAGTCTTACAGGTGTGACTGGAAAAGAAATAGGAGAACTTCCTTTAAGTGAATATCTAGACTATATCGAACAATTCAAAAATATAAAAGGAATAAAAGATTTTTTAGAGCGAGCGAGCAAGTTGACGAAGTAGAAGTCACTGACTTGCTCCTTTTTAGATATGGAGATATGAGGTATCCTCTTGACTTAGATTTTAAAACTTTCATAAAACTTGTAAACAAGGCTTTACAAGAAAAACAAGAAGATATTTTAATTCAAAGATGGATACCTTACCAATCGGAAATTAGCTTTACGGACTTCAAAGATAAATTAATTAAAGTAAAGCATACTACAAAGGACACAAGAACAGGTAAAGAAATTTTAGATCAAGTAGAAAATATTTTAAAAAATTTACACGGAGGTGATGACTTATAGAAATATTTAAACTCATGGGGTCAATTTTCATTGACTCTGACAAAGCAGATAAATCTTTACAAAAGACGGATTCTAAAGTCGTAGCCTTAGGTAAGAAGTTTCTTTCAGGAGCAGGAACTGTAGCAAAATGGGGAGCTGCTATCGGTGGAGCTGCAATTGCAGGTGGGGCGGCTCTTTTTGGTATGGCTAACAAATCGGCAGCAGTTGCAGATAGAGTAGACAAGCTTTCACAAAAAATAGGGATAAGTCGTAAAGGCTTTCAAGAATGGGATTTCATTTTATCCCAATCAGGAACAAGTATAGAAAAAATGCAAGTCGGAATGAAGACCATGGTTCAACGTATGGACGAGTCGGTGCAAGGCACAGGCAAAGGTGCTGAAGCTTTTAAACAACTTGGAGTATCGGCCACAGACTTGAACGGCAATCTTAAAAGTCAAGAACAAGTATTCGAAGAAGTCGTAACGAAAATGCAAGAACTTCCTGAAGGTGCTGAAAAATCACAACTTGCCTTTGATATGTTTGGTAAAGCTGGACTCGAACTTATGCCACTTTTAAACTCTACAGGTGGCTCTGTGGAAGAACTGAAACAAAAAGCTGAAGAACTTGGTTTAGTAATGAGTGATGAAGCAATAAACGCAGGAGTAGTCTTTACGGACTCTATGGACCAAGTAAAAAGATCTTTAGGTACGGTTGTGGCAAAAGTAGGAATTGAAGTAATGCCAATTATTCAAAGCTTTTTGGACTGGGTAATAGCTAATATGCCAATGATACAATCTGTAATAAGCACAGCTTTTGAAGTAATAGGTAATTTAGTTACAGCAGCTGTAGATATCTTTCAAAATTATCTTTTGCCAGCATTTCAAGCTATTTTTGACTGGGTACAGACCAATTGGCCAGCAATACAAGAAACAGTAGGAAGTGTAATATCAGAGATTGTTGAGATAGTTAGTGCAGGAGTTGAACTAATTCAAGCTGCATGGACACAGTTTGGTGGAGTCATTATGCCAATAATCAATAATATTTGGGATGGCATAAAAGGCATAGTTGATGCGGCCATGAACATAATTAAAGGCGTGATTGATGTAGCTATGGGCCTCATCTCAGGCGATTGGTCAAGAGTTTGGGACGGCATAAAAGGTATTCTAAGCGGCGTATGGGATGCCATAAAAACCATTGTCCAGACAGCCATTGATCATGTAAAGAATGTAATAAACGCTGCATGGGAAGTAATAAAGAGCATAACATCAACTGTATGGAACGGTATAAAATCGGCTATTGATGGAGTGTGGAGTGGTATAAAGTCAGGGATAAGCAGTGCCATAAATGCGGTAAAAAGTACAATCGACAGCATATGGAATGCAATCAAAACAACAACTACTAATACTTGGAACGGCATAAAATCGGCTATTGATGGAGTGTGGAATGGAATTAAGACAGGTGTCTCAACTGCTGTAAACGGAGTCAAGACTACAGTGACAGATGTTTTTAACTCAATAAAATCTACAGCAACTACTATATGGGATGGAGTAAAAAGCGCTATAGAAACCCCTATTAATGCTGCTAAGAAAGTAGTTAGCGATGCTATTAACGCTATAAAGGATAAGTTTAACTTTAAATTTCAGTGGCCACACTTACCAATGCCGCATTTTACTTTTTCTGGTTCAATGAACCCATTAAAGTGGGCGACTCAAGGAGTACCAAGAATTGGAGTAGAATGGTATGCGAAAGGTGGTATTTTTGATAAACCAACGCTTTTTAACACACCGTACGGACTTAAAGGTGTAGGAGAAGCAGGACCTGAAGCAGTAATGCCTATAGAGAAGTTACCTGAAATATTAGGATTTGAAAAGTTTGACAGTATGATAGAAATTTTAGAAGTAATCGCTAAAAAGAATACGAACGTATATTTAGATAGAGATACTTTGATAGGTGCTATCTTAGATGAAATAGATAGAAAACTTGCAGACAAGCAAGACTCAAATAACTTTGCTTACGGGGGCGGACTATGATAAAAATTGAATTTAATAATAAGACTAACAGAGAGTTTGCCCTCGTAGTGCAGAATTTGACTAGAAGAAAAAGAGCAGAAGAAAGAATAGAAAGACACACAGTTGAAGGTAGGTCAGGTCAGATTATAGATAGACTTGGCACCTTTGAAAGCTATGAAAGAGAAGTGACCTTCGCAAACTTTGAGAAAGACAAAGTAAGAGATATAAATAAGTGGCTATCAGGAAACGGAATTTTAAGAACCTCTGTAGATCCTGATGGCTTTTTTTATGCTGATGTAATCGACGTAATGGAAAGAAATCCTCTAGGTTGCTGTAGAAATTCAATGAAAGTCACCTTCTTAGTTGAACCTTTCTTTTATCTTGAAAGAGGAAGGCATCCAATAAAGACGGATAAAAGTATAAGTATATATAACCTTGGGACTATATATTCAGAACCTGTAATAAAAGTGCATGGGAGTGGAAACGGAAAGCTTTCTATAAACAATAAAATTATTAACTTAAGCAACATAGAAAATTATGTAACCATAGACAGTAAACTTAAGATTACACACAAGGACAACTTACCAAAAGGAAAAGACATGGAAGGTGAGTATCCTATCTTTGAAGAAGGTAGAAATTATATATCTTTTAGTGGTGGAATTACAAAACTGGAAATTGTCCCATACTGGAGAGAACTATGATAAGACTTTTTAACAAATCGGAAACTGACTTTAATCACATTGAGACAATACTCAACCCATATAAGTGTCATGTAAAAGAAGATGAAAACGGAATTTTTGAGCTAGAGTATGAGTCTAAGTTGGATAAAAGACTAGAAAATGGAAAGATAATTAAAGCTCCAACACCTAGAGGGGAACAACTTTTCAGAATTTACAACTCACACCATGACTTGAGAAAGACTACAGCAAAAGGAAGACATATCTTCTATGACCTACTGGGAAATTTTATAGAAGATTCAAGACCAACTGCGACAAATGGTGCGGGAGCCTTGAACTCAATTCTTGGAGGAACTCTATATCCTCATAGATTTAAAAGCACCTCAAAAGTAGGTACAATATCAACTGCTTACTACGTGAGAAAAAACCCAATTCAAGCTATGCTTGGGGCTGACAACTGCCTGATAGCAAACTGGGGAGGATATATAAGAAGAGACAACTTCCTGATAGAGCATATAGTCGAAGGTAGAGATAACGGCTACGATATCAGGTATGGAAAGAATTTACAAGGTATAAGCGAAAGCATAGACGACAGTAAAGTTATCACAAAAATAATGCCGACGTGGGTGGAAGATAATATCGTCCATATGATACAAGAAAAGTATATAGAAAGCCCTCTTATAGACTCATATGCTTATCCAAAGGTAGCTGAAATCAGGATTGAAGTACCCGAAAGTGTAGAAGATAAAGAAAAGTACGTAAGAGAAGAAGCTAAAAAGTATTTTACAGAGCATAATATTGATAAACCAATAGTAAATTATGAGGTCAACTTTATAAGTCTTAGAAATACAAGTGACTACAAGAAGTACGTATGGCTTGAGGAACTTGACCTTTACGACGTAGTACACGTGATAGTACCAAAACTTGATATTAACTTGAAATCTAATGTAATTTCTTATAAGTACGACTGCTTGAAAGAAAGATTTGAAAGCATAGAGATTGGTAACTTTACAAACTCTATGGCAAAAAACACTGGGACACTAATCAAAGAGATAGACTCAAAGATAGAAGTAAAAGCTAGTGAACTTGAACAAAAACAAAAAGAAGCTACGGACAAACTAAGTGGAGTATCAGGAGGAAACATAGTCACAAGAACTACTGCGGACGGAAAGCCTTTTGAAATTCTTGTAATGGATACAGCCGACATGTCCACAGCTAAAGAAGTTGTAAGGATTAACAAAAATGGGATTGGTTTCAGTCACAATGGAATATTAGGACCTTATAGTGTAGGAATTACAATAGACGGTCACATAGTAGCTGACTTTATAGATACAGGAACTTTAAGTGCTGACCTACTCAAAGCAGGTGTCTTATCGGATAAACAAGGGAAATTTATTTTAAGCATGGACAAGGGATCTTTTAACTTGGCTAATAAAATCATATACGATCCACGGACAAATAATTTAAAAATCTCACTTGTAGACGACTTGAAGAAAGATACAGAAAGCAAATTTGAAGCACAAGCAAAAGAGATTGACCTAAAAGTTGGAAAAGACGGTGTAATCTCCGCTATAAATTTAAGTCCTGAAAATGCAAGGATCCAGGGGAAAAATATAATCCTTGACGGACAAACTCGAGTTAATGGAGATTTTCAGGTTAGTGGTAGTGCTGTCTTTGGGACTATTAGCGGTAGGGATGTGAGGTTTGAGCACTTAAGTGCAAATTCGATAACTACTGGAACTTTAACGACTAACTCTAGTGGGACACACACGGGAACTGTTAGTAACTCCTCATCTTATCTGTCAGGAAATTATAGGCAGGCTTCGATTAACGGATCTGCTACTAGTCTTAATGCGAACTCAAGTGCTTTTAGTTTTGACTATGGATCAAATACTTTTGAGGCCCAGGGAAGAATAGCCGCAAATCCGAATGGCAATAGGCACTCGCTGGAACAAAATGGTCTAACTCTTATGAATGGGTCGGGCTGGTTCAAAGCTAGTTATAGTAATGGTTTTGCCATTGGCTGTAGCGGTCTTTTAAATCTTCAAGGATCTCCAATACAAGCCGGAGGATATCCGCTCATAAGGGCAAGTGATGGCACGTGGAAGTGGAAGGAGTAGAAAGGATAAGTTATGAAAATTGATTATGTAGATGTATTACCAAAAATTGATATTGAACGTGGTGGAGTATATATAGGTGGAACAATTCAATTTCAGTCTAACCGCCCTCCATATGATTTTATGAGATGTGAAATTAATTTAAACGCTGAAGAAATGACAGCTGTAATGACCAAAAAGGTCGATAAGTTTAAGATGGCTGAAGATAAGCTCAAAGACCTTATAGAGCTTGATTTGGTAAAAGTTGATAGCTTTGATATGGAAAGGTTTAATAGGGAATTAGAAGCGAAAAATAAGGAAATTGAGAGCTTACAGGGACAGGTTCTTGAACTTACCTTACTTTTATCGAATACTGGAGGGGAAAATGGAAGTACTAATTAATATGCTTTGCGAGGCTGTGATTAAGAAAAAGATCAGGCTTGAGATGATAGGAAATAATTTTGGCATGAGGGATAAAGTGGAAGAAAAGTTAAAAGAAATAGAAAAGGCGGAGTAGCTTATGGATTTAGGGATAAAATCGATTACTTTAAGGTTTGATGATAATCAGCTGGGATACTTACAGCCAGTCCAAGGAGATACTAGGTCTAGGGGCTTTCTTGTTGAGATGGTCTCTACTGATGGAGAAGTTTTAGAAGCAAGTAGTGTGTATGAGTGCAGGCTTTACGGAGTGAACTCAAATTATCCTGACAAAACTTTCTACACAGTAGCCACAGTCGAAGATGGAAGATACAAGGTTTACTTGTCTACTGATATGGTTTCTAAGGCTGGTACTTTGAAGCTTCAAATTGCTTTATATAAGGGGTCTGAAGAATTAATTCAATCAGAAGTAAAAGAAGTTGAAGTGACCGAGTCTATGGCCAATGGCGGAAGTATCGGCAAAGACCTAGTAGTTGACTTCACAAAGCTTGAAAAAGCACTTGAAAGGGTAGACGCACAAGAAAAAGCATACAAAGATAGTCTGCAAAAGCAGGAAGCAATTAGGGTTGATGTGACAAATAAACAAAAGCAGGTATCAACTGACACCACAGCAGTCAAGAAAATCAGGACTGATATGGAGGGAGTAATGGCTGCAGAAGCTAGTAGGGTTAGTGCAGAAAAGGCTAGGCAGTCACAAGAATCTATTAGACTGTCTCGAGAATCGACTAGAATAGATCAAGAATGCGCCAGGCAGTCAAACGAAATAACAAGAGATAGTCAGGAAAAACAAAGAGTTGAAGCAGAAAAGAAAAGAGTAAGTGCTGAAACTCTAAGAGTGAGTGCTGAAAGTACAAGAAGCAGTCAAGAAAATACAAGACAAAACGAAGAAAGTAAAAGAAAATCAGCTGAAAGTACAAGAGTAAGTGCTGAAAATACTAGGGAATCACAAGAAAACGCAAGGCAAAGTCAGGAAACTCAAAGGGTAGAAGTTGAAAAGAAAAGAAAGTCTACTTTTGAGAGCTGGGATAAGACTATGCAAGGTGTGATACCTAATGCAACTTCAAGCACAGCAGGGGTTGTGAAAGTTATTGGAACAGAAAAAGAATCAGCACCATATACTGTGCCTAGTGTAGATAATTTAAATATAACAAAAGAGACTTTGAGTAAATCGATTGAAAATAGGGCTGAAAAAGTGCATAAGCACACAATAGAAGATGTGACTAACCTACAAAATAAGCTTGAGGATACGGCTAGTAAGGAGCATAGGCACAAATGCACAGAGATTGATATAGAAACTCAAAGTAGTGCTGCCGAGCACTATTTCACTATGTATCTTAACGATGTTATAGATTTAATGGTTGATGATATACATGATAATAAAAGTGCTATTGAAAACACGGCTAGTAAAGACCATACCCATGACAGTATAAAGGCTAATTTGAGTGGGGCTACTAAGGACTTAAAATTTGTCATCACAAGTAAGGCAACTTATACTGGCATGACTAAAGGCCCAAGCACTTTATATTTTGTGCAGGAGTAAGTTATGATTAAGTTTAACGATAAGGACACTAAAGAGATTTATATCGGCGACAAGGCTATATCCGAGGTCTACTGTGGGGATAAGTTGGTGTGGCAAGGACTGGACTGGAGTAAGTTTTTCTATGGATTAGAAAGGGTTGATGTTAGTAGACCTGGTTCACGTTTTAAGACTTACTATTATAAAGTCGATATTGATAGTAAATTTAAAGATATCAAGCCAATTACAATCGTTGTAAAACTTAATGCCGACAATACAATGAAAGGCGACCGAATTGAATACACTGGTCAAAGTTCGGTTACTAGTCCAACTTATACAAGTAATTTTGGATATGTAACTTTCACTGCTATCTATAACGGAAAAGAAGTTGCACAAACAAGTGCAATGGGCGAGGGATATGCTTAATTTTATTAAAAAGTAGGTGGTTAGATGTGTGTAGAAGAAAAAAACTGCATGGAGCGTATGAAGAATTTAAGCGAGGATTTATTGGATGTAAAAAGTAGGGTGGAAAAGTTGGAAGAAAATTTTGTGAATTTGAAGTCGGATTTAAGTAAGACGGAGTATAAGGTTGACGTGATTAATATGACAACAAAGGAAACTAAAATGGATGTGAAGAAGATACTTGAAAGACCTGTGCAGTATTGGGATAAGCTTATAATTGCTGGAATTAGTGGAATTGTTGGCTATATTTTAAGTATTATTTTAAAGTAAAGGAGGGATCGATCCTATGGCAAGTTATAAAGAAACCACTATGCTTTTACCTTTAAGCGATACTAGGACTTTCGGTGAGATGGACTGGCAATATATAACTATCCACAACACAGCGAATCGTGTGAGTGCTAGGAGCGAAGCTATGTATGTGCATAGTGGGAAAAGTGAAGTTACTTATCACTTTGCGATTGATGACAGAGAGTGTGTACAAATTCAAAGGCTTAATATGTCCTGCTGGCATGCTGGAGATGGAAGAGGTGACGGAAATACAAAGTCTGTAGCACTTGAAATTTGCTACTCTCTTGATAAGGGCGATAGTAGGTATCCAGTAGCTGAGGATAATGCAGCACACAAGTCGGCAAAACTTTTACTGTCTAAGGGATTTGGTATTGATAGGCTTAGAAATCACCAAATCTGGTCCGGTAAGTACTGTCCTCATAGGATGCTAGACAATAATGGCTGGGAGCCTTTTAAGAGAAAGGTTGCAAAGTATATGGAAGAACTAAAGGAATCTAAAAAGACCAGACTTTCTACTCCAGATTTTATTGAAAAGATAAAAGATGGTGCCATAAAAGGCTGGGAGACTCATGGAATCCTACCAAGTCTTACTATTGCTCAAGCTATCCTAGAGTCTGACAGTGGAAATTCGGAGCTTGCAGTAAGAGCAAATGCAATTTTTGGGATAAAGGCTAGTACTGATCCAAGCTGGACTAGGATTTATAAGAAAAAAACTTCTGAGTGGATTAACGGAAAGTATGTGGAAGTCTTAGCTGGATTTAAGTCTTACAAGTCCTGGGATGAGTCAATAAGGGATAGGCTTTTATATCTTACTACCAGGTGTATAGGTGGGGTTTATATCTACAAAAATTTAATTGGAGAGGTGGACTACAAGAGGGCATGCCAAAAAATTTATGATGATGGATATGCAACTGATCCAAAGTATCCAGGAAAGTTAATTGATATTATAGAAAAATATAAGCTTTATGAGTATGATAAAAAGGCTTTAAAAGAAAGTGGGGTGGATTTTATGGATAAACAAGTTATAATTGCTTACTGGAGTGATGGCGACCTTCCAAATGCAGAAGCCTTATTTAATGCGATTGGGGCAGGTCTACTTACTAAAACAAAAGATGCCAGAATATATAAAGACAAGGGAGCTTTCATTGTGCAAGTGGGCGGATATGATATTAAAGGAGCGGATAAAAAGGTATTTGGAGATGACAGGTTAGCTACCTTAAAAGAAGTGGCAAAATTTGCTGAAGAGATAAAAGGGGGAAGATAATGGACAATTTTGATATTTTAATCGTTCCACTTATAGTTGGAATTTTAGAAGTAGTGAAAAAATTTGATATAGATAAGAAGTTTATACCACTTGCAAGTATTTTAATTGGGGTGGTTTTTTCTTTTCTAAAAAATGGATTTTCTACGGATACAATCCTAGTCGGTATCGGCTACGGTTTATCAGCCTGCGGTCTTTATTCTGGAACAAAAAATGCTATAGAAAAATAAAACAATCGCCCGTAAAAATACGGGCTTTATTACATATAATTCTAAAAAATAATAAAAAAAGGTTGACAACATATAACAATTGTGTTATATTATATATACAGTAAGAAAAGAAATCTTACGAGTAAAGAGCAGGAGGAAGGAGAAAATGGAAGATAAGGGAATGACTAATGAACAATTTAAAATAGTATTGGAAATGATATTAGCAATAATTGAGAAGTCAGAGACGAAAGAAGAAGCAGTTAATGAAATAAAGAAATTAATAGAGAAATAGCCTACTAAAAAGTAGGCTACGATAGTAAAGATTAGGGAGCCCTGTTCCTCCCTTTTCTTTAAGTTGATTATATCAAAGAACAGGAAATTTCACAAGGAGATTTTATGGAAAATAAAACGTCAGATGCTCAAATTAGAGCTAGTAGAGCTTGGGAAAAAAGAAATCCTGAAAAAGCAAGATACCAAAGGATAAAATCTAGTGCAAGAACTTTTGCGAGAAAATATGCAAAATCAAGAAAAGAAGTAGAAGAGCTTTTAGAAATTTTTGATAATGAAAATTTAAAAAGGTAAAAAAAAATCCCCCAAATTTTTGGGGAAAAATTTTTTTTTTTTTTTTTTTTTTTTTTTTTTTTTTGTTTTTTTTTTCAAAAAAAAAAGAAAAATAATTATAATTAAAAAATAATTTTTTTTTTTTTTAAAAAAAAAAAAATAGTTATTATTAATTAATAATAATAAAAAAAACCTTTTTCTTTTGTGTTCCCCCTTCAGGGAAGGTGTATATTTGGTTATAGAATCTGTATTTTTAGAAGTTTATGGTATTTAGTTTTATGAAAGTTTGCAACGTGTTTGCAACTTAATAAAAAATTTATTTTTACATGGAATAGCTCTCAAATTTTCTCACTGCTTCTTCTTGTACATGCTGCATGACATGTGTATAAATATTAAGGGTTGTGGAAATGTCGCCTTGGCCCATAAGTTTTTGAACTGTTTTAACGTCTATCCCGGCTTCGAAAAGACGGGTGCAGTATGTGTGTCTAAGGCCGTGAGGTGTAATCCTGGTGATGCCAAGCTCCTTGCAGAGTTTGTCAAGACGCTTCCCTGCTCCATTTTTGTAGACTGGATTTCCAAATCCATCTGTAAATATAAAATCCTGATTTTTATATTCTTGTCCTAAAAGCAGCCTTTTTCTACTTTGATTTAATTTGTGGTTTTGTAAAGCTACTATAACTTTTTTGGGGAGAGGTAAGACTCTATATGAGTTCTTTGTTTTTAGACTTGTAAATTCTCGATTAGTAATTCTTTTTCTATCCTTACCAAAAATAGCAACTTCTTGTAATTGTTTGTTAATATCTAAAGTGGAGTTTTTAAAGTCGGACCACTGTAGAGCCATTGCTTCTGCACGTCTAAGACCTGTAAACAACATTACATATATCATAAGGTCTATATCAACCTCCAAATCTAAGAATCCGGCCAGAAGATTCTGTTCTTCTAGTTCTAATACGTTTGGTTTTTCGTCTTTAATCTCTTCTTTTGGTAAGACGACATTATAAGCATAGTTTTTTGCTATATAGTCATTTAAGACTAGGTACTCCATATAAGATTTTACAAGGGTTAGTAGGTCTGGAGCACCTGCGACTGAAATCTCTTTGACTTTCAAAAGATCATTAAAATGTTGCTGTAAAACAGGTGCATTTATTTTAAGCAAGGGCATTCTTGCAATTCTATATGGCTCTATTTTTAGCCTAACTAAGCTTTCGTATTTTTCTAAAGTCCTGGGCTTGATGGTTTGTGCTTTTACCTTAAAAAGCCAATAGATAAACATCTCTCCAAACCTAACCTTGTCCTTTGAGTAGTCTATTAGTCCGACCTGGGCTTTTGCCAATTCCATTTTTCTAAGGACTTCAAACTTTTTGAAGCCAGAAAAAGATTTACGATCAGGTGTGCCATCTGGTTTTATGCCAACGGTGATCTGGCCAGTATAGTATTTTTTTCCATTCCTCATTGAATGATATATGGATCCTTCGCCATTTGATTTTTTTGTCATAAAAAAATACTCCTTTCTTGTAAGTTAAGTGGAGTATATGCTATAATTATTTTGTGGTTGGTATAGCGATATACTCACGTTTCCCTCTACAGATTGTCGTCTGTAGGGGGAGTTTTTTCTTGTTTTGGTTATTGTCTTAAAGTTTCTATTAATTCATCTTCGATTAATATATCTATAAACACATCATCTCTTAAGTTGTATTTTTCAGCTTTCTTTTGGTTAGTGGTTTTGTCAGGATAATCTCCTAGTATTAAATAATCAGTTTTTAAGGTTGTATTAACTTGTACTTGGCCTCCATTCTTAGCTATTTTCTTGCAAAAGCTCGGCAAGTTTATTCTTTTTAAAACTCCAGTGAAACAAAAATTTTTTCCATTGAAGAATGGATCTAAATTCTCTTCTAATTCAACTTTGTAATTTTCATTAAACCACTTTACATATGCTGCGTTTCTTTTTCGCTTTTAACTTATAGTCGTCTTCGGAACAAGTGATATAACTTACTATTGCTTTTGGGTTCTTATTTACTAAATGCTTGTAGTATTCTAATGTCGTTTTACAATCATCTAAGGCTCTGTGAGACTTTGTCTCAATTTTAAGGTCTTTTTTCACTCTTTCAAGCTTAAAAGAGTCTCTTTTATCATAATTTCTTGCAAATTGTAAGACATCGAAGATTTGATTTTTTAGGTCCTTAGATAAATAAGAATTTACAAATTCTATATCAAAAGGTGCATTTTACGCAGTGACCGTGTCGTCTCCAATAAATTTTAATATTTCAGGGATATATCCACTAAAATATTCATAATCTTTTACGTCTTCGTCTTTAATCCCGTGAATGTGTGAGTTTTCTATTGGCTCTACAGGGTTGCATAGTGTGGAAAATTCGTCCACAATCTCTAAGTCTCTTACCTTAATTGCTGCAAATTCTATGATTTCACTTGTAAAAGCTCTTAGTCCAGTGGTTTCAACGTCAATTATTGTAAAATCTTTTGGATAGGTTGTTACTTTAGGTTTTATTTTTTTATTTTGCTTGTAGTAAATAACTGCTAAAATTATAAATATTAAAAAGATACCTGTACCAAAATCTTCATTAAAATTAAAAAGTATCAAAGATAGGACGAAACTTATAATTAAATATAATTTTTTTATTTTCATGTTTTACCTCCTACTTATCCGTATTGTGATAATATCCAACTAATTTTCCCATTATCTTTATATCGCCAGTTTTTACTACTATAGGCGGGTAATTCCTATTGCAGGGTTGTAAAATTATTTCGTGCTCATTTATATAAATTTTTTTGAGTGTCGCTTCGTTATCTATAAGGACTGCCCCAACTTCGCCATTTTCAACCATTGGCTGTTGTCTTAGAAAAACAAGGTCGCCTTCGTGAATACCCATATCAATCATAGAATCTCCTTTTGCTTTTAGGCAGAAGTCGGCTTCTGGAAGGTTTTTATCTAACATAAAGTAGCCCTCATAGTTTTCTTCTGCGAAGATTGGTTCGCCACAGGCGATCGTTCCAAGAATTGGTATTCTTTTTAATTTGACGGGCATTATTACTCCTGGAATTTTTGATATGTCTATATCGTCAGATGGACTATCATTCCAGCCCATTAAGTAAGCTGGGGATACGTCTAAGGCTTTGGCAAATGCAGATATCTGGGATTGAGATAAATCTCTTTCACCTTTTTCTATTCTTGATATAGCACCTTTTGTTTTATATCCGGTTTTTCGTGCTAACTCCTCCTGTGTCATTGCTAATTCTTTTCTTCTCTCTTTAATCCTTTCATTTAACACTTATACTCACCTCCTTTATATTTATATAATTGATTATATACTAAAGTTGATTAAATGTCAATTAAAATTTACAAAAAAAAATTTTTTTAAGTTTTTAGTAAAAAATAGTTGACAAAATGAAAACTTGATGCTAATATAATCTTGTAGAAAGAAAAAAAGACAGGGAGGTGCAAAAATGACCGACACAATTGAGTTAAATTATAAGATAAAAGATAGCGGTTATAAATTACAATTTTTAGCTGACCAATTAAATATTAATCGTGCAACCTTATATAATAAAATTTATAATCGTAGTGAATTTTATGCAAAGGAGATTCAGCTTTTATCTGATTTATTAGATTTAACAAGCGAAGAAAGGGAGTCAATTTTTTTTAATAATAAAGTTGACAATTAGTAAACTAAACAGCAAAAAATATAAAGGAGTGTAAATATGAGAGATTTAAAAAGAGAAGAATTATTGGAAGTAGGGTTTAAGGAGAGTTCCTACTTGATGAACTTATTGCATTTTGACGTTGAAGTAAATGTTGGTGGTGTTGCTCGTTATTTTTTTAAATGGGACGAAAACAAACCTAGTCAAATTGATGTAGATGTGTTTTTTCCTAAATCAAATATAACTATAAGAGCAGAAGAAGTGTTACAAGGCTATATACCGATACCAGAGGCTGTGACCCAAAAATATAAGGAAATTATGAAGAAATTGGAAAAGTAAAGGGGGAAGTTATGGAATACAGAAGATTTGAGCTAAAAGATGATACAAAAGAAAATCGAGATAAATTTGAAAGGTTATTTGTTGAAAAAAATTTATCTCGAGAGGATGTAGTTTTTATTGTTGATCAAGTTCGTTTGAGTAATACTCTATTTAAAAAATAAGAAGGGAGAAATATATTGGAAAAATTCGAGGTTGGCGGGGTTTATCGTGATGATGATGATGGGGTTGAAATTGAAGTTTTAAAAAGGACTGAAAAAGAGATTTCTTATAGGTTTACCAGTCCTTGTTATTTAGAGATTGATACTAAAAGAATTTTTAGGAGAAGGATTAAAAATTATCATAAAGTCTCTGAGTGTGTGTTTTTAGATGACTACTGGTCTTTGCCATGTATTTATGCAGACAGGAGAGTTAATAGTTAAAGGAGGTAGAGGTATGGAAGATAAGTTAGTTTTAAAACCTAAGGACAAGCTTTTAATCGACACTAAGGAATTATGCCAAGTCCTAGGTATTGGAACAAACACAGCCAGGGAACTTATAAGAAAGCCAGATTTCCCAGTCTTGTATGTAGGAAATAGGGCTAGAGTTGTTGTTTCTAAGCTAGATAAGTGGTTGGAAGATAATGTGGGAGCTGATATTGGATGATGGAATCTTATAGAGAATGTGCAAAGAAGAGAAAAACTAAAAGAAGAAGGCATAGGATCCATGAATGTATCGTAAATTTGATTGAAGTTTTGGGAATCGTTTTAGGTATGGTTTTATCTATTGCTGCTATGCACTTCATTTTAAAGCTGGTATGGATCGTGTATGCGGTATATAAACTAAATTAGAGGAGGTGATTACAGAGATTTGAGATACAAGATAATTTCAAGTGGTTCAAGTGGAAACTGTGTGATTGTGGATGACATGATGTTTGATGTTGGAGTTCCTTATGGATCCATAAAAAAGGAGCTATATAAGATTAAGTATATTTTAATCACTCATACACACTCGGATCATATCAAGGTTAGCACTGTAAAGAAGATAAAAAAAGAGTTTCCCAGGATCAAGTGGATTGGAAATTGGGATATAGTCACCAAGGTAAAGCTTGATTACATGGTAGGTGATAGTACAGAGCTAAAATTCAAAGACAGGATTATACAATCTTTCCCCTGTGTTCACGACGTACCTTGCCACGGATACACAGTAAGAAAAGACGGAAAGTCACTTATATATGCTACTGACACTTGTAGCTTAGAGCTTGCACCAAAAGTAAAGTACGATTATCTTTTCTTAGAAAGCAACCATGATGAAAAGAAAATCGGGGCTATACAAGATGTATCAAAGAAACTATACGGCTACGACGCTTACAAGGGAGCTATGAGACACTTGAGTACACAGCAGTCAAAGGCTTTCTACTATATGTACAGGAAAGACAAAGAAAGTCTTTGGATTGAGCTGCACAAAAGTGAAAGATTTTATTGAGAAAAGGAAGTAAGAAAGGACCTTATAGGTCAGAAAATCAGAAAAGGAGGAATAAAGTTGGCAAACATAGAAGTTTTTGAACCTCAAGTCACTTTGACGAGAGGAGAAGTCAAGTTTCAAAGTTACGAAAAACTGAAATTAGAAGCTATGGAAATAGCGGGCTTCATAAGTCAAATGGAAGTCACAGATGAAAACGTCAAGACAGTTAAAAAAGTACTTGCACGAGTAAATAAGGCTGTAAAGCAACTAAACGACAGGCGAATTGAAATAAAAAAGGCGATTAACGAACCTTACGAGGTTTTCAACTCCCAAGTCAAAGAGATAGAAAGCATAGTCAAAGAAGCTGACGAAATTGTTAGAAGTCAAGTAAGAAACCTTGAAGAGCAAGAAAGACAAAAGAAGACTGAAGAGTTAAAAGAAATTTGGGACTTAAGAATTGCACAATATGACCTTGCAAGGATCTTTGACTTCGAGGACTGGTTAACTTCAAAACACTTAAACAAATCAGAGTCTATGTCAAAAGTCGAGAAAGACATGACAGACTTTTTAGAAAAGTCAGAAAGAGACCTTGAAGTTATAAGAAAGCACGAAGACTGCAACGAACTCATGCTTGTGTATAAAGAAGAAAAAGACCTTGCAATGTCACTTCAAATTGTATCAGAGAAGAAGAGGCTTTTACAAGAACAGGAAGAAATTTTAAAAGACAGTGAAGTTGAGAAGACAGAAAAGTTTATATTTGAAGTCTTTACAGAAAAAGACGCAAAACTTATAGAGTTATTGATGAAAGAAAATGATATCGATTACAGGAGGATATAATGGAAAATTTAAGAGAAGATTTAGAATTGATTGAAGTAGTATACGAGAATGAGAACAAGAAGGCAACTTTGACTTTTTTAGACGAAGAAAAAGGACAAGTACTTGAAGTTGCTTTCAATAAACAAATTTACGACAACGACAAGAATGAATATATAGACGACGAAGAAAAGGCTAAAAAAGTTGACGAATGGTGCAAAGAGTACTTTGAGACTACCTTTGACAAGCTTAGTGACTGCGTAGGAGTGAAAAAAGACGTTTACTGTTATGACAGATTTAATTCACTTTGGGAGTCAGTAGTTGTTGAAAAGTTTGACAAAGAAGATGAAGGTAAAATCTTTGAGACAACTATAAAAAGTATTGAAGACGACGGTAAAGGTGTTCATATTTACTTTGAGCATGAAGGAAAGTTATATGAAAGTAAGATGATGTATGCAGATTATATTGAAGTTAAAAAACAGTGGTTTACAAATCCTCAAAAGAAAGAACGTCAATACAAAAAATTTAAAGACAAATTCGGTGTTGAAGTCAAAGACGCTGAAAAGATTGTAGGTAAGAATATTATGGTTGAGGTTAAGGTAGCTTTTAAGAAGTTTACTTATGCAGAGATTAAAAAGCCTAAATGGGCGTAGGAGGTTATTATGGCAGAATTTAATATTAAAACACTGAATAAACTTTTTATTGACTGGATCGTGAGCGATCAAAGGTGTATTTTGTCAAAAGAAAATGAAACCAATAAAACTTTAGTCACAAACGGAATTGTAGGTTATTTTCTTCCTGAAAATGAAATTTTAATTGATCATCAAAGTGTCAATGAAAAAGGTTGTGGGGTTTTTGATAACTTCGAGTTCAAGAAACCTTTACTGGACACTATGACACTAGAAGAACATGGAGGAAAGCCTCTAAGAAAATTTATTTCTCAATATGATAATAAAGATAAAGACTTTGAGGTTTATGTAAATGATAAGTTGTTAAAACACTTTAAAGACTGTTACTTCTGGTCAATGGGACCAAAAAAACAAGTCCTTGTTACAAGAGTTATAGATGCTGACGGTCCCGCTGATGTGATTGGTTTTGTAATGCCAATAAACAGGAATTGGTAATGGATGACTTATTATTTTACGACATCGAGGTTTTCAAATATAACTCCATGGTAGTTTTTAAGAATATTGAGGGAGAAACTGTCAAAGTTTTTTCCTCTCACCTTGATGGACTTGGTGAATATCTAGATAAAGGACTAATTACAAAACAAGGTTTTGAAGACTTGGGGGATTTTATAAAAGATAAAACATTGGTTGGTTATAATAACCATTTCTATGACGATAAAATTCTTTATGCTATGTCAAAGAATTTACCTCAAAGCTTGATAAAGACCTGGAATGACTCACTTATACAAGGAAGGTCGGAAGTAGGTATCAAGAAGATTGAAAATTGTAGGACCATAGATTGCTTTCAACAAATAGATGTTTCTAAACCAAGTCTTAAAAAGGTTGAGGGAAACATGGGACTTAGTATTGTAGAGTCTAAAGTACCTTTTGACTTGGATAGAGTGCTTACTCCTAAAGAAAACCTGGAGACTTTGAAATACTGTGAGTATGATGTAGAGCAGACTATAAAAATCTACAAGATGAGGAAAGACTACTTCGAGAGTAAGAAAAAGATTGTAGACATGATTGAGGAAGAGAGATTAAGAGATAGGGCTTATAAATGGAATACTACTTCTATAGTAGGTCAAATCCTAAAACCTACAAGAAAAGCACCAAGTAGAAGACTTGTGAATGATGAATTACTGGAGCTTGTGCCAGGAGAAGTTGCTGATATGTGGCGACAGCTTGATACGACGATTGATTTTAAGTTTAAGAAGAAAAAGGTTATTGTACAGGAGTTCGGAAATGTAATTGAGTTTGGTTGGGGCGGTTTACACGGAGTTCCAAAAGGTTTTATCGAAAGAAAAGATGTAAGACTTGCTGATGTTAACTCAATGTATCCTAATATTTTGATTTTACTTGATGGACTTAAGGACAAGACGGAGTACTACAAAAGAGTACTGGATTATAGGTTGAAGTTAAAAGCAGAAGGTAGGAAAGAAGAGCAAGCACCTTATAAACTGATTTTAAACTCAACCTATGGACTACTCAATAACCAGTATAGTCAACTTAACAATCCTCACTTGGCTTACTCAATATGTATCTATGGTCAGATTAGCTTGTATGTACTGTCACAAAGACTAGCAAATATCGGAGCGGAGATAATCAACATTAATACCGATGGTGTCGGCTATGTATACAGTGGTACAGATGACGAGATTGTAAAAAAAGAGTGGGAAAAGGAGTTTGGACTTACTCTAGGGACTGACTACTTTAAAAGGTGGATACAAACTGACGTTAATAACTATATAGCTATCACGGATACAGATGAAGTTAAGACCAAAGGCGGTGACGTAAACAAGTACAAAAAGAACTTGTACTTTGCAAACAATGATATCAGGGTTGTGCAGATTGCACTTGTTGACTACTTGATACATGAAAAGCCTGTGCAAAATACGATAATAGAGAATTTGGATAATCCACTTTTATATCAGTACGTCTTAAAAGCTGGAAGCACCTTTCAAGGTACGGTCATAGCTGATGAACCTGACAAAGTGCTGAGCACAAAAGTTAATCGTGTCTTTGCAAAGAAGGGTAAAGGTGTGGAGCTGCTGAAAAAAAGACGTGATGGAGGACTTGTTAAGTATACGGATACACCAAAAAACATGTTCGTGTGGAATGGTGATGTAAGTGAAATAGAAAATTTTAAAGATCTAATAGATATTCAGTGGTACTATGATTTGACCATGAAAAATCTTGAACGCTGGAGGTGAGAAAGATAATTGTATGTGGAATACCTGGAAGGAGAAAAGCACGCAGCTATAGGAGCCGACGTGTCGGAAAGTTGTGAGGCTTTCAAAGACGCTGGTTGGATACTTGAAGATACTGATTATGTAATCGATATTGACACTCTACCAAAAGAGACGATAAAAGAGCTTATAAGTTTCTTTGGGATAAAGACTCAAGTTGTATGGACTCAGAGGGGTTGTCACTTGTATTTCAAGAAGCCTGATGATTTTAGAAGAGGAGCGAATAAGATTAGTCCTTTAGGTTTCAAGTATGAGATAAAGCATAAAGGAAATACACAGTCAGTGACGATTAAAAGAAATGGCAAGCTAAGAGATATTGAAAACTTCGGTATCAGAGAGGAAGCACCTTTCATCTTTAATACCAACAAAAGATTTGATGAGCTTGTAGGACTTGATGACGGAGAGGGTAGAAATAACGCACTTTTCAAGCTTAGGTCAAGGATTGGAACTCACAAAGACTGGAGAAAGATATTAGCTTTTGTCAATCAATATATTTTTGCACAACCTTTGAGTGATGAGGAGTTTTTGACCATTACAAGAGATGAGGTTGTAATTGCAGACAAAGACAATGAATACGAGATTGCAAGTTGGTTGATGGGAGAGCTTGATTTTCTACAGTACGGACAGAGGTTCTATTTCAAATTTGATGGTGGATACACACATGAAGAAAGTATCTTGAATAAATTGGTTTACAAAAAGGTTGGGAATCAGAGGACAAGGTATGTTGATGAGGTTATCAAGCAGATGAAATACAGGTGCAAGAAGATACCACAAGAAGCTATCTTTGATATCAAGTTTAAGAATGGATATTTGAGAGACGGAGAATTTACGGAGCTTGTGACTGAAGATTTTAGTCCTTATATGATTGGTGTGGAGTACAATCCTGAAGCGAAAGCTGTTGAGGTGGTGGATAAGTATATCGGTCACCTTACAGGTGGAGACAAGGATTATAGAGATTTACTGCTGGAAGTACTGGGACATACTCTCATAGTTAATGCTGAATTTAAAAGACTACTTGCAAAGTTTTTTATCTTTGTAGGTGACGGTGGAAATGGAAAAGGTACTTTGTTGACGATAATCAGAACAATACTTGGGACAAAAAATGTTACGGGACTTAGTATTGGGGAGCTATCAGATGAAAGATATTTTTCCAGTTTCAAAGGCAAACTTGCAAATTTAGGAGATGACCTGCAAGATCAGTCGATTAATGACAAGGATATGAAGATACTGAAAAATATATCGACTTGTGACTATATCGCTACACGGGAGCTATACAAAAGTGCAGAAAATATGTATTTTACGGGGAGTTTGATATTTACCAGTAATCATATATTGAAGTCCTGGGAAAAAGGCGAGAGTTATAAAAGACGTGTCATGTGGCTACCCATGTATTCAAAGGTAAAAAAGAAGGATCCATTGTTTATAACGAAGCTTACTACAGAAGAAGCACTGGAGTACTGGATAAAGTTAATTGTTGAAGGTTATTTCAGACTTTATGAAAATGGGAAGTTTACAGAGTCTGAAAGAGTAGAGAAATTTAACGAGGAGTATCACAGGGAGAATAATCCTGCACTGGAATTTGTAGAGGGTGCAAAACTTGAAGACTATGAAAACAAGCCACTAAGAGAAATTTACGACGCTTACAAAGATTGGTGTGAAGACAATGCAGTCAATTATTCATCAAATATGATAAAAGAAACACTCAAAAGTGTCTACGGTTTGAATAGTGGGATTAAGTGGATAAATGGAAAATCTACAAGGTGTTTTGTGAAATCCACAGATGAAGAATAGACCAAAACCTTACATTTTATTACAGCAAGGTTTGTAATTGTAAGGAAATGTAAGGAAATTGTAAGGATTAAAACGTTGAAATTTCATTACTTTAAGACATTTCCTTACAATCTTACAATATTTTTTAATAAAAGTAATATATTTTTTAAGACTTGTGTCATGTGAGTAATCTACGAAAAAAAAACTTTTTTGGCAATTTTACTGTAAGATTGTAAGGATTTCTTGTAAGTGTTGAAATCAAGCCAAAAAATCCTTACTTTTTGCTAAAACTAAATTGTAAGGAAATGTAAGGAAATTGTAAGGTGTTTCTTACAAGATGATTTTTAGGTAACAGTTGGTAACAGTTCAAAACGCTCAAACTGTTACCTCAAGAACGTTGGTGTTTCAACGGTATCAGGTAATAGGTAACAGTAGTAACACCTTTTCTTTAATAAAAGTAATATTATAAGATTCTTTGTTTACTGATACCAAAACAAACAATCTACGGAAAAAAGTTTTTTTGCTAAAATACTGTTACCACTGTTACCCAAGTGGTGTAAATGTTGAAATTTGAACATTTAATAGGGTAACAGTTGGTTGAAATATAGTGTTACCTCACTGTTACCTAAGTGTTATCTAAGTGTTATCTAAGTGTTATCTAAGTGTTACCTGTAACAAAAGGAGGAAAAAATGAGAATTGATGAATTAGAAAAAAGAGTACAAGATTTAGGAAGATTATACAACGTTGATTTAAGGCTTAGAAAAGGAATGAATTATATTTTCTTAGACAAATGCGATTTTGAAACGTGTCACGTTTTAGTTTTAGTAGGAACTAAACAAACATGCATTATAAACACGGATATGTTCCATTTTATTAATTTACCAGATGGGCTAAAGAATGAACTTATAGAAATACTTTCAGAGTTTGCAAAAACTCCGATTGATGAAAGGAAAGAAGAAAAGAAATATCAATACCAATTAAAAGACAAATATTCTTGGATACCAGAAGAAGAATCAAATATGTGGCACTTTCTAAACGTAAAACTTAATGGATGTAGCAATGAATATATTTTATTAAGTTCCGATAACAGCCCTTATTACAAAAATAAATTCACTGACAAGGAAATTAAAGAAGTGGCAGAAAAATATAATATCGACCTAAATATGTTCGATAAAATCGAGGTGGAAGATGAGTAAATGTAATTGTGAAAACTGTACTTGTGGCAATATAAGAGAACCTAAACACTACAAGCTTGATGGTCTTAATGTAGAAAGTATAGATGTTATAAAAGCAGTTTTAGGTAAAGATGGATTTAAAAGTTTTTGTATTGGGAATTGTTTGAAGTACTTGATACGTGCAGAGAAGAAAAATGGAGAAGAAGATTATAGGAAGTGTGGAGTTTATTTGGATTGGATTTTGGAGGGATAAAAATGGAAAATATCAATATTGACAGAATTGGCAATGATTTGGCAGACGCCTATGAAGAAGGTTATCAACAAGGAGTTAAAGAAAATAAAGAAAATAATAAAAAATTAAGAAGTTTGCAAGATATTATAGCTAGAGATGCTGTAAGAAGAAGGGAAAAAGTAATTGCTGTAGACTCTAAAACATTTGAAAATATTATAGGTAAAGAGGTTAGGTTAATGCTTACAAGTGAAATACTAAGTGAAATAAATGAAGATATTAGAAAGTATAGAGGATATTAAAATGCAAGACTTAATTAAAAAAATAGAGCGGTGGGCAATAGACAGAGAACTAGACAAGACGGCGGAAGAAATGGCGGAGTTAATAATTGGGATATCAAAGGACAATATCGAAGGTATCAAAGACAGTATAGGCGATGTTTTTGTGACGTTGGTTATTGGTAATATGATTGATGAGAAATTGGATATAGAAAAATATTATAAATATGCAAAAGAAGATTTAAATCGTAGAGACATTGAAGACGATAAAAGAGCAAAGATATTTGGTTTAGCTCAAGATATGATGGAAGTAATCAGGGACGAATACTATTATGATACTTTATTTCATACGCTAGTAGACTTAGTTGAAATTGCTGAAATTCACAATTTGAAATTCACTGACTGTGTGGAGAGTGCTTATGATGAAATCAAGGACAGGAAGGGAAAGACTATTGATGGATGTTTC